>NZ_JAUBTQ010000105.1:0-9536 GCF_036702515.1 Microcoleus sp. BROC3
CGCCCTTTCTGGACGGGCGGGACGCCCATCCCACAAGAACATCACGCATTGTAAGTTATTTAATTCTCATTCCTTACATCCGTTATATCAATTCCGGTGTTACCGGAATTGATATAAACGGAGGACACGTCAGTGCCGTTTCCTTACAATTAATTGGGGTAGGGAAACGGCATTGGCGTGTCCTCATGGTTCGAGTATGCACTGGCCTACCACTGTGGGGTAATATTAATTCCGATGCTGCCGGATTTGATATTACATCCGTTACATCCGAAGAAAGCGAATCCGTTGCCGAACTTCCCTCTTCCTCCATCCGTTACATCTGGTACATTGCTCGTTGGCGAACTTCTTCACCCTTGTGAAAGCAATTTTAAATATTGCCGAATTAAGCCAATGGTGACAGCAGGAATTTCTAACTGCGGAGTCAAACCTACGTTTTCCAGAGGTTGAAAAACTTTGATTGCTTCGGGGTTGAGGTTTGCCAAACGCTGGCCGATATCGGGCCCGGTAAACTGCGATTTTTCTCCCCAAATAATGGCTGTCGGTGTTGTTAGCTGAGTGATGTACAGCGACAAATCAAAACACAAATCTCCCCGTACAAAAGACAGCGCAGCATATTCTGCATTTGGTTCCAAGGCAGATTCGAGGTAAGCGTCTACAATTTCTTGGTAAACGCGGCTCGGATCTGCAAATTGGCGCTGTTCGAGGAAGCTGCGGATGCCCCCATCTGTGGCGATTCCGGTACTGTAAAGCAATTTGTCTAAAATCGGCGTACCCACTAGCTTAGCGAAGAAACTGCGGCCGTAATCTTGTCCGAAGTCCGACAAACCGCTGGGTATCGTCAAAATTAGGGATTTGAACAGATCCGGCCGGGCGATCGCAGCTCGAATCGCGATCGCCCCCGTCAGCGAAGAAGCAATCACCTCTGTCGGACTGCCGCAAGTTTTTTCAAGAAATTCGATCGAAGTTGTGATATAATCTTCAACCTGATAATTTCTCGGCGGATGTTCCGATCGTCCCCAACCAATTAAATCAGGTGCTAAAATTCGATACTCAGCCGCAAAAGCCGGATAAACTTTCGACCATTCGTAGGCACTCGACCCGCCCCCAAAACCGTGAAAAAATACTAAATTCGGTTTATTTTCCGAACTTGAGGTCGGCAAACCGATCCAAGGCATTTTTTCAGCAGTGTAGTAAACCATTCTGCCGAGAGAAGTAACTATCGATCGCTGACCGAAGCCGAGGGGTACAAGCATAAACTAACCTCAATCGCTGTTATATTTTAGATTCTTTTCCACCGCCCCGTCTCTGTTTAAAAAACTTGCAAAGCTGGTGGCGTTTTTGTAAAGATTGAGTAATGATTTAAATCTATTTTAGTACAAGTGAACCGTGAAACTACAGACAGGAAGTAACCTTTGCGATTTGGGCAGTTCCGCTTTGTAGTTATCATCACAGTTGCAAACTACCGCCGATCGGAGATAATAGCAAAATGATGGGTAAGACCCCTCAACAGAATGGAGTCTGTTCGCCGACCCGGAAAGCAGGCCCTGGAAAAGCGGGAGTATTAGATCTCGCTTTCAGGTTGAAGGCAGGTTTGCAGCCGTGAGCCAATCATAAATAATTAATCACCATATTTGGCGGAGCAGTGGCTTTTGAGGTCGAAAGTCTTTGTTGGAGGGGGGGCGATCGGTTTTCGATTCCTAAATAGCAGGTTTGGCAATCACGGGCACGGCCGCTATAAATTCCCAAACACAAGAAACAATTAATCTTAGGGAGGTCTACTAAAAATGCAACTGCTTAGGAAACGGGATCGCGAGGGTTTTATGGTTGACGCAAACAGTCTTCAATCTGACGGGTTGGCAGAATTTGATACTGCCTGTCGAAGCATGGATTTAAACGGCAAAAAGTCTTTTGTCGCCACTCCAGAACGATCGGGCGCAGGATCGGAGATGCGATCGCGCGCTACTGTAGCGGCGATGGTTCGCGTAGCTTTAGAAGACTTGAAATGCTTTGAAGTAGTAGAACACCAGTTTGCACATTGGGGGGTGACTTTTACCAATGCCGTTGCCATCCAACCTTCAAACCCAGCATTTTTCACGGGTTCTGGGGCAACAGTGTTAATGGGAGCCCCCAAAAGCGGACTGATCGAAGTAACTTTTAAGTATCCTGTTCGCTGGGTGTCAGGACTTGTCACCAGTTCGCGGCGCACTGTTTTATCTGCTTGCGACATTGACGGCAACCCAATTGTTCAGGATGAAATGCCGGCCCCCAATCTCGCCGGATCTAATTCTCCGATCGCCCCTAGCGCTCCCCTGCGCGTAAAAGCTCCGAATATTCATCGAATTACTTTTTACGCTTTTGACGGTCAGCTAGTAGTCGATGACTTGATGTTTGGATTTTAAAGCCATGCCATATGTAGTGTCCCAAGTCTGCAAACCTTCGAGAAGGGCATTGCGGACTAAAGCTTCTGGTTCCCGACTCAGCATCAGGCGAAAACACTCGGCAGCGCGGGAACAGGCGATCGAACTTTTGACGGAACTCACAGGACCAAACCCACCCTGATTCACCAAATCGGTCATTTGCCGCACAGCAATCAAACGCTTCACGGGGTCAGCATCAGTCAAATCCGCCAGAATGCGATCGAGCGCCACTTCATCTTTTGCGGCCCCCAGATTCAACCATTGCCGCAGCAACAGCCAGGGAATCGCGATCGTACCCAAATTCTGCAAAATTAGGCTCAAAGCCATCCAGTGGCTCTCGGACTCCGCCCAAATCGCCAAACTCATGTAAGCGCCCAAGGTAGCAATGCCGCCCGTACCCACCGCTAAAACAAATCGGCGGTTCGGGCCCTCCCAAAATTGCTCGCCTTTCGATCGCAGCCATTGCCAGTCCCGCGACTGCCCTCGGTAAACCAGCATCATCGCTGCTATCCCCAAGCCTGTCGAAAACAGTAACTGACTGTTCCACCACCCCCAAACTGCTGCCAGGGTGACAACTGCCAGCCAACCTTTCGATCTAGTCAAACTCTCTAGCAGCCACTTGAGAAAGGCTGTAGAAACCGCAGGCGATCGGGCCCACTCGCTCTTACCATCTACCCTCCGACGCCTTGTTTCGGCAGTCGGGCCTGTCACTGCTGGGGTTCCCGGCAGGCGATCGTCCGAACTAAATTCTCTCAAAGCTTGGCTATCAGTCATTTCTAAAGACAATTCGCTCAAGGCGAGATTACCGAGTTCCAAAGTGCGATCGGAAAATTTCACTGGCGATCGATTCAGCTTGGTTGTAGTTTTTTTAACTTGATTCATACTGACTTTTTTGAAAAATAAGTTAAAGTTATCCAGGCTTTTTTAGCACTGATTTAGATTCTCGGCAAACAAGACTCTAAGACTCTATGATACCGGAAATTCAACCCCGTGGCGAGTACAGCAACTGCGCTGAATTCCGAGAAATCCTTACCAAAAATAGAGCAATTGAAGATTGTTGAGAAAACCACGATAGGTTAACAGCGAATACTTCTGCATCACTCTTGAGACAGAATGGCGATCGGAGTTAGCATGACTGCAAAAACCAAAAAAAATTAAACTTTCTGAAATAGAGGGAATTTTGAGTGCTGGAATTCGTCCCCAAAGAACTGCGCGACAAAAATTTAGCCTTTTGCCCGCCTGCCCGGGACCTCGCTGCTAGCCCCGGTGTCAGATGAAGCTGGGTTCAGCTTGACCGCTAGCTTACCGAACCCCAGACTCCGGGCGGGCCGAGAATCCAGACACAGACAGTATTGTTGGATAATTAGCATGAGCATTCCTAAACTGCTAAGATTTTTGTTGAATTAACGGGAGTTGAGGGAGCCCATCATCCGGGTTCAAACCGGTCAAGCAGCAAGGCAAAAAACCGACCGCGCGATCCTGTTCGGCAAGTGCGGAGGCGAGAAAAACAGCCGCTTTTGACCAGACTCAGGCAGAATTCCTGCCCCAAAGTGTGTCTGCGGAGGTTAGGCTAGTGAATAGAGGAAAACAATAGTTACGATCGAGACTTCATTAGTTTACCTTGTAATTTCTTGCTCAGTTGTCAAGCCCAACAGTTTTGCATTCTCTGGCAAGCGAGACTCTTAGCACTTCCAACCAGTGGGGAACTCGACCGTCAAAGAGCTTGGGTTTGATGGTAAAGCCCTTACTAATATGTAAACACCTTACCGATGGCTCGCCGGAACAATCTTGCAGGAAAACCCATGTCTAGTATGCAAAACCAATTCACGGTTCACTTCTGGGGCGTTAGAGGTAGCATAGCCTCTCCCGGGGCTGAAACAGTACGTTACGGGGGCAACACGCCCTGTGTAGAAATGCGAGTGGGTGACAGCCGCCTAATTTTCGATGGCGGTACTGGATTGCGGGTTTTGGGACAAACTCTCCTGTCTCAGATGCCCGTAGAAGCTCATATGTTTTTTACTCACTCTCACTGGGACCACATTCAAGGATTCCCATTTTTTGTCCCAGCTTTTATTCCAGGCAATTGTTTTCACATCTACGGGGCAGTTGCTCCTTCTCCTAATAATGCTACTATCCAGCAGCGGCTCCACGACCAGATGCTCCACCCGAATTTTCCGGTGCCCCTGCAAATTATGGGGGCCGACCTGAAATTTAACGATATAGAAGTGGGCCAACCGCTCGAAATCGGAGATATTAAGGTGGAAACTGCTTTGTTGAACCATCCCGGGGAAGCTGTAGGCTACCGCGTGAACTGGCGGGGGTATTCGGCTGCTTACGTGACTGATACCGAACATTTGCCCGATCGTTTAGACGAAAATGTGCTGTATTTGGCCCGCGATGCTGAGGTGCTGATCTACGACGCTACTTATACCGATGAGGAGTATTATTCGGAGAAGAGCAGCAAGGTGGGCTGGGGACATTCGACTTGGCAGGAAGCGGTGAAGGTGGCAAAGGCTGCTAATGTTAAAAAGTTGGTGATTTTTCACCACGACCCGCTGCACAATGACGAGTTTTTAGACAGGGTGGGAGAACAAGTGGCTCAAAGGTTCCCGAACAGTTTGATGGCGCGGGAAGGTTTGTCGTTGCAGTTGCTGCCTCCTCATAAGGATTTATCTGATTTTGAAGTCTTGAGCTCGGAAATCTCAAATTTAAGTTAGGACTGACCTCATTCAAAGACGGATACAAGCCACCGACTCCCGTCGTGGAAAATCAAAAAGTTGAGACCCAAGTTCAACCTCCCAGATTGCATCTGCGGAGTCAATCTAAAATCTAAAATCTAAAATCTAAAATCGAGTGGCGATCGCAATCTGGCTAAGTATGTCAAAATCTTAAGCGTGTGGGTAACTTCTTCTTGTACCGCTGCTCTGACTCCAACTTCTGTTGCCTTGGGAAACTTTGACGGTTTGCACCTAGGGCATCGACAAGTCGTGCAGCCAATAATTTTAAATCGATCGCCTGGGCAAAATTCTGCGACGGTTTTTGCGTCGGGGCAAAACTTGCGCTCCAACGCTGGCAGAGATGAAAATTTGGAAAGCGAACCTCCGGCGACCTGCTACAACGACTCAGCAGCACCGCCCGATCGAGCCGACAGCGACCATAATTTTGATGGTTTGATAGGGCAGACCAAGGCAGAGGGGAACAGCCTCTCCGGTCGAAATTCTGATGGAGTCGATCGACTCTACAGCACAGTGGTGACATTCGATCCCCACCCGCAAGAATTCTTTACGGGTCAACCCAAAAAACTGCTGACGCCTCTGGCAGAAAAGGTAGAATTGCTTGAAGCAATGGGCGTCGAGCAACTTGTGCTGCTGCCGTTCGATCGAGAATTGGCGGCTTTGACTGCTTCTGAGTTTGTCGAGGAAATTCTGGTGCGGCAACTAAAAGCGAGTCGAATTAGTGTGGGGGTTGATTTTCGGTTTGGACGGGGACGCGCTGGAACGGCTGTAGATTTGCAGTCGATCGCCTCGGGTTACGGTATTGATGTTGCTCTTGTACCCCTGCACAATTGCGGTGAGGGCGATCGGATCAGCAGTTCTGCAATCCGCGAAGGTCTGGCATCCGGCGACCTCACAAGAGCGAATCAGTTGCTGGGGCGACCTTACAGTTTAGTCGGGACTGTGGTTGGCGGACAGCGGCTGGGCAGGACGATCGGATTTCCTACTGCTAATATCGAACTGCCCCCGGAAAAATTTTTGCCGCGTTTTGGCGTGTACGCGGTGCGAGTCTTGCTGAAGCAGGGATGGGAAAAGATGAAAGAGGAAAGTTCTTCCTATCAGCGGGAAAATCCCAAATCTCTAATTCCCGGCACACCATCAAATTTATCTTTTGTCAATGGGGTGATGAATGTTGGCTGCCGCCCGACGGTAGACGGCTTACAACCCACTGTGGAAGTTCACCTGTTAGATTGGTCTGGGGATTTGTACGGTCAAACCTTGAGCGCGAGTTTGGTAGAGTTTTTGCGACCCGAACAAAAATTCGCTTCTCTGGATGCTCTCAAAACTCAAATTCAGGCAGATTGCGATATTGCTAGAAGCCTCTTAACTGCTAAAGTCTAATAATTATGTGATCTAGAACAGGCGATGGGTTTTAAAAATGGTGCAAGATGAGTCAGACTAAATTCTAGTTGTACGAATACGAAGTTCGGAAGGCAAAGACTCAAGAATTTGGCAATTTGATGTTCGATCAACACTTAGCAATTAGCAATTAGCAATCAGGGATATGAGACAACATATTGAGCGGCTCAAACAAAATCTAGGCAAGACTATTGTTGGCAAAGCCGATGCTATTCGCTTGGTATTGGTAGCAGTGCTTTCGGGCGGGCACGCGCTGCTGGAAGACGTGCCTGGTGTGGGAAAAACTCTGCTGGCGAAGTCTTTGGCGCGATCGATCGATGGGAAGTTTCAGCGGATTCAGTGCACTCCCGATTTGTTACCGACGGATATCACCGGTACTAATATTTGGAATCCGCGCAGCGGAGAGTTTGAGTTTTTACCCGGGCCAGTTTTTGCTAATGTTTTGCTTGCCGATGAAATCAATCGGGCGACGCCGCGAACTCAGTCAGCTTTGCTGGAAGTGATGGAAGAAAAGCAGGTGACAGTAGATGGAGTTTCTCGGAATGTTCCCGCGCCGTTTTTTGTGATTGCGACTCAGAACCCGATCGAATATCAAGGCACTTTTCCGCTACCGGAAGCGCAAATGGATCGGTTTACTTTGTCTTTGACTTTGGGCTATCCCGCTGCGTTGGAAGAGTTGCAAATGTTGGAACGGCTTTCTGATACTTTTACAGTTGAAGATTTGCAGCCTTGTATTTCTTTGGAAGAGGTGCAGGAATTGCGCCGTTTGTGCGCTGCTGTGAAGGTGGAAGGGTCTTTGAAACAGTATATTGTAGATTTGGTGCGATCGACGCGGGAGGATGAGGAGATTACTCTCGGGGTGAGTCCCCGGGGTGCGGTGGCTTTGCACCGGGCTTCCCAGGCTTTGGCGTTTATGGAGGGCCGGGATTATGGGACTCCTGATGATGTGAAATATTTGGCACCGCACGTACTGTCTCACCGATTGATTCCGGCGGGGGGAAGGAGGGCTAAGGCGATTGTTGACAAGTTGTTGCGGTCTGTTCCTATTCCTTAAAAAGTTTGTAAGTAGGTTGCTTTAATTAAAGGAACAGGCTTTCGGGCCTGTTCCACAAACAATTAATTTGCCTGTGGGGTGGGCAGGAGATCCCGCCCTTGAAAGACTTATTAATAATGGTGCAAGATGTCAGTTAATCAATAGGTTTTGCACCATTTTCAAGCACTCTCAAACAGCGCCACTAATTTTTTTGCCTCTAAATCAACATTGTGTTGTTGAGCAACCCGTTCAGCTCCTGTTTTCCCCATTTGTTCTAGTTTTTCTACAGGTGCTTCCAATACCGCGCGCATCGCTACGGCTAATGCTTCTGCGGAACCGGGAGGAACTAACCAACCGCAAACACCGGGTTCTACGAGCTCCGGGATGCCAGCGACATATGTGCTAATTACGGGCCGATTGAGAGCGAGGGCTTCCATAATTACGACGGGCAAACCTTCAGCAAAACTAGGCAATACCATGGCCCGTGAAGCTAAAATCTCTTGCTGAACTCGATCGCCACTGGCCCAGCCGGTAATTTCTATATGATTTTGCAGGCCGAGTTGCAGAATCTGCTTTTCAATATCCGATCGCAGCGGCCCGTCTCCTACGAGTACCAACTTAAACTCTAAGCCTTGAACTGCTAGCAAGTTAGCAGCTTCTAGCAATAACAAATGACCTTTTTGTTCGCTGAGCCGGCCAATGCAAGCTAAGCGGGGTGCTGCGGGTATGGGGACGTAGGGTGCAACTAAAAATGCGGCATCTACGCCGCAGTGTATGACGCGAATTTTTGACCAAAAAGTGCGATCGCACCACCGAAAAAGCTGACTTTTACCGAAGGAACTAACTGCTGCTACAAAGGTCGATCGTTTAATTTTTTCGTCTAAGGAAAGAAGTGTGGCTTTATCAAATTCTTCAGGGCCGTGAACGGTGAAACTGTAAGTCGGGCCGCCAAGCACGCGGCACAGCATTGCGACTGTTGTGGAATTTGTCCCGAAGTGAGCGTGAACGTGTGCGATACCCGATTCTGCAAACCAATTTAAAAGAATGCAAGCTTCTGCTAAATAAGCCAGATGCAGCAAAATCCCCCGTTCCGAGTGCCAGCCAACTTTGAACATTAACCGCACAGCTTCGATGAATCGAATGGGCCTAGTTGCAGCAACGCGCAGCAAAGCCCACGCTAACCCCTGTACACCAACTCCTAAGATTACTTTAGTCAATTCTTGCTCTAGTTTGTCGGCCCCATCAACGAGTTCAGACTCGCACGATCGGATCGAAAAACGTGCGACTTTCATGCCGCAATTTTCAACGGCTAGCACTTCTCTGCGGACAAAGCTGTGGCTGACTTTGGGATATTGGTTGACTAGATAAGCAATGTTCATGAACGGGGAGAAACTTTTATGGTAAAACTCTATATTAGTTTAGCCTCTAATCTATCGAAGTCAAGGCATTATTTTGGGTTGATTTATTTATTTTGTATAAGAGCTGTCATTAATATCCTCTCTCGTATCCAACTCAGAAAAAGCAGAATCAAAATTGCTGAGGTCTTTTTCCAGTTATTCATCTGTATAACCCAACGCTTTTCGCTGTTCCACAAGAGTGAGATGGAGTAATGCGAGTTGAGCGCGAATTTCGTTCTTTACTCTTCGCTCTGGTGTCACCCGATTTCGCAATTCACTAAAAGGCTTTGTTTTCATCAACTATCTCTTTACTGGTGGGATGGGGATTGAGAGGTGCGATCGCTTTTGTAATCTATTATTTATGTTTAGGCGGTTTAGGTGGTCTAGCTAAGGCTGGGTTAATGCCACTGTTGCCATCTGCATCACTCCCAGGGATATTTTTCCTGGGTTGTTCGGGTTTTCTTTTAGGCTTTTCAGTGATATAGCGATCGCAAATCATTCATAAATCGATTGAGGGTTCGATCGAGCATGAGTTTCATGAGAATGTTAGCTCAAA
>NZ_JAUBTQ010000106.1:0-9172 GCF_036702515.1 Microcoleus sp. BROC3
TAGCTTGATTGACCAATAAAGTATTGTAGATAGGGGTTTTCACGGATCTGTTCTACTCTTGGACGATCGCTAATTCCAAGTTTTTCTTTGATGATTAATGCTCCCAACGCCATCCGAAAGGATTTGGCCGGTGCCCCCATTTCTGTGGGGAAATTTTGGGCATATTCTGATTCAAACTCTGACCACGGGATTAGTTGGGCCATTTTTACCCAACGGTTGAAGGAGTGACAAGCTTCCTCCGAAGGGCAGTTCAAACTCGGATGGGGGTTTTGGGGCAAGCTCAACTTTTCGGTACACGATCGCAGGTGGTGATGCACGGCTTTTGACCTATTTTACCTGTTTATCACGGCGACTTTACTCTCGATCGCGCGATCGAATAACCTTTCGCCACGTCAACTGCGCTCGATTATTCAGCAAGCCCTATGCTAGTGGTTGAGCCTCGCCTCATAGCTCTTCACCAGCGACCATTGCCGTTCTTAATTTGAAATCTAACCGCGCTTTAAGACGTGCTTAGTCTAAACTCCAATTTGTTAAAAATCCAGATTATTTACAGGTGGATTTTTTTGAGGGCTATCGCACCCGAATACTTCATTCTGTAGGTGAGAAATCAGTGGTGGGTTAGAGAGTAACATCGAAGCGCGATCGCCCCTAAATTTTTTAACTTGCTATCCTGAAATTGTCCTAAAAAATCAACCCCATAGATTCACTAACTTTTTGCACAACATCAAGCTGACAGCGACAAGACAGGAGACTCCTGCCGAATCGGAATCTCAATAGTAAACTCTGTTCCCCCGCCTGGTGCAGAAATACACCCCAAGCTTCCCCGGTGTTTTTCCACTACAATTTGCCAGCTAATCGATAGCCCAATACCTGTGCCCTTACCGGGGGGTTTTGTCGTAAAAAACGGGTTAAATACGTGGCGACGAACCTCTTCCGATATCCCTGGCCCATTGTCCACAATTCGGACAGCTACGTAATTGTTGCTGGTTATTTCTGTGCTAATCCGAATCACGCTAGGATTCGCTTTAATTTCTTCTAGCGATCTCTGCGTGTTCCACTCGTCAATAGCATCGATCGCATTTGCAAGTACATTCATAAATACCTGATTCATTTCTCCCCCATAACAGTCCACTTCAGGCAGGTTTGGGCAATAGTCCCGCACCACTTCAATCGAGGGGCGGTCTGACTTAAATTTTAGTCGGCTCTGTAAAATCATTAGCGTGCTGTCAATGCCTTCGTGAAGGTTGACCGATCTCATTTCATATCCTTCTTGCCGTGCGAAGAGGCGCAAAGATAAAACGATTTCGCGGATGCGATCGGCTCCTAAGTACATCGATTTGAACAATTTAGGCAAGTCGTCTTTGAGATAATCTAGCTCGCTTGCTGCGATTTCTGCTTGTATATCTGGAGCCGGATTAGGATAGTGCTTTTCGTAGAGGTCAAGGATAGTGACCAAAGCTTTTGAATATTCCAGAGCATAGGAAAGATTTCCATAAATAAAATTAATTGGATTATTGATTTCATGAGCTACGCCAGCTACGAGTTGGCCTAGCCCGGACATTTTTTCGCTCTGAATGAGCTGGCTTTGCACCTGCTTGAGTTCGTGCAGGGAATTTTCGAGCTGTAGGGCTTTGTGCCGCTCTCGCGCTTCCGATGCTTGCAAAGCTGCTTCTGCAAGCTTGCGTTCAGCAGCCTCCTGTTTGAGGCGTTCATTCGTTTGGGAAAGTTCAGCGGTGCGCTCTTCTACTCGCCTCTCTAGCTCTTGTGTCAAAACTTGTAGGTCGGCTTGCGCTCGCTCGCGCTCGACAATTTGCGACTGAAGCTTTTTAGTTAGATTTCGCAGATTCAGGTGCGTGATAGCCCGAGCTAAAACTTCTTCCTGTTGAAGGGGCTTAGTAATATAATCAACTCCCCCCACATTAAAGCCTTTGACTTTGCTTTCTGTATCGTCCAGCGCGGTCATAAAAATGACGGGGATATCTTTAGTTAAGTCATTTGCTTTTAGATGTTGACAGGTTTTAAATCCGTCCATTTCTGGCATCAGAACATCCAACAAAATTAAATCCGGCTGGCAATATTGCACTTTTTTGAGAGCGTTAGACCCACTGCGAGCTACCCAAACAGTGAAGCCAGATGTACTCAAAAAATCCAATACTGAACCCAGATTAGTGGGCGTATCATCCACAATTAAAATAGTTCCTCTGTCTAAAGATTCGCTAGTCATTTTTAGTCCTCATCTAAACTGTTGAACAAATTCTACTAATTTGTCTTCTTCAAAGTTTTTGGTTAATTCAAGCAACTGATTGGCAAAAGGTGCATAACGCATATCTATTGCCTTCAGCTTGCTGGCTCGCTTCTCAATACTGAGGAGTTCACCTTTCATGGCTAAATCGAACAGGACTGCAACTTCTTCCGAAGGGGGAGCAATCAGTTGTTGGTCTTGGATTTGGGAAGGGGGATGGGTGAAGATACCTTCTGAACTGAAAGTTGTTCGCTCATCATAAACCCATTCTAAACCTAAATGGTTGCCCAAGCATTCTAATAACTTTTCTGCCCGAATTGGTTTGAGGAGAAAAGCGTTGCAACCAGCGTGGAAAATGCTTTGGGGATCGCCGGATAAAATGCTAGCAGAAGTTCCGATCGCGATTACATCCTTCAATGGAGGGATTTTTCTGATCCGCCTCACGGCTTCAAAGCCGTCCATGACTGGCATTACTAAGTCAATTATAATACAGTCCGGTTGAAATAACAGCGCTTTATTCACGCAGTCTTGACCGTCCGTTGCCTCCATTAATTCAAACCCAATGGGAGCTAAAAGATTAACTAGGACAGAGCGATTTTGCCAGCGATCGTCAACGACTAAAATTTTCCGCCGCTCGCCTGAGAAACTCCTGATAATTTTTTCAGGTTCTTTTTGATACCCTTCCCAGCTTTCGGTAATAGGCAACTCTAACTCAAACCAGAAAATACTGCCTTTACCTAAAGAGCTTTGTACTTTCAGTTCGCCGCCCATCATCTCCACTAATTGGCGACTAATTGGCAGCCCTAATCCTGTCCCCTCTATCTGGCTAACTGAACCGCTGGCTTGCTCGAAGGGCAAAAATATTTTTGAGAGTTCCTCCGGCGCGATGCCAATGCCTGTATCTTCTACTTGGAAAATAAATTTCGCTGTTAGGGATTGGGGATTGGCGATTGGTGATGACAAAGATTGCTGAGTGTCCAGTCTGTCTACTTTAAAACTAACGCCTCCTTTTTCTGTGAATTTTATGGCATTACCGAGTAAGTTGATGAGAATTTGCCGCAACCTTTTTTCATCGGCTTGGACGCAAGTGGGAAGTGGAGTTACCGGTTCGTAAATCAAAGAGATTCCCTTCTGGTGGGCGCGAATCTGGCAGATTTCAGTAATGCCTTGGAGAAAGTCTGACAGGTGAAACTCGGTGAGGTAGAGTTCCATTTTTCCGGCTTCGATTTTAGAGAGGTCTAGAACGTCATTGATTAGAGTTAGGAGGTGTTCGCCACACTGATGAATGATGTTAATACCAGAAATTTGCTGACTGGTTAAATCTATGTCTCGTTTGAGGATTTGGGTATAACCTAAAATGCCGTTGAGCGGTGTGCGAAGTTCGTGGCTCATGTTGGCGAGAAATTGGCTCTTGGCGCGGTTTGCGGCTTCGGCCGCTTGCTCGGCTCGCTGTCGCTCTTGAATTTCTACTTCTAGGCGCGTATTTTTGGCTTTTAATTCCTCGGTCCGCTCTTCTACTTTGACTTCTAAAGTGTGATAGAGGTTGGCATTCTCTAAGGCGATCGCAGCTTGTCCCGATAGCATCCGCAACACTTCTACCCGCTTCGGCGTGAAAGCGCCAGCAATCACGTTGTTTTCTAGGTACAGGATGGCACTTAACTTACCTTGAGATAGGATAGGCGCACACAAAATTGATTTTGGTTTGTGTTGGGCAATGTAGGGGTCGGCGTTAAAGATTTCCTCGCGGCTGGAATCATTTAAAACGACATCTTTCTGAGTTCTGGTGACGTAATTAAGTACCGAGATAGGCACTAGCCCAGAAGTTGATACTGGTAAAGATTCCAGCACTCGGACTTGATCTTTAGTCCCCGCCGCTTCTATAACAAGTTGACCCTCTTTTGAGAGAATAAGCGATCCTGTTTCAGCGCCTGCGTTTTCTATCAAAATTTTCATTAACTTGGTGAGCAAGTTAGGTAGAACAATTTCGCTAGAAATGGCACTAGATGCTTTCATTACAGTTGCCAAGTCTAGCAACTCTGTTTGACCGCCTGTAATGGTCAAAGGAGGAATTGTCCTCGTAGGGTCGAAAGGGGTTTCGGTGACCACAGAGGCTCGCGCTATTAATTGCGGGTATTTTTCTTCTAGATGTTTAACTTTAGCTAAAGCTCCCCAGTGCATATAAGCATAATAAGCATCGGTCATGTAGGTGCGGGCAATCTTTTCTTTACCCCATGACAAATAGAATTTGGCAGCGAGTTCGTGAGCTAGTGCTTCTTCGTTGATATACTCGTTTTCTTTAGCAAGAGCGATCGCTTTGTCGTACATCTCCATTGCTTCTACTTTTTCGCCTAAAACCCGATGCTTTTCTGCTTCTACTAAATATAATTTATGCCGATGATTGATGGGGGCATAAGCCGCCCAGTTTTGCATTTTTTCTTGATTACTTTGTACGCGATCGCAAATTTTATGTTGCCCAGGCGCGGGGCTAGGGGAATACACCGCTAACCGTACTAAAGAATCGTAAAAATGGAATAGAGGAAGATGAGGTGTTGCGACTAATGCGTCCAAATAGTTCTCTTCTCTCTCAGTATTTTCAATCGCTTCTGAGTAATTTTCAAATAAATAACAAAGTATAATTTTATTTAAATATATGTAGGCAACTGCCGCTTTGTCGTTTGCTTGCTGGTGCAGGGGCAATCTTATCTGCTCATCGCAGGCTTCACCCTGGAGACGGCAGGTGTTTTCACTTTTTCCGAGCAGATTTAAGGTAGCCTGCCAATAAATTTCGTGATAATTAAGCGCTGTTTTCTGCTTAATTTTATGAATAGCATTTCTGTTGATTGCCATTTCTCTTTCAAGGGCAGTCAGTTCTTTGCCGGTATAATAAGAGAAATAAGAGTACACCAATAGACCAAAAGCACCAAATTCTAAATCTCCCATTTCCAATCCGCTAGAGTAAGCTGATAGCAAAGGCTCTAATGTTTGTCTCAGATGCTCTTTCCAAGGTCGGATAAATATATTTACTATGACGACTGTTTTGGCTTTGATTTCTTGAGCATTTAACTTTGACAGCAGACTTAAAGCTAATTGACCAAACTGATAACCCGAATCAATATCTCCCACAACTCCGCAAAGCAGAAGACCATAATTGGCATAAGCAATGGGAGAAACAGAAGCATTACCATATTGGACGGATAAATCTACTTGTTTGCACACCGTCAACGGCAACAGTGTAGGAGCAGCAATATATGCAGGAGCAAAGATACTTGATAAAAGTTTGATGGCTGCTAGTTTATAGCGATCGCTCATTCGAGGCAGGTCAATTAAATCCTCAATTCGCGTTCCACTCAAAATTGCCGCAGTTCCGCCTAGTGCCTGCCCAATATCGGACGGTTTCGGCTCAGAGGGAAACTCGACCCCTAATAGCTTTAAAACTTGTAGCGCTGTATTAACCGCTTCTAGCAGCCTGTTCTGCCCTATGTAAGCCTGCATCTGGACTTCGTACACTTTCACTTTGTCCAGCAGCGTTTTGGCGCAGTTTTGTACTATCTCAACGAATCTCTGCATTGTATCAAAATCACCACTCAAATATGCTGATTCTGCTGCTTCCTCATGCAGACTTAATGTCAGTTCATACCGATTCTCCCAGCTATCTACCGCTAGCAGAGATAAACCTACTTGCAAATATTTGACGGCGGAATCGTGGGCTGTAGCAGCTTTCGCTTTCTGACCTGCAATCAGATTTAATTGGGCTAGTTCATATTTTTGGGATTCAGTGGTAAGTAAGTCAGTACCATAATTGAGTTGGTTAACTAAAGCGAAAATATTTTCTTTTCGGTCTTCTGGCGTTGTACTTTGCAACAGCAGTTGACCGATTTTTAAGTGGGTTTCTTTTTTCTGCTCATCTGGAATCAAAGAATAGGCAGCTTGCTGCACCCGGTCATGTAAAAACTTGTAGTCAACCTTCACATCAGTTAAGGTAAAACGGCCAGATTCTTCCTGAGTAAATACGAGGGGAATTTTGTATTCATTGCTCAAAGGTAAAATTAACCCTGCTTGAAGTGCTTCCCACAATTGCGCCGCCGTGACTAAGGATGATTCCTGATTGACAATCGCCAAAACTTCTAAGTTAAAACTGTTGCCAATACAAGCAGCCAGTTTTAATACTTTTTGTGTATCTTCGGGCAATTTGCGTATGTTTCTAGCAATCAGTTCGACAACATTGTAATCGGTGATGCCGATCGCTTGAATTTGGTCGATATTCCATTGCCAGACGCCAGAATATAAATCATAAGTCAACAAATCTTCTTGATAGAGAGTTTTGAGGAGTTGACTTATGAAGAAAGGATTGCCCTGCGTTTTATTAAAAAGTAGAGACGCGAAATTTCGCGTCTTTACAGACAGGGATTCCGAACCGCCCGATTCATTTAAAGTATCCGCAATTAATTCTTCGACATGAACCAGGTCTAATGGTTGAAGGACAATATTATTCACCGTCGCACCAGTTTGGCGAATCTTGTCAATCATTTGAATAGTCGGATGAGTTGGAGAAACTTCGTTATCTCGATATGCCCCAATCAGCAATAAATACTTGCTATCAGAATCAGTTATTAGCAATTCTATTAATTTCAACGATGCCGAATCCGCCCACTGCAAGTCATCGAGGAAGATAACTAAGGGATGGTCAATAGTCGTAAATACGCCAATGAATTGTTTAAAGACGCGACTGAAACGGTTTTGAGCTTCAGTTGCCCCTAGCTCAGCTACGGGTGGCTGTTTGCCAATAATTAATTCGATTTCAGGGATAACATCAATGATGACTTGTCCGTTATCGCCTAAAGCGGATAACAGTTTTTCTTTCCTAGTTTGGATTTCTACTTCGCCTTCGGTTAGAAGTTGCTGAGTTAAGGATTGGAATGCTTGCATCAGGGAAACATAAGGAATATTGCGCTTGAACTGGTCAAATTTCCCCGCAATAAAATAGCCTCGTTGCCGCACAATGGGTTTGTGAACTTCATTCACCAAAACTGTTTTGCCTATCCCGGAATAGCCGGAAACCAGCATTAATTCGCTGGTGCCACTGGCAACGCGATCGAAAGTTTCTAGAATTTTTTCAATTTCTTGGTCGCGACCGTAGAGCTTTTGCGGTATATTTAATTGCCCTGCTTTATCTGCACTTCCAACAACAAAGTTGGAAATATCTCCGCTAGCCTGTAGTTTGATCAAGCAAGTTTCTAAATCAAATTTTAGTCCTTCAGTGCTTTGGTAGCGGTCTTCAGCATTTTTAGCTAATAACTTCATCGCAATCGCTGAAATTTGGGGTGGGATTTCAGGATTTAGCTGGTGAGGGGGAATGGGAGTTTTGGCAATATGGCTGTGTACCAATTCCAGCGGGTCGGTGGAATTAAAAGGCAACTCGCCTGTGAGCATTTCATAGAAGGTAACGCCGAGTG
Organism: Microcoleus sp. BROC3; assembly: GCF_036702515.1. Lineage (NCBI taxonomy): Bacteria > Bacillati > Cyanobacteriota > Cyanophyceae > Oscillatoriales > Microcoleaceae > Microcoleus > Microcoleus sp. BROC3. Next base: position 7,696 of record NZ_JAUBTQ010000106.1, read on the forward strand.
AATAAAAATCAGTGCGGTAGTCAATTGACCGATTCATCCGGCCAGTTTGTTCTGGGGACATATAGGCGAGTGTGCCTTCGAGCAAATCTGGATGGCTGAGCGTCGAATTTTCTCGCTCCAGGCGCGAAGCGATGCTGAAATCAATAATTTTAACTTTTTCAGTGGCTGGGTTGATGATAATATTTTGTGGTTTTACATCTTTATGAATAATATTATGTTTATGGAGTTCTGCTAAGGCAGAGACAAGCTGGAGACCCAAAGAAAGAAATTGAATGATTGTGATTTTTTCACCCTTCATCCAATCGTTGAGAGCCTCGGAGCCTGAATCTTCTAATATCAGTGCTAAACCGTTTTTATAGCTTTCTAAACTAATGGCTTTGATAATCGCTTCTACGTTCAAGCTCTGCAGAATTTGATATTCATGCCGCAAGCGGGTGATGTCAGAAAGAGTGGGATACTCAGCCTTTAGCGTTTTGACGATCACGCTGGAAAAGTCCGAATCCTTCCGAGCGCGATCGACTGAAGTTCTTATCCCACTGTGGAGGGTTTCAACGAATTGATAGCCAGCTAAGTTGATAGTCATTGTTATTCTACCGATTGCAAGGAAATTGAGCGTGAGGTTAAGGCTGATTTGAAAACTTAATTATTATCGGAGCTGATTGTAACATAGTAATTTACTCAACAAAAGTGAGCTCATGTTTCGCTTTTGGCAATTGTGCCCTCATGAGATTGTGTTGTTAACCGTGCTGCCTCAATGCGCGTTTTGGGTGTTTGTTGGGGGATTAGTCGGCTGCACTTTCAAGTGGGGTGTCGAGCGAGTGTTTCCCGTTGCTGATAATTATCGTTGTCAACCATCACCTCAAACCGAATCATCGATCCATCCGCAAGCCGAACAATCTCAATGAACAGGCGGCGTTTCATATTGGGGGTAAGTCATTTCACATTGGGGACACCGGCCGGTAAACAGTGGATGCGTGTCCAGCAGCTCTAACTGCTGCTTGGTGTCCACCGTTGCCGGGCGTTGCAGGATAAGTTGGCCGCCATAGTAGCTTGCCCGTTCGGGTTCCCACAGTTCATCGGGTTCAGTGTTAGGGTTTTCTTGAAAGTCCGGGCAAGTGTCGGTGTCTGAGCCTGTGGGATGGACGGCACAGATGAGGTGTGGGTTGCGGGTGAGCGAGGAGACAATGGTCGCACTCAGGGATTTTGGGCATGGCGTGTTGCGGTTTTGGTTTAGTTTTCCTCAAAAACGGGGTTGGCGATCGCAAATGGCGTTGTGTAGCGAGCGTGGGCGTAACTTGTTGCTGAAAGTGCCAGACTAGAAATAGCGATGAGGGCAGCATCTTAAAGCGTTGAGGATGGCTTGATGAGCACTCACGGGATTAGGCATTCAAGAATTACTGTGGCGTTGCTGAATCAAGGTATGAATGTCCCAGGAATGGGAATATCGTCAAACTTCAAGTAATGTATTAATAACTTA
>NZ_JAUBTQ010000107.1:0-8998 GCF_036702515.1 Microcoleus sp. BROC3
TGTCAAATTTTTGGAGAGACTTTTTTACTAACGAACATAAATTTGATTTCCCCAAAATACGTCAATATACTTACACAGAGAAAATGATTTAGGATTGCTCTAGATATAGAAAATCATTTAGGATTGCTATATATATTGATCGCCCGCAACTAGAGCGAGCGAACAACTTATTAATAATGATAATCGCTGCCGGCGGGGGAGTCTGCAGACGGCGGACTCTCCCACCCTTACCCTTTCTTTGATTATCATTATTATTCAATAATATTTCTACACAAAGGCGTATTGACAAAATCTACTCCCTTCTAACTTGTTACCAATGCTGCTAGGGTCGTAGAGTGGCAGGTGCATATTGGGCGCGAGCGTTTTTGGGAGAGTAAATAGGTAGAAGCTATTTTGGCAGCGGGATAAATTCTGTCTCTTGAGGAACCTGAGCAAACCGTCCCTCTGTCCAATCGAGTTTGGCCTGCTCAATGCGCTCGCGTCGGCTCGAAACAAAATTCCACCACTTATGCCGCTCACCAACAGGTTCACCGCCAACTACAATACAGCGGGCTTGGCCTGAAGTAGAAATGTTTACCGATGTGCCTGAATTTAGAACTGCCAACCGATGTTGTTCTAAAGGCACTCGATCGATCACAAGCCCCTCTGTTACGCTGTAAACCGCCTGTTCGCTGTAACAGCCCGGCAAGGTAAATTCTGTTCCGGGAGTCAGTTGCACGTCCAGATAAATCATGGGTGAAAATATTTGAACTGGGGAAGTGCGACCATAGGCATCACCCGCAATTAGGGTGAAAGAAACTCCTGCATCCTCCCAAACAGGCAGCTCACTTGCGGGATGGTGGCGAAACCAGGGGTCAGTTTCTTCGTATTCATCGGGAAGTGCTATCCAGGTTTGGATGCCATGCAAGATAGCTTCTTTGCTGCGCTCATCGTCAGGCGTGCGTTCAGAGTGGACAATCCCTCGCCCTGCCGTCATCCAATTCACCGCGCCAGGACGGATTTCTTGAACGCTGCCGACACTATCGCGGTGCAGCAAAACGCCTTCAAACAGGTAGGTGACGGTTGCTAAGTTGATGTGCGGGTGGGGCCTGACATCCACGCCCAGACCGGGTGGAAACACCGCAGGGCCGAGATGGTCAAAAAAGATGAACGGGCCTACCAGTGGTAAAACGTCTGAGGGAAGCAGGCGGCGGGCTTGGAATCCACCCAAATCTTGAATGTGCGGCTCGATGAGATGCTGGATGTTATCCGTCATGATGTTGATAAAGTTGCGAATGCTAATCGCCTATGTCAAAAGTGCATTATACAAAAAGCTATTCTTGTACAGGGCGATCGCTATATCGGTGACTTGTCTCAACTTTCCCAACGGAAAGCTGTTGTAGAGTGTCGAGTTCTCAACCAGCTTTCTGTTTACGAGACGATGGAGAGTTCATCACTGACTTGAATCCGACCTTTGACCAGGGAGCGAATCAGGCGATCGAGCGAGCCGCGTTCTTCTTCGCTGATGGACTCATCGAGGATCGCGGCCATCATGCCGTAGCGGTCAGCTTTGGTGAGGCGGTGAGTATCGGTGACAGTGGCGATTAATTCGTTGATAGCGCCGGGGAGAAGATTGACTGGAGACATGGTATTGCTTTGAACTCGACACCTTAATCATCTCCTGGTTTCCCTTAAGAGCAAGTGATGCTGCTGGTTTTTTTCCGTGATAATACTGAAAATATTCGGTGAACCAAGTCCGTGTTACAAGTGATGGAAGTCACAAAATTGAAACCTATGCAGCGGTGGAACAGTGAGAACCCACCTTGCGCCCTTAAAATGTCACACTGTGATAATTTTCGTCTTTCACGAGTCTGAACCTCTTGCTGTGCGAAAGTTTCAGACCTTCACAGGAAAAACCGTCTCCTCTTAAACCAATAGTCCGGACAGTTTTCAATCACTAACAGCAGAATGCTGGTTTCAGCCTTCTCAGTGAGGTCAAATGCTAACGGTAGAATGAGGGTTTCAGCCTCGGTCTCAAAAACTGTCCGGAGTATTGTTAAACCAATTCTCAACGAATAGTGAATGTTGACTTGGAATTTCCTCAAAATTGATGCAAACCTCATGGCTTCGTCAAAAATATCTGAATCTGACTGTCAAAGGGCCGAAGGTGGGTTAGAAGATGGTTCTGGAACTGCAACGGTGGTAACACGGAGATTCGGATCGAGGGCGTCACCTTGATAGTAAATATAATCTCGATAACCTACTGCACCACCAAAAGAATGACCTAATAAACCAAGGCGCTGCGTATCGACAACAAACGCAATCGGAGATGTGGGCTTGGTGTTTTCGATCGCCATTTGGGACAAAACCGGCGCAATTTGCGAAGTTTGTGACACCAAGTTAGGGGGTGAAGTGGGATTGAAGGGCGAAGGGCGCAAATTGTTCGGAACGACTACCACCAAGCCATACCGCGCCACGAGGCTAGCGTAATCTGAATAAAATGATTTATCTAAAAGCGCACCTTGCAATAAAAGTGCGATCTGGAAACAGTAAGTGCCCGAATTAAGAGCTGATGATTTAGGATAATAAATGTCAGCTAAATCGTTATTAGTCGATATCGTCGTGCTGTAAAAAGCAATTTCTTTAAATTGCGGTCAATAATACATGGTTGTTATAACCCTGCCTAAATTTATTTAGAAAAATGTTTTTTAGAGTGGTGAATCGGAATTTCGATTGCCAATGTCGCTCCTCGATCGGGTACCGAAAGACAACGAAGTTGCCCGCCGTGCCCGTCCACTACGATAGCATAGCTAATCGATAACCCTAATCCCTTTCCTGTTCCCACTTCCTTCGTTGTAAAAAAGGGTTCAAAAATGCGTTGTTGAATTTCTTCTATTAGGCCCGGCCCATTATCAGTAATATAAATACCCGCTTGCAAGTCGGAAAGTAACTTCGTGCAAATAGTAATAGTAGGGATGGGGCTGTTATCACCTGCCTCTTTTGCCAAACTTTTTTGTGACTGCAACGCATCAATCGCATTGGTCAGGACGTTCATAAAAACCTGATTCATTTGCCCCGCATAACATTCTATCTTTGGCAGGTACTCATACTCTTTTACCACTTTAATTATCGTTTGGTCTGCTTCATCTTTCAGCCGATGCTGCAAAATCATCAGCGTATTTTCAAGCCCTTCATGAATATCCACCGCTTTCAACTCAGCTTGATCGAGTCGGGAAAAATTCCGCAGCGAGCGGACTATTTCTTCGATCCGGTCAGCTCCTATTCTCATAGAAGCAATTAATTTCGGCAAGTCATTGCTGAGAAAAGTGAGATCCATCGCCTCCAGTTGATCCTGGATAGCTGTTGTGGGATTGGGGCAATCTTCTGCGTAGAGGCGCACCAGTCTCAGCAAATCTTGAGTGTACTCCGTTACGGGGGAAAGGTTCCCCTTAATGAAGCTAATCGGATTGTTAATTTCGTGAGCTACCCCCGCTACGACATTCCCCAAACTTGACATTTTCTCGCTTTGGATGAGTTGAGCTTGCGTATGTTGTAACTGTTGTAGAGCCAGCTCTAGCTGCTGGGATTTCTCCCGCTCTTTAGCTTCGGACTCCCGCAATCGCGCATTTTGATCGTGCAATTTTTTTTGCAAACGCTGAATAGTTAGTTGATTTTCGACACGAGCTAAAACTTCTTCTAAATGAAATGGCTTGGTGATGTAGTCTACTCCTCCCACAGCAAATGCTGTGACTTTATCCAAGACTTGATCTAGGGCACTCAGGAAAATTACTGGAATCCCCGAAGTCCTGCAATCCGCTTTTAGGTGTTGGCAAACTTCATAGCCGTTCATCTGGGGCATCGTGATGTCGAGCAAAATCAAATCGGGTGGAGTTGAACGCGCTGCTTTTAATGCCATCTCCCCATTTATTACGCCCCGAACTTTATACCCTTTGTCGCTCAACATAGTGGATAAAAGACGCAGGTTGTCTGGGGTATCGTCAACCACTAAAAGATTGGCAAAATGAGATTCTAATTGCTGGCTGTTCATGGAATCATTTCTTCAGTTAAGTTAGTGATTTTATCAAACCGAAAATTGTTAGCCCAATCGGCGATAGTCTCTGCAAAAGAAGTATTGGATTTGAAGATGACGGCGACCAAACTTAAAATCAGCTCTGCATCAGCATCGATAGCTGCTTGATGTAACTGTATCACCCACTCCGCAGGCATTGCCGCTAAATTCGTCCTCAAGAATTCAGTTTCTTCCCCTGCTTTTACACTCAAGTCTTGACCCTCAAGCTGAGATAATGTAAAGTTCGGTAAATCTTCATAGATATACTGTACCCCTAAATGTTCAGCCATTTTGGCAAAAATAACTTCTTCTTGAAAAGGCTTGCTCACAAAATCGTCACAGCCTGATGATAAAACAATGGCTCGCTCTTCCTCAAAAGCGCTAGCGGTCAACGCAACAATCGGGGTAGCCTCCTCTTGAATCTGGGCTTTAATTTGTCTGGTAGCCTCATATCCGTCTATCACAGGCATTTGCATATCCATCCAAATTAGGTGAGGTTTCCAAGTTTCCCAGATTCTAATAGCTTCTTGACCATTTACGGCTTCGCGCACCTCCAAGCCAAGCGGTTCGAGAAGATGAACCAATAGCAAACGGCTCTCCCATTTATCATCAACCACCAAGATGCGATATGAGGGTTGGTTGGGTTCTAAACCTATTACCCGTTTTCTTGATTGTCGAGGTTGAACTTCAGCCATATCAGGTGAGCTAATTTGGATATCAAAACTAAAAATAGTTCCTCGATTCAAGGTACTGCTGACCGCAATGTCTCCTCCCATCAGTTGTACGAATTTTCTGCTGATGGGTAAACCTAAGCCGGTTCCTTCTTGAGATTTCCGACCCGTGTCAGTTTGTACAAAAGCCTCAAATAAAGAATCTACCTCAGTAGGAGCAATGCCGTGGCCCGTGTCTTCCACTTCAAACGTAATAGTCTGTTGTTCATTCTCTGTTGCCGATTTTTGTTTGGCACTAATTGCTGAAACCCGAAGTGTCACACTTCCCTTGCTCGTAAATTTTATTGCATTTCCTAGCAGATTAATCAAGACTTGACGCAATTTACTTTCGTCAGTCTTTACATACTGAGGAATGTTATAATTGATGTTAAGACTGAGCTGTAAACCTTTAGAATCAGCTTTGAGTTTGAGCATTTCTTCGAGAGAATGGAGCAAATGATACAGGTCAAAGCTAGTAGGATTTAAGGTAATCCGACCTGCCTCGATTTTGGACATTTCCAGCACGTCATTAATCAGTGCCAGCAAATGCTCGCCAGAACGACTTATGATGGCGATCTGTTCCTGCTGTATGTGAGAAAGGGATGAGTCGCGGGCTAACACTTGGGTAAAGCCGAGAATTGCATTGAGGGGAGTTCGCAGTTCGTGACTCATATTTGATAAAAATTCGCTTTTAGCCTTGTTAGCCGCATCTGCCACTTCTTTGGCTTGTTGTAAGGCTTCCTCTGCTTTTTTGCTTTCCGTAATATCGCTTGCTGTGCCAGTTATTCCTAGAACATTTCCCTCAGAATCCCGTACTACAATTGCATTAGCCCGGAGATTGATAGGTCTGCTATCTTTAGCTAAGTGTATAGTTTCATACTGAAAAACGGACTCTCCGTTCAGCGTGCGGTGGAATATCTCGTTATCTTTGGGAAGTTGTTCAGGGGACTTAAAATCACTGAATTTTCGCCCTATCATTTCTTCAGGGCAGTAACCAAAAATATGTTTGACAGCAGCGTTGACGAAGGTATAACGCCCTTCGGTATCAAGTGACCAAATCATATCCTGCGATGTTTCAACTAAGTCACGGTATTTAGCCTCGCTTTCTTTGAGCGCTTCTTCTACCCTTTGACGTTCAGTGATATCGTTAGTGACTACAAGAATACACGCTTCTCCACCTAGCTCAATAATATCTGATGATACCAGCATCTTCCTCATCTCGCCTGAGGAAGTACGGCAATCGAATTCCTGATTGCGAAGCACTCCTAATTCTTGCAATAGCTGTCTGTATCTACCACATTCTTCTAAATTAACCCAAAGATTCAACTCAATTGCTGTAAAACCAATTACCTCTTCGCGAGAGTAACTAAAAGTGCTGAGGAAGCTGTCGTTCACTTCGATGTAGCGTCCATCTGCGAATCGGGCGATCGCGATCGGGCTAGGGCTGGAACGAAAGGCTTTAGAAAACTTTTCCTCAGACTGGCCCAAGGCTATTTCTGTCTGCATTCTGACAGCGATTTCTTGTTGCAATTCTTGGGTTCTTTCCATCACCTTACGTTCCAGGGTTCGCGAGTATTCCCCTAATTGGTCATAGAGTTGGGCATTTTTAATAGAAATTGCCGCTAGGGAACACAACATTCTGACCACTGACAAGCGGTTGGGAGTAAACGCGCCTGTAGTTAAATTATTTTCTAAGTAAACAAGACCGATGAGTTGACCTTGCCCTTGAATAGTAGTACACAAAACGGATTTAGGTTGATGCAATTTAATGTAAGAATCATTGAGAAAAATTTCAGCTCTACGGGCGTCATCCAGAACCACATCTTGTTGACTTCGGGCAACATAATTAATTATTGAAAGTGGGACTAATAAGCTGTTTTGAACCGACACCGCTTGATGCACAAATACTTGGTTTGACTCAACAAGTGTACCCGCTGCTTCTATCCACAGCTCACTTCCTCTATCTAAGATGAGAAAGCCCGAACAGGCGCCTGCATTTTCTAAGACAATTTTTAGTAATTTTGCTAGTAAGTTGTCAATAACAATTTCCCCAGCCAGCACTTGCGAGGCTTTCATCACTGTCGCAAAATCTAGTATATTTGTATCGGTCATTGTGGTTGAAGCGATCGACTGGGTGCTATTTATTGATACGGTTTCTCGCTTAGCAATGCTTTGAAGTAACTGCGGATACCTTTTTTCTAAATCTCGAACCTTGGCTTTAGCACCCCAACGGGCATAACAGTAATACGCCTCCTGCATATAGCCTGCGGCAACTTTTTCTTTGCCCCAGTCAAGGTAGAACTTGGCGGCGAGTTCGTTGGCTAATCCTTCCTCTTGGATATAACCGTTGTCCTTGGCTCCTTGAATTGCTAAATCGTAAAATTCTATCGCTTCTGTTTTGCAATTGAGGCGTTGATACTTTTGGGCTTCAACTAAATGATATTTGTGCAAGTAATTCATGGGAGCATAATGCGCCCATTCTTTTAGCTTGGCTTGATTTTCTTCCATTCGCTGCCATCGCGGTTCCGAGTCAGTCATCGATTCACCAGGAGTAGCCAGCACGGTCAGAGAATCATAGAAATATAAGATCGGTTCAACGACACTACCCATCCCTCCGGCCAAATACTGTCGGGTTTGATCCCCATCGTGTTGGGCTTTGGCAAAGTCTTCAAGCCAGTAATTCAATGTGAATCGATATAGGTAAAAGAAGGATAGTCGGTAAAAATCGACTTTGGCCTCATCCAGGATTTTTTCTTCGTATGAATCTTGGCGTAAGAGAATCTCGTTCTCTGACTGACCCAGCAGAATGAGAGCAGCTTGCCAGTAAGCCAAAACACAGTTTGCTGCTGTGACTTGGTGGAGGTCGCACAACTGTTGGTAATAGGCGCGAATTTGGGGTTCGAGTTCGGTCAGCGGTTGACCGCACCAATAAGCATTGAAGGAGTACAACTGCGCGTCGTAGCCCATAAATTCTAGATTGCCCGTTTCCAATCCAGCTTGATAGCCATCGAGAAGAATGGGCAGCGATTCTTGCAGATGGGTCGTCCAATGACCAACATATCCCCCCATTAACAGGGCTGTTGCGGCTCGAATATTTTTGGCATCTGGTTCTGAGGCTAGTTGGTATCCTAATTGCCCAAACTGAGGCACCTTTGTCATGTCTCCCCACAGAATTCTCAGTTGGAAGGCGTAACCAGCGTAGCAATAAGGCGAAACAGGACTATTTCCAAATTGAATTGATAATTTGACCTGTAGAGCAACTATTAGGAAATAAAGCTTTGAGCCTGTCATGTAACAGACGGGTGTAAGACGAGCCGCATTTTGCATAATTGCTAACTGCTGGGCATCAGTCATGTTCGGCAGATGAATGAATGTCTCAATTGAGCGATCGCTAATTAAGGCATCGATTTCCTGCTTAAGCTGCCCAATATCTTCTAACGTTGGGCTGTCTGGCAAGTTCACTCCCAACATTTGGAAGACAGATTGACCGATCGCGATCGCCTCTAAAAATTCATTGCGGGCGACCAATGCCTGGATTTTGACTTGATAAACTTGCACCTGTTCTAAAGGCGTTTTCGCATGATCGATTACCGCTTCAATCCACTGGTGCATCTGCTCAAAATCGCCGACCAAAAAAGCCACCTCGGCAGCCAAGTCGTACAGAGATAGGGTCATTTGATATTGCCGTTGCCAAGCGTCTGTTCCCAGCAGTTTCAGGCCCACTGTGGCATATTCGCGTGCGGCTTGATAAGCCGTTGCGGCTCTGGCTTTGCGGCAAGCAGTGAGGTTGAGTTGGGCGAGTTCGTCCCTTTCCTGCTGTTCCACAACCAGTGTGGTTCCATAATTCAACTGATTGACTAATTCAAAAATGCGTTCTTCTCTAGCTTCTGGTGAAATCTGTTGCAGCAGCAGTTGCCCGATTTGATAATGGGCGATCGCGCGTTCTGCTTCCGGAATCAAAGAATAAGCGGCTTGCTGGACGCGATCGTGCAAGAAACGATAGGCAACCGTTTGAGAAGTAGATTGAGAAATATTTTCTACCTCCAGATAAAACTTATAAACTTCGCTCTGAGGTAAAACAAAACCTTCCTGTAAAGTTTTCCACAATGCGGTTGCCGTTTCCGTCTCCATTCTTTGCGAAACAATTGCTAATGTTGTCAGAGCGAACTGATTGCCAATGCAAGCGGCTAATTTTAAAACATCCTGAGTTTCAACGGGCAATTTCTGTAACTGCTGCGCC
>NZ_JAUBTQ010000108.1:0-8934 GCF_036702515.1 Microcoleus sp. BROC3
CATCTCAACTTCTACTTAGATTTACATCTCTCATTATACACGCTCGATGATTTACAAATCATTTGCGCTCGCTATAGTTTTCTGAAGTTGAGAAATTTCATATTCTAATTGGTCTGGTGTTTTGAGAGCTAGTATGGAGCTTGTATGAGTAGGGACTAAGTTAGGATTAAGGCGAATGGCTTCTTGAAGTTGGGTAATAGCTGCAGAACGATCACTTTGTTGGCTAAAAACTGTGGCCATGCCAACATGAGGCTGTGCATCGTCAGGATTAATCCGAATTGCTTGTTCATAACAAGTCATGGCGGACTCTAAATTACCTTGTTCGGCGAAAACTATTCCCAAATGATAGTGAGCGTCGGAGCGATTGGGGTCGAGATGAATGGCTTGTTGGTACTGAGCGATCGCCTCTTCTAGCTTGCCACAATCGTAGAGAACAATTCCCAAGTTAATGTAAGCTTCTGGTTCATTGGGATTAACCTCGACAGCTTTTCGGAACGAAGCTTCTACGCTCTTGTGGTCTTTAGGGTCATAGTTGACGCTCATCATGCGAAAAAGAAAAAACTATTATTAACTTCCGTATTCTGGCACACCCAAGGCAACCAGAACTTACCCAACTGTAACAGGAATTAGCTGCCACCTCCACTGTAAAGGTAAAGCCGGGATACTAACTTGCATAGGACAAGATGTAAAGCACTGTAACGAAAGATCCGCTCCTACCCATAAATTTATCAACTAGCAGAACAATTGAAAAACTTAGACAGCAAAGAATAGAGCGCTCCATATTAGTGTGATACGGGAAGTACCTGTCATCCAGCACTCACAAAACGGGTAAGCTGTTGTCCATTTAAAACGCATATTGTATAATACAATATAACCATATTTATGAAAAGTCAATGCCTAGTAAAAACTTCCTGAGTGCCGAGACCAAAGAAACTATTCAACAAGTATTAAAGGAGCATGAACATCCAGACATTCGGCAAATAGCCTTAATTTTTTTATGGCTAAATAGCGGAAATACACAGGCTCAAGCTGCTGAATTAATAGGATGCTCTCTGAGAAAAATTGCTTATTGGAGCATTCATGGCGAGCCTGATAATTTAGAGAGTTTTAAAGATAATAGGATGAAGGGTAATTACCGAAAAGCTACAGAAAAATACATTAACTTACTTTTAGAAAAAATTGAAGTTGAGCATGAAAAATAGGGCTATGAATTCTGGAGATGGACAACAGCTAGGCTTGCCATAAATCTAGGAGAAAAGACAGGAATAGAGCTCAGTAGTACCCAACTTAGGAGGATTTTAAAATCAAAAAAGTATGTTTACCTTATATAGCTTATAGTCTAAGCAAGATACCGTAGAAAGGGGTTTATTTAAAGATAAATTAGCTGAATATCTAAGAATAGAAAAAGAATCTCCAGACCTTTTGCAGGTATGGTTTTGGGATGAGAGTGGATTTAGTTTAAGAGTTATTAGAAGGAATAACTGGTGTAAAAAGGGAACTCGAAGTAGCATTCATAGGAGATCGAAGAAAAGGTCGTATTAATGTTATGGTGAGTGAGATATTCACACAAAAAAAGACGGGTAGATTTTATTCAATCTGGTAATTATGCTAATTTTTATGCGGTGCTGAAAATTTTTTATGAAGACTTAAAAGCCGAGTGGATATTGCAAGGATATTTAGCGGAAGACTTTAAAGATAAAGGCTGTAACTTTGTGATAATTTTGGACAACGCTAGTTTTCATAAAAAAGCAGAGACTTTGCAGAAAATAGCGTCAGAGATGCCGAATCTAATCATAGAGTTTTTGCCCTAGTATAGCAATCCTAAATCAATTGCAAACACATTGGGCTTCACCAATCCTGATTAAGTTGGTATTAATTAAGATAAATTTTTGTAACTCATTTAGGATTGCTATATAGCCCTGACTATAACTTAATTGAATTAGTATGGCATTCCGCCAAGGAATATGTTGCTAATAGATTATTTGAATCTATTGAAAAACTAGAAGCACTGTTACATAAACTGTTAAATGAAGGAGGACTAATGATGAAATGGAACCGAAAGATAAAAAATAAAGGCAACTTAGTTAATGCAGTTTAGATGTTTGACAGCTTAGCCCCTACCTATTTACTATCCTCAAAACGCTCACGCCCAAGATGCACCTGCCACTCCACTACTTTGGTAGATTCTGCTAACATACCATCCCGCGCACGGGGGCTGCTGTTAACAATTGTTTGAGCCTCTTCCACACTTTCTGCCTGAATCACTCAAAGCCCCGTTCCATCGTGGGGAAAAAACGGGCCACAGCTTTCGCAGTATTCCTTTCTCTTGTTGCTCGCGAAACCAAGCTAGCTGATTTGGTTCGTGTTCTGGGTGAGCGTTTTTGTAGTCGTAATAATCTGGAATGGTTGCTACAACAACGGCAAAAAGTTTAGGCGTAATGCTTTTTAAAACTGATAATTTTCTAATCAAAGATAGCATAATGCTCCAATTACTTTTGGTCGCACCCGCATTCTTGCCATTTATGACTAAGTGTTGAAGCCCCGCTATGCAATGCCTAATTCTCTATTTTACTGGCGCACAACGAGATAGCCGCGTGTCTTTTTGGAAGTTGAATCAGTAGTATTCATTGCTTTCCAAAGATTCTCGGTAGAAGCCCATACAGGCGGATATTTATAACTGGCTACGTCTTCAATCAGAAATCGATCGCTTGGCTCATGATAGGCAGCAAGGGGAGAAATATGCCCGCTTTTACCCTGACCCAAAACAGAGCGTTGGTAGTTCACGATTATATAGTCGCCGGAACGGGTAAGGTTGGCTTTAGCTTGGCTCCGAAATTGGTTAAGTGTTGTGTCCGACGCATGGTAGACCTCAACTTTGACGTTGTGACTTCTGAGCAAAGCCGCTAATTCATCAAGAGTCATGCCCGAAAAAGTGACGGCATAAGAAGAACGAGTGCGATTCGTTGAAACGTAAATCACGGTGAAAGCCCGTACATAACGTTTCCAGCCACAAGGCTGAACTCTCGGTCTGATAAGGGTGCAAGTCCCTTCTGCCAGACTCAGGTATGACTCCCTATCTGCCCACACCGACCAAGCTCGATTCTTGGAGAGTGAAGCTGGGAACAGGACGCAATCAGACATCTAATGTGAGGTGACACTGGCGTTAATGGGGAGTTCCAATGGTGAAACAGAGCCTAGAAAAGTAACTTATCTTAGAGCGGGACACAGACCAACCTCCCGACTCTACTGGAGTTCATTCCCGCCGAATTTTCCGTTCAATATCGGCAAGAGTCCAGGGAATCCAGTAGTTAAATTGGCTCCACCTAAAGGAACAATCAATCTAACCGAGGGAACGAAGAAAAACGAACTGAGGGTCAAGGGGAAAGTCGAACCCTTTCGTAGGCTAGACGAGCAGCGGAACCCCCTCAGCTCGCGTAGGACAGACCGTAATTGGTCGCTCGGTGTTCAGAAAACATAAGTTAGAGCAGAGCATGATTAGACACAGCAGCAATGTTAGTGAATCTTGGAAGATGTTACCTTGGAAGAAATTCCGAAGGGACTTATTTCGCCTACAAAAACGAGTGTTTAAAGCGATTCAGGTTAGAGACAAGCCCAAAGCGAAGTCCCTTCAAAAGCTAATTCTGAAATCTCGGGCTGCAAGAATGTTGGCGATACGTCAAGTAACTCAACTAAATGCTGGCAAAAAGACTGCGGGAATCGATGTCCAAGCCTCACTCACATTTGAGGAAAGGTTCGCTCTGAGTGAAGAACTCAGAGCCAAAAGTAACAACTGGAAACATCAGAAGTTACGTTCAATACCAATCCCAAAAAAGGATGGGAGTACCCGCCTCCTTAAGATACCGACTATCGCCGATAGAGCTTGGCAATGCCTCGTAAAATACGCGAAGCGAGCCAGCACACGAAGCAACTTTTCACGCTCGCAGCTATGGATTCAGAACAGGGAGGTCAGCGCATGACGCGCAGAAAGTTCTGTTCAACAATCTACGCTCCATAAGTAACGGAATAGAGAAACGGGTTATCGAACTCGATATCGAAAAATGCTTCGATAGGATAAGCCACACCAGCATAATGGAACGACTCATCGCCCCAAAAGGCATCAAGACCGGAATATTCCGCTGTCTAAAATCAGGAGTCAATCCAGAATTTCCAGAACAAGGAACCCCGCAAGGGGGCGTGGTAAGTCCATTACTAGCCAATATTGCTCTCAATGGGATTGAGGAAATACATCAATCAGTCCGTTACGCGGATGACATGGTAATAATTCTGAAACCTAAAGATGATGCGGAGGCAATACTTGATAAAGTCAGCGAATTTCTGGCAGAACGAGGCATGAAGGTTAGTGAAAAGAAAACTAAGCTAACAGCTACGACAGATGGGTTTGACTTCCTCGGTTGGCATTTCAAAGTGCAGAACAACGGGAAATTTAGATGCGTTCCATCAGCGGACAATTTTAAAGCGTTCCGTCATTCGGTAAAACACATCGTTAACAACTCGAATTATGGTGCTACGGTCAAAGCTGAGAAATTAGCCCCTGTAGTTAGAGGCTGGAGAAATTACCATCGCTACTGTAAGTTGGAAGGGTCACGGTTATCACTGTGGTTTATCCAAAATAGAGCCTTCAAGGTATTCAATAAGGAATCGAAACAATCTCGCTACACCAGCAAGACACTGCTTGATAAAGCATTCCCGACGGTTCCTTACTCCGAAAACAAATTTGTCAATGTCAAAGGAGAGAAATCTCCCTACGACGGAGATATAGCCTACTGGAGTGAGCGTAACAGCAAGCTTTATAACGGCGAAACCTCTAAAGCTTTAAAACGGCAAAACCATAAATGTGGAAAATGTGGCTTAAAAATGCTAGGCGATGAAAAGGTACATCTGCATCATGTAGATGGTTGCCATAGTAATTGGAAAATAAATAACCTTCTAGCGGTTCACTCTCATCTGCCACGATTATCTCCACATGAGCTCTCATCGCAAGCCAAGAACATCGGGAGCTGGGTGCGGGGAAACTAGCACGCCCAGATCTAACTGAGAGGGGCGGGGAATAAGCGCGACTTGAAAGGTCGTTTAGGACGGAGAGCCGACTCTCTCATAGAATTCACACTCTATACCCTCATGTAAAAAGACTCTGTAAAAAGAGTCTGGTCACGCCCAAGTAGGTAACGAAACAGGCGGAGTGCAGACCACAAACGTAGCCTTAACTACTAGCCTAAAGTGGTGAGGAGCAAGAGGGAGTTCTCCCAAGATGAACACAAGTGAATTGATGTCTAAACTGCGTCATCGCCCAAAGAGCCAAATCAGGCTGATAGGCTCTAACCAAAATGGTAAATGGGTAGATTCTTAGTTTTATATTCTATGAATCGTGTGAAGACAATTCCCATCGCAGAAAAGTCAACATCTAACGGAGAACATACACTAAACGAAACGACAAGATAAGCCCTACAGAGTCTATGGAAAGGTCGAAACCCATAGTAAGTTAACCGTAAGGAAGACAGAATTCTCTGGAGGGTAAAGGATGAGAGAAAAAGCAAATGCCTATCTGTAATAGATAGGATAGGGATTCAAACTTTGTCCCTGACCGAAAGGAATAGCAGACTTCTCTTGGGTCTTACGAGAAAAAGACTAAGCAAAGAAACTTAATTCAAGGACAAGTTAGATGGTGTATGCAAGTACAACAATCGGACTGAGAAAACCGTTGGAAAACTGGAGTCAGGTCAACTGGAGACAGGTAAATAAAGCGGTCAAGAATCTGCGTCAACGAATTTTTCTCGCGAAAAAACTTGGTAACTGGAGGAAGCTGCGAAGTCTCCAAAAGTTAATGCAAAGAAGTTACGCGAATCTATTATTGTCTGTTCGGAAAATTACCCAAACCAATAAAGGAAAAGCAACGGCAGGAATTGACAAAGAAGTAGTCAATACCCCAGAGCAACGAGTGAAGCTGGTAAACAACTGGAACGGCGGTAATCATCACCCTACAAAACGGGTGATGATTCCCAAAGCTAACGGAAAGAAACGACCGCTCGGAATCCCAACCGTGCGCGACAGAATCGAACAGGCAATAATAGTTAATTCACTAGAACCAGAATGGGAAGCCATTTTTGAACCAAATTCCTATGGATTCAGACCTGGTAGAAGTTGCCAAGATGCTCTAGCCCAAAATTGGATAAGATTAAATGCAAGTCCAAATGCTAGAAACAATTGGGTTCTAGAAGCAGATATTCAAGGCTTCTTTGATAAGATTGCCCATGAATCTATCCTGAAAGAATTAGGAAACTTTCCAAAAAGAAACTTAATTATAGGATGGTTAAAAGCTGGTTTTATCTTTGAAAGGAAATACAACCCGACAGAGATGGGGACACCACAAGGAGGGGTAATTTCACCTCTTCTAGCGAATATAGGATTGCATGGATTAGAAAACTACATTAAATCCACCAATCCTAAATTAGGCGTGGTTAGATATGCTGACGACTTTGTAGTCACAGCCAGAGACAAAGGAAGTCTCGAAATCGCCCAAGATCAGATTAAGCAATGGTTATCAACAAGAGGACTTGAACTCAGCGCGGAGAAGACGCTAATAACGTCAATGGAAGAAGGTTTTGACTTCCTTGGATTCAACCACCGCCATTATAATGGCAAATTGCTGATTAAGCCTTCAAAGAAGAAAGTCCTCGACTTTTGTAAAAGAATTGGACTAGAAATCTCAGCAATGAATGGGTGTGAACAAGAAGTAGTCATAAAAAGACTTAATCCAATTCTGCGTGGATTTTCCAATTACTATAAAGGTGTTGTTAGCAAACAAACTTTTGAATACATCAAAAGTAGAACCTGGCAATACCTTTGGAGTTGGTCGAAGCGTAAACATCCTAACAAAAACACAAAATGGGTTCGGAAACGCTATTTCAAAACCATAGATGGTAATAAATGGACGTTCGCTACTATAACTAGCGACCGCCGAGGGAAAGAAAAGGATTTAATCCTCTACCCGATAGCGTACACGCCGATTGAACGCCATGTAAAGGTCAAGGGGGATGCGTCACCGGATGACCCCTCTCTCAGAGAGTATTGGGAAAAACGCCATCAGAAATATGGTAAAAGCTATTGGGAGCGCAACTCGCGCAACTACAAAATAGCACAAAACCAAAATTGGAAATGTCCAATCTGTGGCGAATCTTTATTCAACGGAGAGGAGTTAGATACCCACCACATAGTTCCTGTAGCTCAAGGCGGAGATAATTCGGTCAAAAACCTTCAGCACTTGCACCGAGCGTGCCATATACAGGAACATTCAAAATCCAAGTCTATCGCTTGAAGTAAGGCTTGAGCCGTGTGAGTGCGAAAGTCTCATGCACGGTTCTTAGGGGAGGGGAGAGCGGTGACGCTTGAACCTTACCCGACTATCCCCCCCTGGGGGGGTGACAAAGAAGCCTAGGAGATAGACCGAATAAGGGTTGCAGCCCGCATACCTTGTTGATAAAAGCGGCGTTTATTGGGAGTTAACTTGCGTTTACTGTTCCACCTCTAATGAAAATTGTTCGAGGTAATTAACCCACTTTTCTCCGTCTAAACCAACACCAAATGTACTCCGTCGGCGATATCTTTTCTTGGGTTCTTTTCGGCGACATATATATTTTTGCACCTGCTTTTTCCTCAGTGAGCGTGCCTTGAAATATTGCCTCCAAGTAGGCGAGCGTCATCAGCAGAATCATGTTAATAAGTCGGTTTCCTTTGAGCGTCGTTCCTTCAAGATCGTAGCCTCCTGTTTTACAGTCAAGGGAACATTTCTTCAATGCCCATCCGTTGCTTGTAAGCATCGATCGCTGCCGGCAACTCGCTGTAAATCTGTGAGAATAAACCACGCTTCCTCAACCTTCCATGCCCCATAGTTTCTTTTCCACTTACAAGCAACATCAAATCCACTAGCGGGCTGAGTTTTCCTTACCCTTTTACCTTGAAAATACAAAGAGGTTTCTGGCACAATCCCTAATTCATCTAGCCGTCGCCAAACTAAATGTTCTGTTTCGATACAATGATTCCTCTTCAGTCTCAAACAAAAAGACACACCCTTTTCTTTCAGCCAGTTTCCCAAGTCTATCGAACAAAATTCACGGTCTCCTAAAACGATTACTTTATATTGGGAAAACAATGGTAAAACTTGCTGTAGATTTGTAGGAGAGTTCGTCGAAGTTGCTGCTTCCCTATTTTGGCAACAGCGACCAGTATAATGGAATTGCTCTTCGCTCCCAGATTAAGCTAACCATAAATAGATTAATACACCCCCATTGACGGCGGTCGAGCGCGATTGATAAACGAGTACCAACACGACAATAAGTTGTCAACCAATAAGTAATTAATGGAAACCAAATTAATTCGATCGTTAAGTTCGGTAAATCCAAAAATCTTTGCAACTTCTTCCGGCGATTTTCGACTGTAATTAAGCAGGGGAATATCCGTGCCATCCGTTCTAATCTCACTTGTTTTTCTGATTGCATCACAGATCGTAAGGTTGTCATCACAAGAAACTGAGCTGATGTCAGTTGTTTTTTTAAATGAGTCTGGTAAAATGTTGGTATCATTATTTTTTTGATAGGCAAGCGTCTAACAATTTTGCTGCCTATCTTTTTTTATCATACATTGGCTCAATCCTTGCTACCTCTTGGTTTCAGGCTGGTTGTCACCCCCGCAGTATCCCCCCTCGACTCAACCATATTCTGGGTTTGACCGTCAAAAAAGGTGTCTTGAGTTACAGGGCGATATCCCTGTTTTTTGCTGCCGAGTGCATTCAGAACCGTCACACTGCTAGCCACACCACAATAGGCTGGACGTTGGTTGAGTAGATGGGAGGTATTATCCTCCGCACCTCTCAGTTAGATCTGGGCGTGCGAGTTTCCCCGCACCCAGCTCCCGATGTTC
>NZ_JAUBTQ010000109.1:0-8569 GCF_036702515.1 Microcoleus sp. BROC3
GGCGGACACCATTACCAAATCGGGTCGCAGCAATATTAAGGTTTGCGGCTGTCCCTTTTGGGTAGCCGTCGCTTTGTGCCATACTTTTTAAGCTCCAAACGTTGTTAGATAACGATTTGGGGAAGTTCGTCCTTACTTCAGTGCTGATAACACTGGGTAGGGGCGCATATCAAATCTTCCTTAGTTACTTACGATCGCAGGTTCGTGAGAAAAATACAACCCCTACAACGGTAAAGTTTTGTGCTGCGAGAAATCCCCGGCAGAACCGGGGAACGTTCCTAATTTTCCCGGGATGTGTCGTCACAGGACTTTTCAATCATCTCTAAAATCGCCTCGATGTCTGCGAGTGTTGCAGTAGACTTTTTGCGCCTGGTCTTCAACTGATTGAGTAAGTCGGCCGGTTCTGGGAGTTCGACACTGATCGCGATCGGCGGCGACTTTTTAATTTCATCCCGTGAGCGCTTCACTGTCGCAAGTTCTTCTTTCAAATTTTGCACCTCAAGTCCCAAGTCCCCATTTCGCTCGTGGAGTTGGTTGAGTTCCTTGTCCCATTCCTCAAGTTGCTTGTTAGCTGCTTTCAATTCAAGCCTGAGCGATTCATCGTTGCCCTCGCTCAGGCTTTCAATTTTCCCAGGCGTTCCTCAATCCCTGCGAACTTAGCCGCTAGCAGTGTGTCTAGCTTAATGTCTAGCAACGTGTCTAGCACAGGTTCTATGTCTGGGATTGCGGGTGCTGTTGCTGATGTTGTCTCAGATTTTGCGATCGGTGCTGTTGCGGGGGAATTGGCGGCTATCTCTAAAGTTCGCACTACCCAAGCGTTTACGCTTAACCCTTCGGCTGCTGCTACTTCCTTGATTGTTTCCAGTAACTCGCGTCGCCCGTCCAATCTCAAGTTAAGCTGGCATCTGTCTGTCATGTCTAGCACCTGTCTAGTTACTACTAGACACATAGTAGCACCGTGTCTAGCACTTGTCTAGTGGTTTGTAGATATTTCTTTTCAGTTGTCTAGCAAATATCTAGCAAATGTCTAGCACAGCATCTGCAAGAGCGTATCAAAAAAGCTCCCAAATGCCGAAGCTTGGAAGCCATGATCCACCGTACCGAAACGAGCTCATTCTACCGTATCAATTAAGAAGTGGTTTCCGACACGCTGCACCGGGACTGTACCCATTCATCAATAAGTTGCCCCATCGTAATGCCACGGCGGTAACTCTCAATCCTCAAAAATTCCAGCGATGCGGGGAGCACTGCGGTCTGAAGCTTAGCGGTAGCAGTAGCAGTAGCTTTAGTCATTGGCTTAAAATCAACTATCCCGACATTTTAGCTATTCTCAATAAAGGGTTAGTCAGCATCAACAACGTGACTTTTCAAGTTCTCTGAGGATTGAGTTGACCGCACAGACGGAAACTCAGGCTGTAGCTCGTGAAACCTGTGTTTCCCGCTGTAGGAAAGCATTGACAAAGCGCTCACGGCTCCCCTGACTTGGGCATCGCTGACTTCTAAATATTTCTGCAACTCTGTTAGGGTGCGGTGGCCGCTGACTTGTTGGATTACTCGCAGCGGGATGCCTGCGTTGCTCATTTGAGTCAGGGCGGTGCGGCGAAAACTGTGGGTAGATGCTCCCTCAATGCCGACTCGCTGGCAGGCTTCTCTGAGGATGACGGCGGCCGAGTCGCTGGTGATGTGCCGCCAATGGTGTCCGGGGTGGCGGCTGGGGAATAGGTAAATTGGGCCGGCGTGGGGTTGCCAGAGCGTCAAGAGCGATCGCAAGTCTTCAATCACTGGGATGGTGCGGGTTGCTAGTTTGCCCTTGGTTGCCGCTTTCCTGATGTTTACAGACGCTCGAACTCGACCTCCTGAAGTGTAGACATCCTCCGACAGCATCGAACACGCTTCAGCGATGCGAGCGGCCGTGTAGAGGCAGACGCCGAACAAAGCTCGATCGCGATCGGACTGCAATCCTTCGGCAAACAGCAGCTCTATCTCGGGGTGCGACAAAATCGCCGCTTGTCCGTGCCTGTCTATTTTCACCGCCATGTTCCTAACTCCTTGCAGCAATTAAACATCAATTTGGAGCCTCCCATCTCAAGTCCTCTGGGAAGGCTTTAAAGATTGCCAAGCCGTCACCAACCATCGATTTAACTTCCAGTCGGTAGCAGTCCCCAACAAGCCCCAGCACCCGGCATTTAATCCAATCTGCCTTGACCTGATACCACGCCCAAACTTTCTCGGCTGTCGAGCCGCTTCCCGCTTCTTGTTCTGGGGGAGTTTTTACGGTTGAGTTTGTTGTCACAGGACTGATTTCTTCTTTATTTATAGAATGTGGTGTGACAGACTCCGATTTTGAGGTCAAATCGCTGGAGTGCTTGCTCTGAGCGGATTTAGATTGCACTGTGACATCAGCCTCAACCGCTAGGATGCCTTTCTGCTGGAACTCGAATAAAGCGAGTTCATCTCGTTGCTGCCAAGCTTCAAAAATTTCCGATCGCAAACCTACAGGCTCCGAGATTTTATTGCCAGTGCGATCGAAGCAATTGGCAGAAGCGGCGCCGCCAAACTTGTAAAATCTCACCCGGTCTTCACCTACGCGGCGCTGTTCGCCGGCGAGCTTGAGTCCTAATTGACCGAGGAAGCTTCCCACGACTCCGATCGGATTCTTTGTCGCCTTCTCTGGGCTGACTGTGATGCCCGTTAGGAGTTTGATGTCTGCTGCAAGTTTCAAAGCCTTGCCTGCAAACTCAAGAATCTCTGGCGACTTGTTGCTCCATTCCTTTGTCGGGTCTGTGAACTGCAAAATATTGAGGAGCTCGTGAATTTTCAGCTTGCCCGTGGTTTGCCGGACATCTTGCAGGCAGAGTTGCCCGTCGCCGCTCTTTATCTGGGAATCGATACTTTTGCGATCGCGCATCCAAACAAAATCTGGATTGTGGGTCAGTGAATATTCAAGATGAATTTTCCCAAACCATTTGTCTTGATGGAGCTGCCTGAGTTCTGGGGTAACTTCTACTTTGTAAATTTCCTTCAGTCTGAATTTTTCCTCTTGATGCCGTTCGGCGTCGGTTTTGCTGCGCTGCTGTTCGAGCTTCTCGAATTCCTCACGGTCGATGTCGTCTGCCTCTGCCACGGCGACAGCTTCCTCAACCTGACTGATAATTCTAATCGTCTTAATTTCCCCAGCGGTGTCGCGGTCATCGTCGCCGCAATCTGTGAGGGCGTGACCTTCGGCGACTAAGCCATCTCGCACAGCTTCCCGAAAATTCCAAATTGACGAATTTATGCGGGCCGCGTATTTTGCCCAAAATTTCAAAACTACTGGGTTGTAAGCTTTGTCGAGGTCAAAGTCAAAGTCCTTAAGCAGTGCCAAGTTATAGCGGCAATCTTTCTCTTTAGATGTGGCTACTGCCTTGTAATTTGATTCCCCGTTACCGACTTTCCCGACTGCAATCTGGCGACACCACACAAACCGTGGCACCGGTTCGCGTACCCGTGCCAGAGATTGTCTAACTTCATTGTCAGAGGTTGCGCCTTGGTAAATTCCAAACACGGCGGTAAAATGCCCCCGCAAATCAACC
This sequence comes from Microcoleus sp. BROC3, assembly GCF_036702515.1. Lineage (NCBI taxonomy): Bacteria > Bacillati > Cyanobacteriota > Cyanophyceae > Oscillatoriales > Microcoleaceae > Microcoleus > Microcoleus sp. BROC3. Next base: position 3,573 of record NZ_JAUBTQ010000109.1, read on the forward strand.
GATACCCCAGTTGCCAGCGACGGCGAACAAATCACGATATCGTAGAGCGCCGCTAGTCCGTCCTTGATTTTTTCAGAGCCTTGGATTTTCTCAGCGCATTGGTAAGCAGGGTGTTCAGGGTTTGCGACAGTCTCGGCATCTATTCTCAGGATTTTCTTACCAGGGCAGCGCGATCGGTAATATTTTTCTAAATTCTTGCTGCCGTATTTGCTCTTAGCTTTTTGAGAATCGGTGCTAACCCAGATTTTGCCCCCAAAAGTTACACGATCGACTGAATCCTTGAGGAGCCCCGATGGATCGTCTTTAGTCCCACCCTTGACGTGTTGAGTGTCATAAAATTTTATTTGCCACGGCTCAGACGGTTGCCAATGATTCACGGCAATCCAAGGCGCGACATCAATTCCAGAAAATTCGCGAACAAAATCGATACTCATATCGCTTAAGTCGGCATCTTGCAACAAAACTTGGCCGCCAGAATTCAGTACGGTTTGGAGCAAAAGCTTGAGACTGGAAAGAATCGCTTGCCGATTGTCCTTGCAAGTTGAGGAGTTGAGTGCGTGCCAGAAAACTTGCTCGACTTCATCAATAATAATCAGCGCGCCTTCCCAAGCGAGCGGATCGAAAAATGCTTGAGATGTTGCGTGCAAGCTGTCGATGCAAAGTCCGTGTCCTAGAGCTTTGCCTTCAATTTTGCGATCGCCGTCGCTGTTCATTTCCTCGATCCAAGGAATTTCTACAACTTGGCAGATTGCCCGCCCTAAAACAATTCTGTGTACAAGGACTCCGACTTTACGACCTTCTGCCTGAGCTTTGGCCGCTAGTTTTCTGAGTGCGTAGGTTTTCCCTGAACCTTTGGGTGACTTTATACAGATGAGTCCTGACTCAGGATACGGAATATCAAGATAACGCTGGTGACATTCCCACGCGATCGGGTGAGTCAGCGCCCAAGCTTTTTTCCTGGTTTCCTTGCCGAGCCACGAGAAAAATTGTTTCTGAATCTCATCAATGTTTCTAGCGGCCGACATTACCGCGTCAACATCCCCGCCGCCAACACAGAAATCGTCAACTCCTTTATCAGGGCCCGGCAATATAGCAATTTTTGCGATCGCATTTTGCAGCAGTTCCCCAGTAGCCCGCGCCGCTTTGAACTCCACAGACTGAAAGTATTGCCCGTCGCGCCAGTCAAAGGCGAAAGTGATTTCGCGCCCTGGCGTGTCGAATTCCTGTAAATCTTCGTGCAATCGCTCGCCGATTCTCTTGCCGTCTGATTCCCGGTAAATTACGCGGCGACCCATCCAGATGCCGTTTAAAGAAATTGCTGCATAACCCAGAGTGAGCAGGCATCCTGCCTTTTTCTCACCTTCAGCAAATTTGATAGGAATATTGTTATCGCGCACCCAAGCCCAAAATCCGATCGCAGCGCCATCGCCGTCAATCACTGGGTTTTCGTAAATGCTAACGCCGTAGCGATCGGCTATTTTTTGCCAGATACGCAGCGGTATTCTCAAGAAAGTCGGGCGGCAAGCAATCTTGATGTATCGTCCAGCCTTGTCGTAGTAGCCGCTTGAATTTAAATACTTACCTTTTTTGGCTAGCGGCCCGTGAGTAGCCTTGACGCGGCCGTGGCACTCTAAAGCCACAGACTCCATACAGTCGTCTAGCTTGGCGCGTACTTTCCCGGCTCTAATTCCCGTGCCACTTTGTGTCGCTGTGACTTTAGGGTTAAGTATCTCGAAAAGCTCTTTGCCCCTAACGCTGCGGACGTTAAGTATAATGATTTCTAAATCAACACCGCTGTCAAGCCATTCTTGCAGGTGCTCAGGCAGAAGCTCAGATTCTGTTACGCAATCTTGGTAGCTTAAATTTATACTTTGTGAGGGTGTGTCTTGTGCTAATATCATGGAACAATTCTCTTTATGTGAGAACCGTTAGCACCCAAGAAAATCAGACGCCCCAGAGATTTGAACCTTATCTCAAATAAGACTTCACATATGAGATAAAGTAATTGAATAACTAAATTGAGTAGCTTCCTTGGTGGGAAGTGGGGCGTCTGCTGGTTCCTCTTTGGGGAGCTAGCAGTTTTTATGTTAGGGCCTTGGGCTGACCCATTGGATCAAATGGTACTACAAACTTTCAATTAAATGATTTCTATTTTTTAATTGACAAATGGTGTTAGCACGTGCGTAAGACTTTTTGCCTTGCTCCTTCTACTAATAGGAGTGGTAGCTCAAACAGTCACCTCTCATAGGGTGTAACGGCATCTTGGCGAAGATGTGGCAAGTTACATTGGTGACTTAAAGGATTTCTTAATAGAATGCAATGAAGGAAGAAAAGTTTTAGTTAAGACGTTGATTCCCGCATCAAGTCAGGATTAGATAGCTTTCAACTATTAATTAAAGGCAGAAATTACACACTTCACAGCAGAGTCGCGATCGTACCCTGAAACCTCGGAACTCAGAAGCCTTGCGCGGGCTGGCGTTTAATATACTGCAAAATTACTACAGCCCTATAGGGTTGAAATTTTAATATACGCAAATAGACTCCTTCATTTGAGCGATTTTGCCCCCTCTGAAATTGCCCCATCTGGGACGATCACATTCTGATAGAAATCTGCTAAACACAAGCTCGCTTACAGGCATCGCGCCTCCTTAATTTTCAGTAAGATGCAGTAGTCTTACAGACCTATAGGTCTGAATTTTTAATATAGGCTTCTAAAGCCTTAATTTGAGGGCGTTTCGGGGGCTGCATTTTCCCCCAAAAAATTCCCTCTTTTTTGCGTCACTCGCTCGCCTCAAATTGGCTAAGCAGGCTCTGAAGTTTGAGCTTGCCCTCTGAGAATTTGCGGCCTTTCATCTTGAGAATGTTCTCAATAATCCAAGTGGTAGATTTATTCACCTTCCGCGCTTCACAGACTTCTGCATACAACGATTTATCTAGGGCTGTAGGCTCAGGAGCGGTAGTGGTAGCGATTACGTCCACTTCCTCGGAATCAGCGCTATATACAGCTTCCAGCGCTTGCCGAGCCTCTTCCACATCGGTAGTCGGGGAAGCAAGAATTTGCTCTGCTTCCTGTTGTCTTTGCTGCTGGCTGATATAAGCGGAAGTGCTTATCTCGTCAACAATGTCTGCCTTAATTGCCCTGGTTTTGATGGTTTCAATCTCAATCTCCTCTGCCAATCTCCGCGCAATATTGCCCGCACCGATCGCACAGGCAACCGCACCGCCCAGACTCAATCCCTGAATTGCCTTGTGCCACGTAACTTTTTTATCCAGGGCAACCAGGGGAGTGAGCCAAAGAGCGATCGCACTTCCCGACAAAACAATCAGCTTTAGGAGCATAAGTAGACCCCCGCACCGACGATTGCTGCTGCCAGTGAAGCCAGAAGCAAGGCTTGTAAATTCTGCACAGAAATCTTGAGCCAAGAGCTAACCGAGAAATCCAACAGCCAGCACAAGCCCCAGAGAATAAAGCTTGCTGCTGCCAAAAATGCGATCGCTCGGAATGACATCGGGTGCAAGCTCGCTATCCATCCCAGAAGGGAGGAAGCGGCACACCCGGCAATAAAATAGTTTGCCAAGCTTGCCGCTCTCATTAATTACCCCTCTGGAACCGCAAGCAATTTTCGATATACTCTTCAGCAGAGCGGTAAGCCTCAGCGTCAGATTCAGCCACGCCACCATCAATCAAATCCACAAATTGCCCGTTCTGATAGGTAAATTTATCGTCCCGGTAAATCTGCCATCCCGTGCCGTACTCTTCCTTGAAGATGCGGACAAAATAGCCGTTGTGCCAGTATTTGATTTCTTGACCTTCAGGCGATCGCATCAAAGCTTTAAGTAATTGCAGAATCATTTTTTACCTCCTAGCACTGCATCCCACGGGCGGGGCTGAGGAGTAGCTACGGCGGGCGGGCGTAAATTCTCCAAGGTGTAGGAGCATCGGTCGCGCCCATAAGGGGAACCGCTTATTTCCACAAAGTGGGCAAGGTCAAAGGTGAAGCCATTAGCTCTTAAAGCTTTTACCAATTTCTTCACTTCTTTTTTTTTGCCAGCAAGCCACATATATTCCATCAGTTTGCCCCCCCGATCAGTTGAGCTTTGATGGCGTCGATGGCAGTGCGTGCCTTGTTTTCAGCCTTGTCAATCCCCATGCCTAACTTGGCATAGCCGGGACGTAAACCGTGCAGTTTTTTAGCTAGGCTGGCATTTGATCGCACTTTTACAAGCTCGTTAACGGCTACATCACCTTCATATTTCCGATGGCTGCGATGCACGGTAGCATCGGCCTTCTCAATCTTGCCTAGGGATTTGTAAGCCTTTTTTGAGTGCCTCGCACCCTCGGTCTTTTCCTTGGCTAGTTTCTTTAGCGCATCGGCTTGCTCTTTATCGAAATATTGAGGAGCCGGAACTACCGGGGCTGTACGGATTGACCCGAAATCACCGGGATTTTGTGGGGTAATCACGCCCGCATCGGTAGCGGCCAAAACTTTTGATTTGTCGATTGCGTGGCCGCCGTCGTTTATGGCAAGCTTGCCACCATCTTTGGGCGCGTCGGATTGACCGCCGAATAAGCGTAGTTGTAAACTCATTATTTACCTACCTGAATTGTGATTTTTACTGGGAGTAAGTTGAGCGGGTTGATGCGGGGAAACAATCCTAAAATCAGCAAAGCGCAGCCAACCGATGCAAGAGCTAGGGCAAAAGCTTGCGTCCAGTCAATCCAATCAATCAAATTAATCTGGCGCGGGTTTTCTTGACTGCTTAACCCTGTGTCAAGCGGTTCGACTTTAGACTCAAACTCCAACCCGTGCGAAGTCAACAGCTTCTCCCATGTTGCTGTCGCTGTGAGTTTTCCATATTTTTTGGCTTCCTCTGCGGTAAGGCCGCAATCATAGGCAAGCTCTCGAAGAGAATCTATGCGGCGGACACCATTACCAAATCGGGTCGCAGCAATATTAAGGTTTGCGGCTGTCCCTTTTGGGTAGCCGTCGCTTTGT
>NZ_JAUBTQ010000110.1:0-8454 GCF_036702515.1 Microcoleus sp. BROC3
ATCGTCACAGAACACCAAGTTGGGGTCAAAGAATGTCCTGAATGTAAAGCTCAAATACAAGGGAGTTTTCCAGAATCTTACTTTTCCCGTTAAGTATGATTTGTAATTGCTCAACTAGGGGAAAAAAGGGAGCTATGAATAGAAAGGGCTTGTTGAATAGCTTGATAAGCGGTTAAGCCTTGCCTTTTACCAGTATTCACAACTGAACGAACCGCCGCCAATAAATCTCGCCCCCATTCTGAACGAAAGCAATTGGTCACGCGGCGAAATATCACGCTCATCCGAATCGCTTGTTCGCTAGAATTATTTGTAGGTGGAATTGTCACATCTTCCAGAAATAAGAACAAATTATCCATCAGCTCGCCATAGCGTTTTCGTAACCGGACACCATCCGGCTGATGTGGTGCTAAACTCAAAATTCTGGTTAATCTTTCCCGTAAATTGCTGCGATATCGCTCCAGCTTAGTCTCGTCCATCCTGTCGCGTCGTCGATGGATGACAAAAGCCCTTAATAATAACCTCTTCATCGCCCTTGGCAAAAATCCTGTCTCCAGCATCAATGGCATATTGGCAATCCCGCAGTTGATGGGCACTCACACACTTGCCATTGTGCAGCTGGGTGATTTTTTTGAGCGCTAAATAGATCTGATACCCACACTTGCGGACGATGTTCCCCAAGAACGGAGCTAATTACTCCAGCCCCTCGACTCGGACGGATGACATGCAGGCAAATATCTTGGTTCTGAAACACCCACTCCCATTGGTTTTGTCCGTTAACTCTGGCGCTGGTTTCATCCGAGCCAATTAATTTTGCCTGTCGCAATCGTTGTAGTATCTGATTTACAAAGGTCATCTAAACTGGTTTTGACTGTACTTAAAAGGTTGGCGATCGCTCCTTCGGAGATCTTGAGCCCGAAAACTTCTGACAAGATTCCCGACAGCCGTTCGTAGCCGATCGCATGAGTGTAGCGCAGATATGTGACGCGAGCTTTGAATCTCCCGGCCAAATGGTGAACCTGGTTCCATTCCTGCGGGTACGGGGGCCAGATAGTCGGTTTGACAACAGGTGCAGCGACCACCATAACGCTCAATGCGGCTGACGATCGGACGAATTGGTGGTAGTTCTATTTTGTCATAGACGGATTGCAATTTTTGGGCGATCGGCTGTGACTGTTTCTCCACACTGGGGGCAACTTTTGATTTGAGCGATAATGATTTGGTCGGGTTCGGGATGTAGGTATCTTCCCCCTCCTGCTCTGCCTAAGCTTTTTTGTCTTTTGAGTCCTTCTATTTTCGATGGTCCGATGTTTGGCTTAAATCCTTTTGATGGTGGAGTGCTGGAATTCGAGCTGGTTTTAGCCGGGGATGAGTCTGGTTTTGATTCGTCAGTGGTTAATGCTGCGCGCAGTTTTTGGATTTCCTGCCATAGCTCTACTATCAAGGCGTCTTTGGCCTGGTCCGATAGTTGTTTTAGGTCAGGGAGTTTTTTCATTCCTTTATCTAATGTCTATCTCGTTCTCTTGTCAAGGGGGTTGAGCAATTACGTTATAACTAACGTTAATGCCTTCAAAGTTATTAACTCTTCTGGTATCAAACCATTCTTTAACCTGAGAATGTAAAGTGGGATGATTGGCTTTAAGAGATACAATATAATCAGCTTTTTTGTGGCGAATTTGTTTCACAATCTCGGTTGGCGTTCCCATCGCATCAATAGTAACAATCGCCCCGGTCAGGTCTAATAATTCTAAGAGTGCCGGAATTGCCGTAATCTCGTTGGAATGATCCTCAACTTTAACTTGCCCTAAAACTAAACGCTGTTCACTTGCCCAAGCCGTGACCAAATGCAAAGCTTTTACGCCTTGATTACGGTCATAAGAACCTCTAACACTTTTGCCATCGATGGGGATAATCTCGCCAACTATCGAACCAAGCATACTTTGAAGCCACTTCGCTAAACATTGTTCTCTCATCCTGAGGATTAATTCTTTCAAAGACTCGTCGAAAAGTATCATCACGCTTAGATACCATTGGGTAATTCGAGAAATTCCTCTAACCATTGTTGTTTAGCGATGCCATAATTTTCCATGTCTTCCCAACCTTCGGCACCGCTAATGACGGCTAAAATAGAGATTACTAAAATATCTTTTAATAAGTGTTTTTGGGTTCTTTGAACTCTGGGGTCGGGGAGCTCTGCTACATAATTCAATAAATTGGCTTGGATTTCGCGATCGAGGTGTTAACTGTCGTTTTTCTGCTCTTTTAGCTTGAGATTTTACAGCGAGTTTCAATCTAGGTGCAAAACCATTTGTCATTGTCTTTAACTCCGTTTCAACTTGATTGACTTTGTTAAGATTCAAACTTAATTATAGGTTTGAGTTCGGTGCACAGATAGAGAGCCTATTGGCGGCTTTTTGTCAAGTACACTTTATACCAAATTAGATGAGCTTACCCTGTCTATTTTACTCTGATAATCCAATTGCTTTAATTCTTCTAATTGCGCCTTTTTCTATTGATATTCCTGGGCTGGAGGCTTGACGGCAACTCCTTTACGAAGGAGATGCCAACTCATGTTTAGAGTTTTTAATCTTCTTTGAATTGTTTTTGTACTGGGAGTTATGCCCCAGGTTTCTTGAACTTTTTGGCTAACATTTTTTAATGACCTTGGTTGTTGTTTAGCCCACTCTTTAATTTGGGCTTTCTGCGAAGAGTTAAATAGTGGCTTAGAACCTCTTCCTAGTTTATTATAAATTCCTATCATTCCCTCTAATTCCCACCGATTGAACCAGTTATAGAGGGTCTTATAACTTATTTGAAAAATATTCATTAACTCTCCTTTTTTTACTCCTTGCGAAGCTAATATGAGGCAATGTGCACACGTGACGTACCTGATGATGTCGGCTTTGGCGATGAATTCGAGTCGAGCAATTTAGACGAAAGAGGATTTATTTCCCTGATAAACAGCATAGGAAATTCTAATTAACTCATAATTTTGCCTGGAATATCATTCTACTATGTATTTGTGTAATTAATTTTGTCTAACTACTTAACCATTCAGAGATTATCTCTCTGCACCTTTGGACTACGGTGATATCTTCGTGGAGAATTACGAAGTCATCAGCATAACGAATCAGGCTGAGGCTATATCGGTTATCCCGTTTGCCATGACCACTTCGAGTAGGCAGAGTGTCTGCGAACTGTTTGATTCGTTTTTCCATTCCGTGCAAGGCTATATTTGCTAGTAACGGAGAAATGACCCCGCCCTGTGGCGTACCTTGAGATGTAGGAAACAACTGTGTACCGTCCATCACTCCTGCTTTTAACCATGCTCGAACTTGTCGGCGAATGGTGGGGAATGTATTTAGTTTTCTGAGCAGTGCTTCCTGGTCGATACGGTCAAAACATTTTGATATGTCGGCATCCAGCACGAATTTAGGCTTTTTATTGATGCTTGAAAATATAGCCTCGACCGCATCTTGGCATGAACGTCCAGGTCTGAACCCGTATGAGTTAGGTTCAAATCGCGCTTCCCATTCTGGTTCTAATGCCAGTTTGACAAGTGCTTGCAAGGCTCGGTCTTCCATTGTAGGTATGCCTAATGGTCGTTTCTCTTCCGTCCCAGGCTTGGGAATCCATACTCGCCTAGTCGGACTAACTTTAGACCCCAGTTTTAGATTATTTACTAACTTTAAACGTGCTGCTGGGGATAAGGATTTCACCCCGTCCACTCCTGCCGTTTTCTTGCCAGTGTTATCCTGGGTTACTCTACGAACCGCTAACACCTTTGCTGACCAAGACTTCATCAACGTCTTTTGGAGTCTGCGTAATGCTTTCACATCACCACGTTGAGAGGCTTGAAAAATTCTCTTTTGGAGCTTATAAACCTTACGTTCTAGCTTTCGCCAGTTCACTTGGTTCCATTCTACCGTAGTCTTTAAACTCGTTTTAGACATTTTTACTCACTACTTGAGACTTTCCCTTCCAAATCACCGTGAGTCCGTCTGCATATCCTGGGCATTACCCCAGACTTTAAGCTTCTGACCCAATCTTTCCTACTCGTTGCATACGGTTAGCACCTACTCTCGATATTCGACCTTCGAGAGAGCAAGCGAGAGGTTACTTCGTTCCGAATGACCATTCTGTGTACCTTTAGAGCAATGCTATTCGCCGGGTTTATAGGAAGTGCTTATTGGTCAAACCAAATCTTGCCAATTCCTTATCCTTTGCCTTTTGGCTCCAGCGCGTTAAGCCTTATTTCGCTGGTTTTTGGTAACGACGATTCAGACGCATTTTCAAGCCGAGGCTTTTACTCATAGGTACTTTGCTCGATGGATACCGGATTAGGCTTCCAGTATTGACACCTTTGATCCCCGCTTCAGGCTTTGATGGCTAGTCGCAAACCTGGGGGAAGTACTGTCACCGCTGCACCTGCGGGATAAGGTTTGAGTGTTCTAGGGTACTGACTCTCACTTACATGGTCATTCAGTTGTCAAGGTTCATCACCTTGCGGCTAATCCCCCTAATCCTGTTAGGAATGGTTTCTAGCCAACGAATCGCACTTTGATTGCCCAAATCGATTCCGATACTTTGGTTTTTCGCCTCAGATGAAATGGGTTGAACTTCTACTACAAAACTCAGGAAATAACGATTTGCACAATCTTTGATTACTGTGACCGAACTAGGCTCAGATGGTAGTTTCCTTGACCATATTGGCTTAACAATACCAATTTTGGCTAAATAGATACCGCTATTTTTCAGAGAAAAACCTCCAATCCTAAATCGTGCTGACTGGCTGTTTCCTCTTTTTTTGAATTTAGGATAACCAACTCTACGACCTTTTCGCTTTCCTTTGCAGGAGTCTAAAAAGTTCTTGAAAGCCGTTTCCAAGTCCGCCACGGATTGCTGTAGCGGAATATTGGAGACTTCGCTTAGCCAAGCTCTTTCTTCGGTTTTTTTCGCTTGGGTGATCACGATTTTTTGCAGTTGGGCCGAACTTGGCTTTTTCTCGGACTGCTTGCAGAGAGCTAGGCTATCGTTCCAGACCTTCCTCACGCAGCCAAACAGCCGAGCCAAGCTCTGCTTTTGGTCTGTCGTTGGATAAAATCTGTACTTGAATCTCGCCTTCATGGCTATACTGATATTGGTCTGTAGATTTGATTATATATTGGTTTGTAAGCAATAACAACTATTTACCGCCGTGAAAGACATTCTGTTACAGAACTTAAAATGCACTTGGTCTGCGTAACAAAGTATCGTCGGTCTGTGTTTACGAGCGAAAGTCTTGATCTGATTGAAAAATCGTTTAGAGATGTAGCCCAAAAAATGAACTTTCAAGTGCTAGAGTTCAATGTCGAAGGTAATCATGTTCATGCGCTGATTGAGTATCCGCCTAAATTATCAACATCTCAAATTGTTAACGCATTGAAAGGCGTTTCCAGTCGTCGGTACGGACAGGCTGGACATGAAAAACCCCACAAAGAAGCTTTATGGAGTCCTAGTTATTTTGCTGTTTCTGTAGGAGGTGCGTAAGAAAGAAGTTTTGAAGGTATATATCAGAAACCAAGAAAAGCCGTCCTAGAAGGACGGGGCTTGTATCCCATTTTTTTGGTCAGCACAGGTACAGCCCGAGACAGCGGGCGATGCAAGCGTGAAACTGTAGAATTGATTTGAAGCCAAAGGTAAAGGGCGTTGCTGATTTAGGGTATGACTGGCTCAATATGCAAGTCAGAGAAACCAGTATCCACAAAACTTCGGGATTTTCAAGTTATTTTTTTCATACCCTGATTAAGCAACGCCGAAAAGTGCAGAAACTCAGCAGACACAAAAATTTAAATACCTTGATGGTGTATGCGATAATCGCGGCCCCGACCAAAGAGACATTACCGATTTACTTGATGGGATGAAAGGAGCGATCGGCGGGGGAAGCCGACGATCCGACGCGAAGGAGCGAGCGAAATCTATGATTTCTCCGATGCTAAACATGAAGGAACGTTGGATGCGTAATAATTAATTGCTCCCCATGAATAAACTCAGCACTGACTCTAATAATAAAATATGCAATTGCAACAGCGGCTGACTGAGATCGACCTTGATGCCTATTTTCAACGAATTGGCTATAGTGGTGACTGCTCGCCCAGGCTGACAACGTTACAGGCAATTCATCAGCGACATTCCCACACGATCGCCTTTGAAAACCTCAATTCGCTCCTGAACCAACCTGTGAAGCTGGATTTAGCATCCTTGCAACAAAAACTAATCCACGAGGGACGGGGCGGCTATTGTTTCGAGCAAAACTTACTGTTGCGGGCTGTTTTGCTTGCTCTTGGCTTTCAGGTAACGAATCTAGCAGCTCGCGTGCTGTGGAATTTGCCGTCCGGGACGATCGCGCCCCGCAGTCATATGGTGCTGTGGGTCAATATTGATGGAGAGCCGTACATTGCAGATGCGGGATTCGGAGGGTTAACGCTTACCGCGCCGCTTGCTTTGACACCGGATCTCGAACAACCTACCTCCCACGAACCATTTCGATTGAGCGCAGCGGATCGCAGCTACATTATGCAAGCATATATCAAGCAGGAGTGGAAATCCCTTTACAAATTCGATCGAGAGGAGCAAGAATTACCCGATTATGAGGTGAGTAATTGGTATGTTTCAACTCATCCCAACTCGATTTTTGTTACTAACTTGATGGTGGCAAAACCGGATTCAAGTTGTCGTTATACCTTGTGGAACAATCAGTTTACGGTGCATTATTTGGATGGTCGAACAGAACACCGCGTCCTTTCAACGGTTGCAAAGTTACGCGCTACCCTTGAGAATGTTTTTTGTCTCAACCTGGGAGCGATCACCGATCTCGATCGGATGTTGCAGCAATTAATCGAGCGGTCGCGTGCGATGACCTAACAATTCTCTCGGTTAACGGTTAATCAATATAACATACCATATCATTCTTTTCTCGTTAATCTATTAGGGCAGCAGCCGAGATACCCGCATTCCGAGGACAAGACGTAAAGTTTTGCAAATAAATACAAGACAAAATGACTTGAAGTAGCAAAGCCTGAAATGTTTAGCAGTAAAAGATGGACGCTTTTTGGGTCTGTACGAAGGCAGAGTATTAGTCATACTCTGCCCTCGTACAGAACCCAAAAGGCGAAAGTCTTGAGTAACAGGCACTTCAGGCGTTCCTGCTTTTAGTTATTTCGGATTGCCTTTACAAAACTTTACGCCGTGTCCTATTTTACAAGTATCTCGGCTGTCCCCCAACTAAAGCTGTTATTGCCTTTTTAATACGGTCAAATCTAGCTACTTTATCTTGCTCAATATCTTTTGAAGTCTTTCGAGGCATAAAGACCCATCCCATTTATTCGCGAGTTACAATCGCGAATAAATTCCCCTTTCTCTTATCTTCTTACAAAATTGGGATGCTCCCGAAATGATTTAGTCTAAGGGTTGAATCTTCCAATCTAGCACTCTCCTCAATCAAGTCAATCTCTTGATTAATTCTTGAGCATACTTAGTGTTAGCAGAATCAAGACCGACAAACCGCACAATGGCATTGGAAACATCTTCGTCTAACCCTATCTTTGAATCTGCATTTACGTCCGCTGTTGCAGATGCTCCCCCTACCACTGTTGTTAGTTCAGCGTCGCTCAGTTCTTCAAATAGCTCGGCAGACTGCAAATTAGTGATTTCGATTTGACTCATAAGTATCCTAAGTCCCCGTAAAAACATTACGGACTTGCGTACATACAATATTTTATACACTTTTTTTAAAATAGTAATCAGCCGGCAGTAAGTTGACAAATAGCACCTTGGCGGCTAATGGGTACTTCTGGAGCTTTGCCCCGGCCGGTGCGAATTTCAAAGCGAATTTGAGGAACCACAGAGGCACAAAGGTCACAAAGTTTTTCATCAGCGCAGATCGCTTTAATCGATGAGAAGTTGACTGAGAAGTTATCATAGGGCAACGGAAAGTAGAAACGGAGCAAATTGCTCTTTCTGTCAGTCTAGCGGGGAAAAAGGAAGGCCTGACCCAGACTTTTCGATAGATTTTCTTGCGGAAAATATTAAATCCGACATTCCGCACCCCTTTAGACGAAAGCCTCTCGCTCAGGACAAGAAGCGACCGTAGTTGTACGCTTCTTCTTCGCCCAAACGGTCAACAATCGCCCAATGTACTGTGTTGAGTTCAGGAATTTGTAACATAAATATCCAGTTAGCTTCTATGCTTTCCCCTTTTGTTGGGAGCATCGGTGTCTCTGGCGTACACAGGGTAATTTTAGTGGTGGGTTTTCGCAGATAGTGGTAAGACGAGGGTTCGCGATCGCCATTAAAATAAGCGTATGGCACACCCACAGCAGCAGCATTATCAGCGATCGCGTCTAGGGCGTCGGTACAGTAGAGGGGTTTGACAAAAGTGGGCGAGCATGATAGGTAAATTGAGGAGCTTGTTAAATC
>NZ_JAUBTQ010000111.1:0-7951 GCF_036702515.1 Microcoleus sp. BROC3
ATGATTGCTGTATTTGGTTGTCAATGTTCGGATGATGTTTCTATTATTAACTGTGTTGTTAAGGTTTGTAAAGGGGTCTAGCGACAGTTAAACTGATGACTGTGATTAGGAAAGCTGATGACAGGAGACAGAGGGCCGATCGCCAAGCCGATGATTGCTAGGTCGATCGAGATGACAACTTAATTATGCCGGCACCAACTCCAACCGATATCGGTACAAAGCCACAGGATGCCCTCCAGCAGCAAAATAATCCGGGTCTTGCGGCGACAAATAAATCGCTGTCACCTGATCGGCTTCAATTCTTTTACTCGCAGAATCGCCATTTTCTCCGCCTCCAACAACTCGATAAGCCGTTGTTGTCTCCACCTCATTCAAATAAATATCATACTCTCCCCGAAACACTTGCTGAGAAATCTCTGTAGACACAAACTCGCGAGGATTCGGCGTCTCAGTTCCCCGACTGGTAACAATCGAAATTAGTTGGCGTTCCCCTTTCAAAACAGTAATTTGGCGGTTGGGATTCTTCGGATCGACTTTCACCGAAAGTACGCCACCGTCGCCTAAATAAGCCTTGGCAATATTCAAACCGTTAAAAGAGCGATCTGCGACAATCTTTGTAGCATCTTTAGATGTATAATTAGAAGCAAAACCAATATTTTTTTCCGGTTGAAACCGCACTTTAAACAATACTGGCTGCTGCAAATAGCGGCGGTTGCCTTCAAACCCAGGCGTGACAATATTTGGGGCTAAAGGAGAGGCTAAATCTACCAAAGTGATCGCAACATTCCAAGTGCCAGCTATCCAATCTGGATAAACCAAATCCCCCTTAGCTACAGCGATAGGAGGCTTGCTCTCCCAATTTGGGAAACTCGATGTGCGATCGCTCAAAACTCCCGCACTGGCACCACCGCACCACAAAAGTAACGCCAAAACCAAACAAAAACCCCAAATTGCTCTCATACCAAACTGCATCTCCCGGGCTAAAATTTTCTTGTTCTGCTTTAAGTCTTCTGTGCTCGATCGACGTGTAAAGCTATTGTAACGCTACGTTCCTAACAATCAGCTAAAAACATAATTAAGTTTTCAGTTTCGCAGCCATCAAATAATTTATTGTAGCAAGCTACCCATCAAACGCAACAAATAAAAGTTGGAAATTGCTGGCTCACAGTAAAAAATAAAAAAAGGAAGTGAGTACGCAAGTTGTGATATGTTACCAACTAGGATATGAGGCTCAATATACTATAAATACACTTTTTGGCAAAACTTTAGTAGTTACCCTAACTGTTTTAGGCAGTGGAATGATGCCTTTGGCGATAGCCCAGGCAGTCGATTCCCCAATTACTAGACCTCTTGCGAAAGTCTCAGGCGAGCTCTAATTTAGTCTTTAAAGAAAGTTCATAATTAGGGTTTGCTGAAAAAGTTATAAAAAGCAGGGGGTGGGAAATGAACAAGAGGCCCCAAGCATATCCCCTATCTTGTTAGGTAGCAACTAATAGGGTAAAGCGGGGATAAAAGGCAGACTACTGGTAGCCGAAACTGGTAACTGTCGAGCAAGAGTTCATGTGTAGCGAAAGCTTGCGATGTGTCTGAACCATCGTTATATTAGATGGTCTAACGGCTGAATCAAGTATAAACCCGTTGAAAAACACGGTAAAAACTGATTAAAGACCAAGCCAAAAGGCAAGGATAGGGAATAGGCGATTTGAAATTAGACCTATAAGCACTTCCCATAAACCCGGTGGATAGCATCACACTAAAAACTTTAACAATGTGTATTTGGAACGCAGTAAATATCATATATTTCTGGAAGTAAATCGATTACCCAGTAAGTAGCCAACGAATAATATATGGGAAGCATCCCAATTTTGTAAAAGGGGAAAAGTATGATACAGTTCCCCTTTTATTTTAGCTTATCCCTATATTATAGGATGTAAAAAATTAGCGAGACTCTAATCAAATTCGCTTATCAAGATATATAAACTTAAACAAGTTGACCAAAAATACCTAAAGAATTTTAGATAATTTATAAGAATTCATTTAAGTAGACCTCTTGCAAAATAATTTTATGCTATAATCAAGGGTTTGGCTTAAGTGGAGCAGATTGCAGGTTATAGCTAATTTTGAGGACATTTTGCTAAAAACAGCATAAAATGCTAAAAAGGTATTTTGTAGTTACACAATAAATCAATCATGAACAATCGATTTTATCAAAATTTAAAACCGGAGCAATTTAAACGGAGATTTGGTATCCAGATTCAAACGTTTAAAGAAATGGTTAACACTTTAGAACAATTCCGGCTAGAAAATCCTCAAGATAAACGAGGACGCCGAAGCGCCTTAACTCTTGAAGAACAAGTTTTAGTGGCCGATTAATATTGGCGAGAATATCGAACCTATTTTCATATGGGGACAAATTGGGGAGTATCCGAATCAACGATTTGCCGAATTATAACTAACATTGAATCAACTTTAATGAAAACGGGAAAGTTCCGTATTCCGGGGAAAAAGGCATTACTCAAAGACTCTGCTTATCCAGAAATCGTGGTGATGGATGTCACAGAAACCGCTATTGAACGACCTAAAAAAAAACAGAAGAGATATTACTCAGGCAAGAAGAAATATCATACTCTAAAAACTCAATTGGTAATTAATCAAGAGACCAGAGAAATTATTTGCACTGCTTTTGGACCAGGGCATTGCCACGATTTTAACTTGTTTAAAAAAAGTAAAATTCATTTTCATCCCGAAACAAATAGCTTACAAGACAGTGGCTATCAAGGGATAAAGGATTATCACCCCAATAGTTATATCCCTAGAAAGAAACCTAAAAATGGTAAACTTTCTCGAATAGAAAAAGACTACAATCGAGTTCAAGCACAGGAGCGAATTGTGGTTGAACACGTTAATCGGAGTCTCAAAATTTTTAAAATATTGTCGAGTCGTTATCGGAATCGCCGTCGCCGTTATGGTCTGCGTTGTAATTTGTTGTCAGCACTTTACAATTATGAGTTAGCTTTCAGGTCTAAAATTCAAAACCTTTAATTATAACATAGATTTTTTTTGCAAGAGGTCTAGTAAGTACACCTCAGCTTAAGCATTTGACTAATATTTTTTAACGACCATTGAGCCCCCGAAATTTTTAATTGCCTATCAATCTCTGTAGTTTAGACTAAATAAAGATGAGAACGGTGGCTTTCAGAAGAACTAAAGCCACCGCGCCGGGAGAGAATAAGGGTGAAAAAGAAAACCTACCCACTCCCTAAATGAACAGTGAACGATTAAAGGACTTTCGTCAAGCAGCATACGAGTTATTGGTACGAGCCAAGGATGCAACAAGAGAGCTGATGGATGCAGTGATGACCACTAGGAATGCGGCCTGTTTGGCGGAATTTTCGCTCAGTCCGCTATTCAATCGTCAATGGCCAAGCGTTTACGAAGCATTGCAAGACAGTAGGCCGGATCGGAAAAAACTGATGATGCTGTATCTCCAGCAATTAGAACAGCAAGTACCCGCAACGGAACACGTTTTAGTAGCAATTGACCACACGGCATGGGGGAGACCAGAGGCTAAAACATTAAAAGACAGAACCCATGAATATCAGCAGGGCGTCATTATTGGACAGGGGTACAGTACAATTGCGTGGATACCCGAAGCACAAGGAAGTTGGACATTACCCCTACTACATGAACGAATTAGTAGTTGGTCTTCACCAATAGAAAAAGCAGCTTCCCAACTCAAACTTGTTTGTGAACAGAGCATCAATCCAGTCTTAGCAGTTTTAGATAGAGAATATGGCAATGCAAGTTGGGTACTGGCGCAAGCAGACATTCAAGCTGATTGCTTAATGAGAGTCCGAAAGAATGCCTGGAAAGTGGTCAGCACCACCAACATATAGTGGTCGCGGCAGACCACGCAAGCACGGTCAGAAAATGAGGCTCTCCGACCCAACCACATGGCTCCAAGCAGATAATGTGATTGAAATTGACGAACATTCACAGTTGGGACAAGTTCGAGTCAGGCAATGGCTTGACTTACATTTTTATCGTGCCGCCGAACAGAGAGTCAATTTAATCCTGGTCGAAAGAATGAATCCCATGTCAAACGGTCAGCCGTTTCCACCCTTGTGGTTGGCTTGGGTTGGAGAACGAACTCTCCCTCTAGAAACTGTTTGGTTTAAGTATTTACGACGTTTTGGAGTGGATCATTGGTATAGATTTGCTAAGCAAAGATTACATTGGACATTGCCTAACTTGAGAACTCCCGAACAATCTGAGCGCTGGAGCGATTTAATGCCATTGATGAGTTGGCAACTCTGGCTAGCTAGGGATTTAGTAGTCGAGAATATCTTACCTTGGCAATCTGCTAATATCAATTTAACTCCTGGACGTGTTGCCCAATCAATGTTGTCAGTTTTAGTTGACCTTGGTACTCCCGCGAAAATGCCTAAACATAGGGGAAAATCCCCCGGCTGGGAAAAAGGAAAGGCACGTACTAAGGCACCATACTATCCCACTGTTAAAAAACGGGTTTCTCGACGCAAAAAGTCTTCAAGATTAGCTGTTTAATCTTCTACCTCTTGAGTTTTTGAGCAACATCTTGCCTTCTGTTAAAAGGCGACTACTTTTAGCTGCACTCATTTTTTAGTCTAAACTACAGTCAATCTGTTTGACCGTTGATTCAACGGCCCCTGACCCAATCGAACAAATATTTTCCTCGGATAAAAGTTGATAATTTACGATTCGATGACGATGTTTAGTTAGGTAGTTACAAAAATTAGCAGCTTGGCGACGACCGGCGGATTCAAATAGCTTAATTGTCTCATTTACCTGACCCTCCCACAACAATTTTCTAGCTTGTTCCAGTCGTTTATTAGACCCTCCTACTTTGTGCAAGTTTTCCATTAAATGGAACCAGTCTAAGATTTCTCTCCGTCTGCCTTGAGGATTAAATTTATTAATTAAATTCCCAATTCCATCATGTCCATCTCCCAAACAGGTTAAGAGGGGACTTAAAGGCTGATTATTTACAAAATTAATTAAGCTTTCATTCTCTTGAAAATATGCAGCATAAAAACTGGAATGAAGCCTGACGGCTTTATAATCAAGCCATTGAGACCCTTCTCCCTGTTGACCTCTAACACGAACTTTACCTCCATCAACGCTAGTTTCTTTTATTGATAATTCTGCGATTGGTTCGCTCCACTCTTTCTGGGTTACTAACCTGTGTAAAGCTGAATGACCTATCTTAATACCCGTCTGAACTCCCACTTCAATTGCCGCTTTTTCAAAAGACAAAACCGCCGCCATTCTCAAAGAGCATTTTTCCAATAATGGAGAGAGCCTTGTCGATTTTTTTACCTTTAATTTTTTCGCTTGGTCTTCGGTAATTTTTAGGGATCCGATACAGCTATTTAGGGTCCTTTCTCGTCCTTTTTCTGTCCCGGTTGCTGCTTTGATAAAAAAAAAGCAATATCGGGTCCCATGACCTCTAACCATTGTTGTCTAAGGTGCTGTTCAATGCTCTCTAAGTCCTCTAAAGACTCCGGGGGGCTGTTTCGGTATAAAATTTGGGCGATTTCATCATGACAGGCTTTTAACCGTTCGCGATCTTCAGGATTCATCATAAGGCTCCAGAACAATTTACTTTATTGTACGTGGTTTTTGCTGAAGACAGCGCTTAAATCATAGAAAAAATTAGTAGTTGCTTCCATAGCAGTTTTTGGGGAAGCCGTTGGTTTAAAAAATGTAAAATTATATCATTTATTGGGAAATTTACAAAATCGGGATGCTCCCTCGCCTGTTCGATGGCACATGCGGTCATTGCTATCTCTATGGCCTTGAATATCTCCTTACTTGGGATTTTGGGAGATACTAATGAGAATTCTTTGAGATGCACGCTAACTTGCTCTCTTTTTTTGGACACCATACCTAATTTACCACGGTTTGAGCCTTAACTGAACCGTATTGGGATATAATACCAAATCCGGTTATGATAGACTACTTATAATCACATAAAAATAAAAAGCGATGCCCAAAAAAGCATATTTGGCAAATCATCTCAATGCTAATGAACTGAAAGAAAAATATCTCACAAGTCAAGACCCAGTAGAAGCAAGGAGATGGCATATATTATTGAAAGTTGCATGATAGATGGACAATGAAAAATAGCGCAATAGCGGTGGGGCTAGATTATCAATACGTGAAAAAAATTGTCAAAAAATATAATGAGTTAGGAGTAGAAGGAGTCAAAAATAGGCGCAAAGAAACTCAGACTCATATCAGAGGAAAAACCCCATTATTAAGTGAACAACAATTGTCAAAATTAGTTACAGCACTGCGTTCAAGACCCGAAGATGGCGGAATCTGGACTGGACCCAAAGTAGCGAGGTGGCTGGAGAAAGAAATCGGCAGAAAAAAAGTAGGCAATCAAAGAGGATGGGATTACTTAAAAAAGTGCAAATACTCTTGGCAAAAACCGAGACCTAAACATCGCTCTTGAGATGAAAAAGCCCAGGAGGATTTCAAAAAACAGTTGCCAGTAAAGGTCAAAGAACTGGAACAGCAATATCCTGAAGCTCAAATAGAGGTGTGGTTCTTTGATGAGCATAGAGTGGGACTTAAACCGATACTTCGGAAAGTTTGGTCTCCCATAGGAGAAAGACCGATAGCAGTAGTACAGCATCGGTATGAATGGTTATATGTTTATGGATTTGTTGAACCCAAAACCGGAAGAACTTATTGGTATTTAATTCCTCGCGTAGATACGAGGTGGTTCAACCTGGTGTTGAAGACATTTGCGGCCGAAGTTGGTGCAGAGTAGCCAAAAATTATTCTGTTAGTTCAAGATAGAGCCGGATGGCATACCAGCCCAAAAGTCGAGTTACCAGCAGGAATAATTAAGGAATTTCTGCCCCCATATTCTCGCCTTACTCCAACCGTGCCGTCAAGATTATGGTCGTTAGTAGATGAACCTTTAGTTAACGAGCATTTTGAAAGTATTGATGAGTTAGAAGATGTTTTAGCTACCAGATGCTGTGTTCTTCAACAAATGAACAATGAAATCAAAAACCTGACCAATTATCATTGGTTTAACTATCGTTGATTTGTTAGTATTCTATGATAACCGGATTTGGTATAACCATCGACAATAGGGAAACGGAGGACACGGCAGTGCCGTTTCCCTACCCCAAAATCATCAATCTTCCTCAATCAGAGATGTAACCATCGCCGGATTAATTGTACGGAAACGGCACTGCCGTCTCCTGACTGTAAATAATCTCAATTATCATGCCACCGGATTTGATATAAGTCCTATTTCATATATTCAACCATCTGCTGTTCCAGCCTCGCCAACAATGTATCAACATCTGTTGCGGCTTCCTCAAAACAAACGGGAGGTTCAGGCTTAGGTTCAAACAAAATTAACTTGATTTGACCTTCGCCGATCGCCAAAATCGCCACTTCCTTCTCAGGCTTGTGAGCGTTCAACACACCTACAACTTCCTGAATATGACTTTTAACTTGACGGTTCAACTCCTCAACCGCCTCTTTCTTACAATACACAAAACGCGCCGTTTCTACAATATCAATTGCCAAAATCTCCTCGCTTTCCTCTCCCCTTTCCAGAAATAGCCCCCAAGCCAAAGCAGCCAATTCATGTTGATTAGCTTTCACGAATTTATCTAATTTGCGGCTCCAGCTATTTTCGTTGCGTTTGGATTCAGGGCTATCAAATAGAAACATTTTCTCTTCTTGCTTGTATAAACTAATATTTTGCAGTCAGTTGTCAGTTGTCAGTTGGCAGTCGTCATTAGTTAGAATTTAAATTACTAATTTGATCGTGTCTGGTTGATTCGCGATCGGATAACTTTCGATCTCGTAGATACTGTCTTGACCTGTCAAGGGGTAGCAGTCAAATAATTGGGGTCGAAAGGCTTTTGGGATTTTAAAA
>NZ_JAUBTQ010000112.1:0-7512 GCF_036702515.1 Microcoleus sp. BROC3
GGCTTTGCCGTCTCCTGTTGGTTCATATCTGAAAGAGCCAATCGACTCCAACCACGCCGCACCCTTGGGAGAATCTAACTCGAATACCTTGCCGTCCTCTGTCTCTATCAATCCTTGCATCACCGATGGAATTGTCATAGGTTGCTTACTCGGTTGCTTAATTACTTCTGCAACCACTCTAAGCAACTTTTAAGCAACTGTCAAGGGTTGCAGAAAAGAATTTTAAGCGTATCACAAAAGCTCCCAGACTTCGCAGCCCAGGAGCCTTGCTCCACCGTACCGAAATCGGCATATCTCACCGTATCAATTAGGAAGTGCTTTCTGATATAGCGGCGCTACGAGATTGCACCCATTCATCAATCACCTGCCCCATAGTCATGCCGCGCCTTACACTTTCAATCCGCAGGAATTCCAGGGAAGCGGGCTGCACTGCTGTTTGAAGTTTGACGGCGTTAGCATCCTTACTCATTGCTTTAAAAATCAACATTCCCTCTATTTTAGCTATTGGCACAACAGCAGCCAGAAAGTGGCACAGTAGTCAGATCCTCAAACTGGTACACCCTGGCACAGTTCCTCTGGCGCAAATTGAGGTTACAGAGTGAAGTTAGGTATTGATAACTGGATTTATAAATACCAACCCCACCCGCAACTGCTACAGCTTCATCAGGTCGTAAGCCTCAAACTCAAATTGCTGGACGTTTTTGACGGACTTATCAAATCTGATCAGGTAGCTAGTACCAGCTCGGCTGTAGATATTGTCCACAACCTCACCTCTTGCCCCCTGATAAATGCCGCCGACATCCTTGACCACAACTCGATCACCTATCTCAAAAGTCCTGGGCTTGACCGCAGAGTTTGACGTACTAGGTGCTGTAGTATGTGGTGAATTTGAGGGTTGAGAATTTTCAAGGCAAGGTGTAAAAACGTCCACACTGTCCACACTAAGGCTAGAACCTTTATTTACATTGGATTTAAGGGTGTGGACGTTATAGTCCACACCACGTCCACACTTGTCCACACTAATGCCTGAAACAGAGAGGTTTTGAGTGGACATTGTGGACGTTGTGGACGTTGTGTGTACGTCCGAGTCCACACTTGTAATGCTTATGGAGTAAGCGTTTTGATTGGGTGTGGACAGTGTGGACGTTTGTGTAAGAGAAAACGAAATACTACTCCCTTTTTGCGTAATACTTCCGTACTTCATCGCTTCTAATTCTGCAAGCCATTCTCGGATTTTCTGTGAGGTAGGGCGGTACTTGGGATTAAAGCTCTGCAAAACCTCTCTTACTGTTACAGAACCCCCTTTCTGCTCTGCCAGCGCGATTATCTTTACCAAGTTGCTCTCAAGTGCGTCGGGGCTGGAAACCTCTAGATTGATGCTCAAAGCTTGCTGCGTTGTATATTCCACCCACTTGATAGCGGCCGCTACCTGGTGGACGGGAATTTTGTGGGAAACCTCAACCCCTAAATGAGCGGCATGGATGCAGTGCAATATGGTGGCAACGCGGCCAACCTTTTCAGCAGCCTTGCCAAGCATTGCCCGCATTCCTTGGTTGGGATGATCGAACTTTACGCGCTGGCAGTGGTTGTAATAGTCAACGAACAACTTTTTAGCAGCCTCGTCTAGCTCGAACTCCATCACCGGGGTAGCGTCTATCTTTTCGTAGAGTGCTTGCAGCATTGGAGTTATGTCTATAGAGGGCAATCCCAAAGTTATCTGGGTTAGCGCCGGGGGCTGTTGTACAAAATCGAACCGAGCAAAGGTTCCGTTATTGTCGCTACCGTCGCCGAGGAATGGTTCTAAAACCTTTGGCTGAATATTTCCATAGATAGACAGCGATACTGCCCCAACATTGACCGTAGTGCCAGCCGCGCGCGCTACCACCGCACCATTGCCGCTCCAAGCTTCAAGTAAGTCCTCCTTGTCGCTCCCTTTGCCTCCTCGGTACTGGTTTGCTGAATTGAAAAATCCTGCTAGTTCGTCGGAGAGCCAAAGTATCCCTTGACTGGGGCTTCGACCTACCATGCCGGCTATCCCCTCCCAAGTAGCCTTGGTGATATAGATGACTTTCTCTACAGGTGCATCAGGCATGGGGCCCTTGTTCTCGTCTTTGCTGTTTTTCCATCGCTCAAGTTCTTCTGTGTATGCTTTCTTCTCGGCCTCAAACTTCGCTTGATACTTCTGCCGCATCATTGCCAGCGGGTCTGTAATCATGGCGTTTAGCACCGGAGTCTTCATTTGACTAGACTCAGCGATAAGAGCACCGAAGTAGCCAGCAGTCCGACAGCGATACCTGTTCCATTCCTCCACAAGCATTGTGCTGCTGCCATTCTTTATGAATCTTGAACCCCCACAAATTAGGGCTAACGCATAACACTCAGGTTTAAGATTCATCCGTTGAGCTACTATCTCGATCGGAGCGGCCAAAGATTCCGGGAAAATCTCTGAAAGCTTGACACTTGCAGCTTTTGACGCGAGTAGTTGCTCTACTCCAACCCTTGTGTCATGCGATTGAGCCTCTTGCTCTAACTCTTCCTCTAGTTCTAGATAGAGCGATCGCACTTCCTGGTGTTGCCTTCTATATTTCTGAGAAAGAGTTGCGATCGCAATTGTCAGGTCGGAGCGTTTTAAATTTTGTCCAACTAGCTCCCGAATTTCCTGCTTCATGTTTGAAATGTCGGAAACTTCAAACTTGGGGTGCTTCAAGACTTTTGCTGCTTCCTGCGACGGAGCGTTAAAAGTTTTCTTCTCTCCGATCGCGGCTCTTAGGTCGTCCGCTGAAAGTTTCTCGTGTTCGATCCAATCGGCAACATCTAACCCGTGGTCGTCAGGTAAATTTTCCCAAACTTTGGATGCCGGGAACGGGTATAGCCAAGGTGCTCCTGGGAAGTGTTGAGCAACTTTTTCGGCGTGTTCAATCCCCTTCTTATCTCTATCTGGGACTATTACAACAAGCTCTGCACCTTGCAAGTCCATGCTGTCGGTTAACGTAAACTTGCCACCGCCACCGATATTAGTAGTCGCAGGTAGTCCAAGTTTCCAAAATAAATCAGCGCAAGGTTCGCCCTCAGCCACGTGAATGTATTCACCTTTTGCGATCGCCTCTCTTACTTCGGCATAGCGATAAATCGGGATGCTAGCACGGGCAACATCCTTGCCTAAGCCGGGTAGCCAACGTTTTTTGTCTTTGTCCCAGCGTTCTTGCCAGACTTTCTTGTTGCCTTCCCCGTCATCCTCACGACAAACGCGCACCAGCCGTGAACCGTCGCGGGCTGGATATTCCCAGGTGCGGAAATCTTTGGGGCGGATTGATTTCTCGGTTATGTCTTTGAGGAGGTATTCTCCACAGCGAGCGTCAGAGGTTTCGCCATTAAAGTGCCACAGGTCAGGCTGCTTGGTCTTTGTGTTGTTAAAGTTCTGATGGCAAAGAACTAGCCTTCCATCTTGGCTGATGCGACAGTCTCGGTCTTTGGTGCGGCCACAGACCGGGCAGGGATTCGACTTGGATGAAGTAGAAAAACGCGATGCAGAGCTTGCCCCTGTGGGGTAGGATGTAGTCATAAGCCCTCCTTTGGGCGAGTTAATCAAAGAGCCGCTGCAGAGTCTGGGTACCAATCAGAAGCAGCGGTTTTTTGGTGAGTAAAAATTTGGACATTGAATAAGCATGGGGTACCGTGCCGCTTAAATCAATAAGCGGCCACGGCTAGGTCGCTGCGAGCACAGCTACCCATTTCGGTCTTATGTGGAATAGGGATGAAAATTTCAGCCACTGGCGGTGCACGGCCAGCCAACGGCTGAAGTACCTCTATTCGAGGCGCAGGAATGCGAAGGTGCGTAGGTATCAAACGGAGACAGAGGAAACGGGGGCGAAATCTTATTACAAGGCTCATCAAAGCCCAGATATCCACCAGGTGCGAGAGAAGTTTCATAAAATTCTTCCGCTCTGCCCGTGAAATTCTACTTCCCGCAGAGTCACGGATTAACTCAAGGAGCATTTCAAGCTTTTTCTCCTCCACCTCAGCTCTGGTCTTACAGCCTCGCAGTCGCTCATTGAGCATACGGACAACTCCGGCGGCCGGTTGGGGTGCCAGTTTTCTTGTCGCATACTTGAGTTTTCGCCTCATCCACTGATTCATAACTACCAATAGTAACCCTAGTATTTTTAATAGAATGCAATAACAAATGAAAATGTTTACCAAATGCGCTGGTTTCTTTACCTGGCAAGGCTTAGCCACCACTTCAACTATTCTTTAAAAGCCTAGATTGCAGTATTTCTTACAGACTCCAGGGCGCACCGTAAAACCTAGGAACTCAGAAGCCCTGCGAGGGCTGCGTTTCAGTAGGGACCAATATCCTTACAACCCTATAGGGTTGAATTTTTAATATAAGGAAAAAGCACACCCTATTTGAGCGCTTTTGCCCCCTCCGAAATTGCCCAGTTTGGGTCGATCGCATTCTGATAGAAATCGGTCTAAACACAAGCTCGCTTACAAGCACTCCAAGTCGCTAATTTTCAGTAAGATGCAGTAGCCTTACAGACCTATAGGTCTGAATTTTTAATATAGGTTCGTAAAGCCTTAATTTGAGGGCGTTTCGGGGGTTGCATTTTCCCCCGAAATTTACCCTCTTTTTTTGCGTCACTCGCTCGCCTCAAATTGGTTAAGCAGACTCTGAAGTTTTGCCTTGCCCTCGGCAAATTTGCGCCCCTTCATCTTGAGAATATTCTCAATAATCCAGGTGTTAGCCTTACCCGCTCCCCTCGCTTCCTTCACTTCCTCATAGAGCGCTTTAGCTAGCTCTAAGGAAGCGTCGGTAGTGGTAGCGAGTGCCACTTCCACTTCTTCAGATTCAGGCTCATACAAGGCTTCCAACCGCTCCCGCATTTCTTCAATGCCTTCCCCAGGGGAAGCTAAAATTGCCTCAGCTTCCTGCTGCCGTTGAGTGCGACTCACATAGACTTCCGTAGCGATTTCATCCTCCACATCAGCCTTTACCGCCCTGAGTTTCAGCGCTTCAATCTCTGCCTCATCCGCCAATTTGCGGGCGATATTTCCGCTACCGATCGCACAGGCAACAGCGCCGCACAGCGACAGCCCCTGTATAGATTTGTGCCAGCCGATGCGCTTATCGAGGGCAACCAATGGAGCCAACCACAGGGCAACAGCAGCGCCAGTGAGTACCCACATTTTTAGCTGCATAGAAGTACCCCCGCGCCGATGACAGCCATCGCCAGTGTTGCCACCAATAAAGCCTGCAAGGTAGCCACGGGAATCTTGAGCCATGAACTCACAGAGAAATCCAGCAGCCAGCACAAGCCCCAAAGAATGAAGCTTGCTGCTGCCAAAAATGTGATCGCTCGGAACGACATCGGATGCAAACTCGCTATCCATCCCAGAAGGGAGGAAGCGGCGCACCCGGCAATAAAATAGTTTGCCAAGCTTGCCGCTCTCATTATTTCTTCCCTCCTAGCACTGCATCCCACGGGCGAGGCTGGGGAGTTGACACGGCGGGAGGGCGGAAATTCTCCAGAGTATAAGAGACGCGGCCCTTCCCAAAGGGGGAATTGCTTATTTCCGCAAAGTGGGCAGCTTGAAAGGTGAAACCGTTAGCCCTTAAGGCTTCTATAGCTTCCTTTACCTCTTTTTTGTTGCCAGCAAGCCACATATATTCCATCAGCTTGCGCCTCCCGTGAGTTGGGCTTTGATGGCGTCGATCGCAGTTCTCGCTTTGTTGTCGGCTTTGTCAATGCCAACCCCTGCTTTTGCATAGCCTGGTCGTAAACCGTGCAAGTGCTTAGCCAGTCCAGCATTAGAGGTTACTTTTTGCAGTTCATTGGTAGCCAGCACTCGCTCATATTTGCGGTGGCGGCGGTGTACCTTCGTGTCAGCTACTTCAATCCGCTCCAAAGCGGTGTAAGCCTTTTTTGCGTATTTCACACCTTTCTCTTTCTCGGTTGCGAGGGTTTTCATCGCTGCCGCTTCCTCTTTATCGAAGTAGCGAGGTGCTGGCACGATTGGTACAGAGCGCTCCCCAGAGGCAAAATTACCGGGATTCATCGGGCTGAGAGCGTCAGGGGATGTCGCCTTCAGTACAGTTGCTTTATCAATGGCGTGTCCACCGTCATTGCCACTGCTGGCTAGTTTTCCAGCAGCGTCTTGACTGCCGCCGAATAGTCGAAGCTGTAGAGACATTTATTTTGCTCCAAGTTGAATCGTTACTTGAATCGGAAAAACCTTACTGTGCAAAGGTTTGAGTAGAAATAGCAAAATGACCGCACCTAGAAAGAGTGCGATCGCAAATTTGACGTTAATTGGTTGAGATTTCTCTGTGTAGCGAGGCTCAAGCGGGTGTAAATCAGTCTCACCTAAAAGCTTTACCCATGTGGATTTACAGCGCCTATCACCATAAAGTGAAGCGTAGGGAGCAAGCCCTAACTGTTCCGCCGTCCGTTTAAGCGAGTCAAGCTTTAGGGCATCGTTACCCAAAAAGAAGTTTGAACGCCCGTCGAGTTGGGGCGGTTTCTGTGCCATGATAAATTTTGCTCCGTCGCTGGTAAGGTCATCGTCGGGGAAGCCGTGACTTGGCTAGCGGGTCCAATCGCTTGTCAGTCGCGCATCAATCTTCCTTAACTATTTACGATCGTTTAGTTCTGCTTCCTTGTCAATGGGTAGCTGGAAATTCTGTTGTGAGGGAAACCCCGAAGTTAACCCGGGCGGTAACTTCCTAACTTCCCTTCAGAATCTTCTCAATTTCCGATATCGCGCCTGCGGGTAACTTTGTCTTTTTGGGTAGCAGAGTCTTGAAGAGGCTTGCCAGCTCGCTTACCTTGCCGAACAAGTCGCTGGCAGGAGCTGGTTCTGTTTCCCGGTTGGAAAGTTCCGATCGCAATTCTACAATTTCTGTTTCCCGGTCGGAGAGTTGGCGCTCGACTTCCTCCCGATCGGCACGCTCGGTCGCAAGTTGCGATCGCACTTCTTCTCTCAACTTATTAGTCACATCGGTACTGGATTTTAGAAGCGCAGCATAGTCAGCTTGTAATTTCTCATTCTCTGCCTTCAGGTTGCCTAATTCATTCTGCAACCGCTCTACAACCTCGTTATCAATCTTGGGCAACTTTAGAGAATCACCCGACTCGGACTTTCCCGGCAGTGCCTCCTGTAAGCATTTAACAGCTTTCAACAATTCAGCTACCTGCACCTCTAACGCTGTCAGCCTATCTTGTGCAACTCCTTCTGCAACTTCTACAACCTGTAGGACTTCTGCAACCTGCTTAACTCGTGGTTCCGTGGGTACTTCTAACGCTTCTGCAATCTCCTCAAGCTTTGCGATGCTTACTTCTGAGGACTTGCCGATATATTTCTTGCGTACCTTTCCTGCAACTTTTCTGCAACCGTACCAGTATTCACCGCTCTTACCTTCTTTGCGAACTGTGTAGGCTTTGCCGTCTCCTGTTGGTTCATATCTGAAAGAGCCAATCGACTCCAACCACGCCGCACCCTTGGGAGAATCTA
>NZ_JAUBTQ010000113.1:0-7230 GCF_036702515.1 Microcoleus sp. BROC3
GACGGAAATGTATGTTTAATCCAGGTTTAGCGATGCAATCTAGAACAGGGCCCTCAAGTTCCAAGCTTCCCTCAGCAGCTAAACAAGCTGCAATTTCCTGACGAGCTTGCCAAACCTCTTGAGAGTTAAGAAAGGCTTTTAAGTATAAATAACCGTCTTGTTGCATCCTCCGTCGCAATTGCTCTGGCTGTCCGAGTACATCGGAGGAATCCCTTAGATAACCAAAAGCCTCCTCGCGGCAATCTAGTTCATAACCTAGGGAACTTAGGGCTGTTTTTGTTTGCCTGATCAGCATCGTCGCTACCCGGTTAAGCCGGGACAGGAGAAACTTCAGTATTCAACAGATGTGCTGGATAATATTTACCTTCCAGGATTATCCGTCGTATCTGCTGGATAACACCTTAGTTTTAAGGAATTCAACAGAAACGAAAGCAGGTTAAGTCCGGGTTCTTTGGTGCTATCCGTCACTTTTGCTGGATACCACCCCCTATATCGGTCTTCTCCAAGATTAACCTATGTCGCAACCTACCGCTCCGATGCAGCTTTACCGCTTGCTTGAGGCGGAGCCTTCGCAGAGCAGGAACGAGTGCGATCGCCCTTCGCTGTAGGTTGGGTTGAGCTTGTCACGTCCTTGCTTGTGAATCAGCAGGTAATGTGAAACCAAACATGACTCGATAAAAATTGGCGTATTGGTGGCGAGCGGCAACAAGTTCTGGGATTAGGTAGTGAAAACCGACTCTTAGCAATACGGAAAATTCTAATCAACCTCCTAAAAGCGAACGCTACGCTTTATAAATCCTTTTGCGAAAAGTAACTATGAGCAACAACCCTCAAAATCAAGACTCGCTCGAAGAAAAGCTCAAAGCGGCTTTTGAGAGCGATAATTCTGACAAAAATTATAATATGGTCAAAGGAATTGTTAATTCTCTACCACCAGTTGGGTCGTTACTCGGAGGCTTTTTCGAGAGCTATATCGTGTCTCCGGCAACGAAAAGGAGTTACAAATTTTTAGAAATTTTAGTCCGAGAATTAGAGGAGCTAAAATCTAAAATCGAATCAGTTGATTTTGAAAGTCCCGTTTTTCTGACAACTTTTCTCCATGCGTCTCAGATAGCTCGCCGCACTCATCAGGAGCAAAAAGTTGAAGCTTTGAGAAATATAGTTCTCAATTCATCTCTTCCCAGAGCCTTAGAGGATGATATTTTAGCGATGTTTCTCTACTGGATTGATGGTTTTACCGAACTTCATATCTCAACTCTAAAGCACCTTCACTACCTGGATAGGTATGCCCCAGAGGAATTACACACATATTTTCCTATGTTAGAGCAAAATAGGGCTATATACAATCAGGTTTTGAAAGACTTGGCAGACCGGGGATTGATAAGTTTAAGAGAAGTTTACATTACGGAAGAAGATGATGATGATATATATTTGCAAAGGTTGGGATTTGCTATGCCTCAGATTTCTATGGGTGTGTATAATCAACCAACAAAAAGGGGAGGAAAAGAGATTAAAATGAAAACTTTTAAGCACCAGGAAGACATTGATACTCTCATTAAAAAGAATCATTCGTATAGTCAAGAAAGCAAAACTACAGAATTAGGAAAGCAGTTTATTAGGTTTATTGAAAATCCCTCTTATCAAACGTGAATCCATGTAAGTTTTATTAGTTGCGAATTCCTCTCTTCAGAGCGGGGCTTTGAGGGAACGGGGATCGTAGCGGTCAAAATGCGGTTGGAATTAACTGCTGCGATCGGTTTACCAAGTAAATCCCCATCATAGCCTGTGGCAAAAATGGGCGAGAACCTGACAACCAGGCGATGACTCCGTACCGCTGGCATTGAAGTTGTGCCGCTACCAACATTTGATTTTTGCCGGCTCAAAGCGAGTTCGGTTAGTAGTGCGGTAGCGATGCGGCCCGACTACGCTTAAATTCACACGCTTATCGGTGGAGTGAGTAAAAAGGCGATGAGTGTTCACATCGGCACTTCTGGTTGGAATTACGACCCTTGGCCAGGTGTGCTTTATCCCCACCAGCTACCGCCTTGCAAAGAGCTAGATCGCTATATTCAGCAATATCAAACAGTCGAAGTTAATAGCACCTACTACCGCAGAGATTAGCAGCAAGAATGAAACGACAAGGGCGATGATCGAGAAACGCAGAACGATCGAGCGATCGCGGAACAAGGATTGCGACCTTCGAGATATCACAGCAATTCTCTTCTAATTGTTTGTAGCTTAAATTCCCTAGCATTCCGCATCTGCTTTCGTAAAAAAAATTCAAATGCTTCAAATTGGCCGACGATTTGATTGTGTTTTAATAGGCAGTTCTAAGACTTTTCTTTCTCTACAGAAGTAAGTTGAAGGGTAGGATGCGGTACACTTTACTTTCCAAGCATTAGTCGTACCTGTAATCTCTAGAAGTTCCAATTAGAACCGTTATAAATAGAGTTCCGAACAGGACTATACTGCTTTTTTTACCTATCGGTCTGTTGACGTGTTAATAACAAAGCTTTTTGGATGACTGCTTTTCCTTCTTCCGTTCTGTCTACAGCATTGAGCACAAATCCCAGGTTATAGTAAGCTGTCGCATAGCTTGGATCGAGTTCTATCGCTTCTTCAAATGCTGCAATTGCTGCATCAAATCGACCTTGATTACCAAGTATTTGTCCGAGGTATTGATATACAACAACCGAATTGGGTGCCAGTTCTGTGGCGCGCTGAAGTACGCTGATAGCATCTTCGTATCTGCCCTGCTTATTCAAAGCAACACCTAAATGGTAATGTGCAGCAGCAGATTGAGGAGCAACTTGAATTGCCTGTTGAAAATTAGTAATTGCCTCGCCGTATCTCTCTAGATTTACAAGTACCATACCAAGACCAACAAAAGCCTGTGGTTGGCTCGAATCAATCTCGATCGCTTTTCGATAGACTGTCATAGCCTCGGAAAATCTTTGCCGCTCGGCTAGTGTGGCAGCCATATTCAGGTAAGCTGCTGAATAATTAGGTGCAATCCTAATAGCGTTTTGGTAGGCCCAGATAGCTTTCTCACCTTGACCTTGATAATCCAAAGCCATTCCTAGCTTGAGGTAGACATACACATTATCAGGATCGTGCTTCAGAAAACGCCTCCATATTGACTCAGCCTCAACATATTCACCAGCTTGCTGTGCTAAATCTCCGGCTTGAAATAGTTTTTCCAAATCCATAAATTTTCTCCCCCATGCAAAAGACAAATAACAGCATCAAGGTGGTGAGGGTCGTAGGGTTCAATTTGCACTCCCACATGAACTCCTGTTAACTCTGAAAGCTTTATTGAGCATACTACAATACTCTACAATGTCTGATAGCTTGGCTTTGAATGCTTACAGATTTAGGCTACTTTCGCTGATTAACTAGCAATGACCCCTGTGGAGGGCTTGATGAAAAAAACAGGATTAGGTATTCAAGAATTACTGTATTATGAGCGATCGCAAATTCTAGCCATTGCCCAAAAGCACGGAGCCTACAACGTGCGCGTATTCGGTTCAGTAGCACGGGGCGAAGCGACCCCAGAAAGCGATATTGATTTGTTAGTGGATTACGATTTAGAGAAAATTACGCCTTGGTTTCCAGGTGGGCTTTTGCTTGATTTAGAACAACTGCTCAATCGCAAGGTCGATATCGCCACAGTAGATATGTTGAAAGAACGCATTCGCGAGCGCGTTTTGCAGGAAGCTGTACCACTATGAGGCGAGAAGCCCAACGGCTGCAAGATATATTAGATGCAATAGCCGCAATTGAACGATATGCTAGCCTTGGCAGGCAGGCATTTGATAACCAAGAATTGATCCAAATTTGGATTGTTCATCACCTCCAGATTATTGGAGAAGCAACAAATGCGTTATCGTCCGAGTTAACTAGCCGATATTCCCAAGTCCCTTGGGCGCAAATTGTAGCGTTTAGGAATCTGGTAGTGCATGAATATTTCAGAGTCTCGCTAAACCTAGTTTGGGCGATCGTACAGAATAATTTACCTCCGTTGAAGGTAACAGTAGAACAGATTTTACAGGAGTTGCTAGAGATGTGAGTTCAGCCCTATCAAACCTTCGCGTTCCTGGCAGCAGCGTCTCCCCCAAGAATTTCTGATGACCGTAAAAGCGCCCCGCCCCGTGGTTCACTCCAAGCGTCTTTATTCGCCACAGAAGTGGGTGGAACGGAGGACTGAGGGACTTCAAAGCCCCTGGACGCTCGATTGGATATTCGGCTCGTCGTGCACATCGACTGCATTTACTGGAAGCCTGCCTTGTAAGCGTTGCTGAATTCACTGCGGGTTCAAGTGGTTTTTCGCTCGGCTTTCCCAAATAAAGAATACCGAGAGCAATGGTAGCTCCCGGTATCAGCTTTTCCAGTTCCGTTGTTGTTAAGTAAATCCAATCAGGCTCAAGGAAAGGAAAATTTGCCTTACTCGATTAAGCACAGCCGATTGTTATTGGTTAGCCTGTTCCAAAGCTGGATTCGTTGAAGCTCCAGCAATTTCGGCTAAGTTAATCTTGACGACTTTATTGCGAGCTTCAGTCACTTTGGGTAGAGTTAGCGTTAGAATGCCATCTTTGCATTCAGCTTGCACAGAGTCGTTTTGAATGGGTGCGGGCAAGGGAAGCACCCGGTGGAATTTGCCGTAGCGGAATTCAGAACGGACGTACCCAGGTTTCTCGTTTGTGTTTTCGTAGCGGCGTTCGCCAGAGATAGAAATTGCTTCGCGAGTCACTTGAACGTCAATGTCTTTGGGGTCAATTCCAGGCAGTTGCGCTTTTAATACAAAGTTGTCCCCAGCATCAGCCAATTCTAGAGCGGGCATCCAAGCGGCTTCTGAGTTATCTCTCGTTGTTGCCAGTTGGTCAAAAACTTTATCGAGTTGCTGACGGATGGTTTCAATTTCTGTGAAGGGTTGCTTGGGGCGCATCAACATAATCTGTCACCTCAAAGATTGGTAAAGCTTTATAAGGAAAGTTTGGGTTGAAGCTCATTGCTTACAGTTATTATGATGCCGCTTTATAAGTGGGAGCAACAGTCAGGAGAACCCCACTGAGTTGGTCGTATTTTCTAGAATCAACGTGAAAAAATCAGGGTAATTGGCATTGAAGAAAACCGTACAAAGCTATTCCTAGAAACCGAAAAGGCTGTGGGAACGCGATGAGCTTGCCTCGCCCGTTCTGCTGGCGTGTGAGCGTCGGGGGAAGGATCGGCGGTGTTGCCAACCGTACCAACAATGCGGTGCGGGTGATGTAGCAGGGTAAGGACGAGCACAGCGGGCAATTGCTGCTTTCCCATAGCCATCGCTCGCGCTCATGAGGGCGAGCGCATAATCCCAGCCTTAAAAACGCGATCGCCCAAGAGGTTATGTGTCGCTAGTTCAACAAGTAGTAAGAACCCAAAGCGCTTCTCTAAACTGTGTAAGACTCAATGGCTGTACTTGAGAGCGATGCCTACGCCCCCTTCCGACGCATCTATCCAATCCGTTGACATCTGGATTTTGACTCACCTCATCTTCCATCCCGATCGCCTTTCGCATCCAACTCAACATCACGCTCACACTTTGGGCCTCGTTTCGTACAAACCCCGCAACACGACCTTGATTGGGACACGCGAAATAATTAGTTAGTTTACCGATGCAATGGGGGCTCGGGTTGCGTTCATAGAAAGTGTAGTGACCGTACTCTTTGAGATTGGGGGCATGGTTGGTGTTGGGTTTGGTTCGGTTTCTCCCAAAATTGGCGTATCGGTGGCGCTCGGCAACAAGTTTGGTAATAGATTGGTCATGGTGACAATAGAACTTGCTAAGCCTGACACTCCCATTATTTCCGAATATGTTAACCGTGGATAAAAACTTGAAAACTTTGTCTGCTTTCCTACCGATTCTAGCACTGGGCATTGTTGCCACACCTGCACGCGCAGGGAGAATTGAGGGAGCATCTGTTTCCTGTTGGTTGCTTCGCCAAGACAAGGTAGAACTTAAGCAAACCTGCATCTATGAGTCGGTTTCTTGGGCCGGAGGCGGAGGAAGGACTTTGCGTTGGGAAGATGGCGGGCAAACAAAAATGACGTGGGGATTACAAGGGCGCGGAGAAAAACCTTGTGCCGAGGATAGCATGAGCATAGATGGTGTCTGCGGTGTGGTATATTTCCGCCATCCCACCACCTTACAACGGATTTCTGAAGAAGAGAGCTACAAGCGCGCCATAAACCGCCAACTGGCCGTGACCTGTGTCCAAGTACAAGATAAATCAATCTGCTGGCTATTTAGATGAAATTAATAACAAAGAGAGGTGTGAGTGTTAAAGTTACCTTCGCAGAAGTACCAAAAATAGAGGAAATCTCAATAGCAGCTTTCATTCTTATTGTCGGGCAACTAATAATAAATGCTGTAAATAGAGGAAATTTCAATAGCAGCTTTCATTCTTATTGTCGGGCAGCAACTAATAATAAATGCTGTACCTGTTTCAACCTTGCTTGCTCCTATTTATTTTAAGAGATGCTTTTTTCCCGGATGTTTTTTGAGGGCGATCGTACAAGCTGAAAACATCGACCTCAACCTCACTCAGCACTTTGGCTTCCATCCCGTACAAATCATTCAGCACAGCCTTAACATCAGGAAACACAAAATACTCTGTCAGCTTGCCAATCCGGTAGTTAAAGGGTTGATATCGGTGCTTGAAGTACAGCTCCACATTCCCCCGGTGTTCCCACAATCCTAGTAAGTTGACGGCAACATCCGAGTAATGCGCTCTCACATCCCGCTGCACTTCCGCGATTCGTTCCTCGATCGATCGAGTTGTCACCCCAATTTTATAGAAGCACTGGCCGTCCGCTTTGACCTCCAGAAAATAGAGCCAATTCACCAAAATCCGACGAAGTTGTGCTCGATAAATCAGCAAGTCAGCCCGCCGTTCTTCTAAGCAGGATAAACCCGCAGATAAAGCAATCTCTACAGAGCCTTCTAAATTCATTAACTCTGACAGCAGCAGGGGTTCTTGGACTTTGTTGAACAGCGCCAGGGGAAGCGCACCCACTGGGATTTTACCGAGGTTAGTGAATTGATAAGAGCGAGATCCCTCTGATTCCAACAATCCTTTCAACTGCCACCGAAAGTTTACCAAGTCTTGGGGAATGGCGTAATTTTGTGCGCCGTACTCTGGTTGAGTCGATGTGGGGTATTATCCCCAGCACCTCTCAGTTAGAACTGGACGT
>NZ_JAUBTQ010000114.1:0-7228 GCF_036702515.1 Microcoleus sp. BROC3
GCGCAAAAAGTTGTAAGCCATCCAAAATTTGAAGCCCCCAACCTTTCCGACCTAGCGGCCAAGATTGACGAACTACTCGACTCCGATTTAAAAAGGTCGCAGCTTCAAGTCAAGGTTTCAGAGTTGGCGCTAACTTATCGGTTGGCTCCGGCTGAGGTTTGGAAAATTTACCGCACTCGTGAGGAAGAACTACAACAGGAACTAGAACAAGAGGACACGGCGGCCGAGGTTGCCCGGTTACTTTCTGCACAAAGAGCACGGCTTGACTTAGTAGAAATTTTGCCAGCCCAACTTGCAGCACCGATTGAAACTCTAGCGGCGCGACTGAACTTGAAGGCCGAGTGCTACTTAATGGCTCTTGTGACTCAAGTGTCTAGTCTATTTAAAGTCGGCTCAGAAGTCTTACTCCGGCGCGATACCGACTACCGCTGCACCCCCAACTATTTCGGTGTCAATGTCTCTGAATCCTCCCAGAAAAAATCACCCATCCTGAAGGGAATGATTGATCGACCGATGCAAGTGCTACGCGAGAAGGCTCGAAAGGAGTATCAGAAAGCCCTTGCCGATTATGAGGAAGAATACAAGCAGTGGAAAGCCGCCAAAGGAGAAAACAAAGGATTACCCCCTAAAGAACCTCGGCAACGGCTCTACTCCTTCTCTAAGTCCACAGGTGAGGGCATTTTGTACCAAGTTGCAGAGTATCCCGATCAGGCTCTGATGTACCGCTGCGATGAACTTGCAGGACTGTTTAAATCTGCTAACCAATACCGAGGGGGCAAGGGTAGTGATGAGGAGGACTTACTTGAATTTTGGAACGGCACAGGCAGCACAGTTCTGCGAGCTTCTGGAACCAAAGCAGACCTAGATGGATTACTGCTAAGTATTTTCGGAACAATCCAACCTGACGTGTTGGCCGCTCTACTTAAAGATTGCAGCGACTCAAACGGTAAGTTTGCCCGGTTCGATTTTGTGTTCCAACCGCTAGCAGCTTCCAAGTTGCCAGAAGAGGATAGCGGGAGTTTTGACCTCACACCGATGCTTAGCAGCCTGTACGCAAAAATAGATGCTTTGCCGGCATTGAAGATGGAGCTATCACCCGAAGCCAAGCGACTTTTTACAGCCTTCTACAATGCCACGGAAGAGCAACGGGTTGCAGAGCCTAAACAAGGTATGCGCGCCATGATTGGCAAGATGCCAGAGAAAGTCGGGAAGATGGTCGCTATCATTCACACCCTCACCTGTGCATTCAACGGTGTCGAGGTCAGCTTGCAGATACCCAAAAGTGTGGTGGAGGCGGCGATTAAGTTCGTCAAGTTTACGGCCGACCAAATAGCCAGCCTTTATGCTGAATTTTCCGATCGCAAAGCGTTAGCTCCGAGCCTAACCAAACTTGTCCTATTGGCTGAGAAGAAGGGCGGGACACTTTCGGCGCGGGAAGCTCAACGCACACTTACATCTGGACACAAAGCTGTATCGGTACAGCAAGTCCGAGAATGGTTTGTCGAGCTTGAGTCAATGAATTTCGGACAAGTGACAGTAGTTAGAAAAACTGTTTCTTTTACTTTGACCACGCTGACAGTACCGACAGAAGCCTCAAAAGTAGACAGTGTAACGATTGAAGCTACCGACAGTACCGCTGACAATCTACCGACACTTCCGACAGTAAATGAAGTAACTGTCGGTAACTGTCGGTACAGTGTCGGTAGTAATGTCCGACAGTTAGAATCCATATCTAGCAAGGATTTAGACACTACTGTCGGAAGTGTCGGAAATAATTACGCACTTTCTGAAAAATCAGTCGCTATCCCCAAAGTTCCCAAAACTTTTGAGATTGGCGATCGGGTGGTCATTGTTGAACCGCGTAACATTCATGAGGGTCAGCACGGTGAAGTTGTTCACATCGGATATGGCAGTCGGGAGACTGACTACACAGTCAAGCTTGATAAAGAGTCACGCGGCAGTCAGCGAGTTCGTGTCACTGTATCCAATGGTTCCAATCTTCTTACGTTCTTGATGCCGGAGAAGTTGTAACACTCCCGAGTGCTTTCAGGATATGAGAGCGCTGTGACCTACACTCCTTTACTTCCCAGATTTACGCGAGAGGCGTTGTGCCAGTGTGTACCAATCTGGGAGGCTGACTAATGTGCCACTTTCTATTTTTGAGGTGTGACAATCCTTCTAAATTGAGAAAGTAAACTCGCATCTTGGCGGGAGATTAGGAATGATTGCCTCGGCTTACAACCGGGGCTTTTGTTTTGTCTACAAAGTTTGTCTACAAAACTGTTGACATTGTAGACAAATTTGAGTTAGTGTAGACACATGATGTCTACAAGTGTCTACAATGAGTCAAAGTCAAGTTGTATCGTTTCGCGCCGGCGGTCACTTCCTTAACTGGATAGAAGCCCAAAGGATTGAGGGAGAGTCAGTCAGCCAGACTGCACAGCGTCTTTTAAAGGAACTCTCGGGAGTGTCTACAACTGTCTACACAGAAGTGTCTACACCAAGTATTGCCAGCGTCGCGTCTACAGAATTGTCTACAGTTATACCCGAAAGTGTAGACAAGCTTGTAACTTCGCATCTTGACCCCATTGAGGAACGATTGGCCGCAATTGAGGAACGCCTGGGAAAATTGAGAGCCTGAGCGAGGGCAACGATGACTCGCTCAGGCTTGAATTAGAAGCGGCTAAGAAGCAGCTCGCAGAATGGGATAAAAAATTGACGCAGCTACACGAGCGGAATGGTGATTTAGGTTTGGAAGTTCAGGACTTACAGGAGGAACTACGGAAGGAACGCGCTGATCGGGAAGCGGATAAAAAATCAGCGCCTGCCGGAAAAGATTTCCCCGATGTCGCTGACCTGCTGAACCAGTTGAAAGCCAAGCGCAAAAAATCAAAAACCGACTTGGCAGACTTAGAAGCAATTTTAGAGATTTTGGAAGGTTGAGGCGACAAAACTTTACAGCCACCCCTTGACAAGGTGGCTCAAAAACACGATCGTTAAGTAACTGAGGAAGATTGATGCGCGACTGAGCGGTGTTATCAGCACCGAACAAGTCACGACTTCCCCAACCGTTCTCTCGAAACCGTTGGAGCTAAATAATTATGCCTATTCCGGCGCGACACCCTGACGGGCGATCGCAATTCTTATCCTTTGGGTTGGCGGGGTTTTATGACTAAACCCATCGTCCATTACCGCCGTATTGACCAACTTAAGGTGATCGCTTTTGGCTGCGGATTTAGCAACGAAGAGGCTCGCCAGTTTGGGAAACTCAGCAAGACTTCCACGTGGGAAACTCTGCTGGAAACCTACGGCATTCCTTTGCAAGTTGTAGACACCGCTGTAGACACAGCGCTAGACGAACCGCTAGACACAAGCGATTGGACTAACGATGCTTCCTTTCCGGTCTGCAACTTCACCCCCCAAAGTTCCACCAACTTTTTAGACTGGGTTGATTTTGGGCAACTCGTCGCGCTCGTACTCGCATCGGCGGGAGTCTTTGTGCTGGCTATGTCCATGTGGCGACAAATCAATCCTTTGAATTTATTTCCACCAGTCCGCGTCAACATTCAAATCGGGACAAAATTATGAGCTTACAATTACGCGTATTCGGTGGCGGTCAAACTGATGCGCCCAAGAATGGTGGCTCGCTTGCCGTAAATGACGGCGGGCACAACATCGACAAAAGCAAGGCATTGACTGCAACCAGTGCAGATGCCATCTCGCCAATGAATCCGGGTAATTTTGCCTCTGGCGAGCGCTCAGTGCCAATCGTTCCAGCTCCCCGCTACTTTGACAAAGAGGAAGCGGCGGCGATGAAAACCCTTGCCACTGAGAAAGAGAAGGGTGCGAAGTACAGCAAGAAGGCTTATGAATCCCTTGGGCGTATTGAAGTGGCGGATGCCAAGGTACACAAAAGCCACCGGAAATATGAGGGAGTAGTCGCTACCAACGAACTCCGGAAGGTACGCGCCAACGCTGGACTTGCAAAGCACTTGCACGGATTACGTCCCGGTTATGCTCGGCTCGACGCTCGAATTGACAAAGCGGACTCCAACGCCCGCGCCGACATCGATGCTATCAAAGCCAAGCTGACGGGAGGTGCAAGCTGATGGAATATATGTGGCTCGCTGGCAACAAAAAAGAGGTAAAGGAAGCGATAGAAGCTTTAAGGGCGAATGGTTTCACCTTCGAGCCTGCCTACTATTCGGAAATAAGCAATTCTCCTTTTGGGCGTGGTCGCTGTTCCTACACCCTGAAGAATTTCCGCCCCCCCGTCGTAGCTCCTCCCCAGCCCCGCCCGTGGGATGCCGTAATGGGAGGGGTGAAATGAAGAAGCCAAAAATCACAAAGATTGACGTTTCAATCTCTAAGCCGAAAATCACCCAGATAACGGCTCAGAGCCATCCTGAAATTTGGAATCTGCTACTCGCACCCGAAGACCGCAAGGGAGGGAAAAGCTAATGAGAGCGGCAAGCTTGGCAAACTATTTCATTGCCGGATGCGCCGCTTCCTCGCTTTTGGGATGGATAGCGAGTTTGCACCCGATGTCATCGCGAGCGATCGCATTTTTAGCAGCAGCAAGCTTCATTCTCTGGGGCTTGTGCTGGCTGCTCGATTTCTCTGTTAGTTCGTGGCTCAAGATTCCCGTGGCTACCTTGCAGGCTTTATTGGTGGCAGTGCTTGCAATGGCTATTATCGGCTCGGGGGTGCTTTTATGCAGTTGAAAATGTGGGTACTCACAGGTGCTGCTGTTGCGCTGTGGTTGACTCCCCTAGTCACGCTTGACAAGCGTATCGGCTGGCACAAATCTATGCAGGGGCTGTCATTGTGTGGCGCTGTTGCTTGTGCGATCGGTGGCGGTAATATCGCCCGCAAGTTGGCTGACGAAGCAGAGATTGAGACACTGAAACTCAGGGCGGTTAAGGCTGATGTGGAGGATGAAATCGCTACGAAAGTCTATGTAAGTCGTACCCAGCGCCAACAGGAAGCTGAGGCAATTTTAGCTTCCCCTGGGGAGGACATTGAGGAAGTGCGGGAGCGACTGGAAGCCTTGTATGAGCCGGAGTCTAAAGAAGTGGAAGTGGCACTTGCTACCACTACCGATGCTTCCCTAGAGCTAGCTAAAGCGCTGTATGAGGAAGTCAAGGAAGCGATGGAAGCAGGCAAAGCTAAGACCTGGATTATTGAGAATATTCTCAAGATGAAGGGACGAAAATTTGCAGAAGGCAAGGTCAAGCTTCAGGACTTACTCAGTCAATTCGAGGGCAAATAACGTGCGCCGGGAGGGGGCTGGCTTAGGGTCTGCCTCCCGGCCGCGAGTTCGTACCGGGTTATGTGATACCCGGTATCCACCAAAATTTAGACAGAGAAAATCCGAGACTACCAGCTTGTCAAAGCTAAGCTAGACATAACTTTGAGGATACCAGTGCATAGGGGGAACCCTAGGGTTGTGTCGATGCACTTACACTCTGCCTACCCTCACTACTTATGGAATTACTCTTTTACCCAAACCTCGGAACTCGCAGCAAACGGGCATTACTACGACGAACCCGGCAAACTCATAGAGGTCTGCAATCTCATAGCTACAGCCCTAGAGGCGACTTGCTGGAGCGGTTATCCCGCGAAAGTGGAATGTCGAAAAGTGAGGTATGTTTGCAGCTTCACAAAGAGCGGGAATATCTTCTGGGTCAAGACTCTCTATCCTTGCCGTAAAATTAGTTCTCATGAACAAGGCTCTTCTTCGCCAACTACAGCCACTTCTCCGTAACTTTACGCCACACAACACGCGCAAGTTAATTCGTGCGTTTGAAGTGGTAGCAACGACTGCGGGGAAGAAAAAAGAGCTGCTGGCAGAAGGGTTGACGGCTTTTCTCAGGCACACAGCTTCAAGCTTAAAAAAGCAAGGTGTGCCACAGCATCAAATATCCCAAGAGATTGCAAGGATTGGAGTTGTTGCACTTGCCTGGATGGAGAAATGGGTTGCTCTGTGGGCGACTTTCTTCAGTCCCGCAATATTACTAGCACTGTGTCTAGCACCGACACTAGACACAAACCTAGTACCTGAGCGGCGGGACCTTACCTTTGAGGAGATAAAGGAAAGTCTGCTGGATAGGCATTGGCCGCCACAGAGACAGCGTTGTGATTTCGTAGCTGCGTCCGCTTATTAACTTTGCGGAGCGGTTCCCCCTGTCTAGCTCTATTTTTTCAAACTCTAAACACCAAAAAACCGCTGCCAGCAATTGGAACCTGCACTCAGCGGTTTTGAGGATTCATTCACATTCAACTCGTTTTAGGGCGAGCTAAATTTCATGTACGACAATTTTAACTCGAATGGCGGACAATCTTCAAACGCCCGTAATCTTATCCGTGTAACCAAAAGCAACCCTTGCCCCCACTGTGGCAAACCTGATTGGTGCTACTTTATCGGTGAGCTATCAGTCTGCAACCGTGCACAACCGCCCGCTACTGGTTGGGAAGCAACATCGAAAGCTGATAAGGATGGGAAGATTTACTACGCTCCCATCCAAGAGAAAAAAGCCATCCGCCCTCGCCAGACTCGCTACTGGGAATATCCCGCCCGCGACGGCTCCCCCCTTGTTCGCGTTGTGCGGTTCGATGATGGGAAAGGGGGTAAGGACGGTAAGGGTGATGCTGATTGGACTCAACAAAGTTGGGGTAAGTGCAAAAGTTCTCGACAGCTTGGCTGGATAGGAGGAATTAAAGGGATAGAGCGTGAAAACATCCCTATTTACCGCTACGCCGAGGTCAGAAAGGCGATCGCAAACAATGAACTGATTTACCTTGTCGAGGGTGAGACTTGTGCGGACATTTTGTGGAATTCAGGTTTGGCCGCTACCTGCAACATTGGTGGCTCTAGCAAGTGGCGAAGCTCTGATACAAGCGATTTAGAGGGTGCAAAGGTTGTTATCGTTCCCGATCGCGATGAACCAGGCATTAAGCACGCCGAGGTACTGGCTCAGGAATTCCCCGACGCCCTCTGGCTTTATCCCTACCCAAACTCTAAAGCTTGGGAAAACTTACCCAAAAGTAAAGGGTTAGACATCGCCGACTGGATTGACCAACACCAAATAACCGCAGACGATATCAAGGCGGCGATCGGAGAGAAGAAAGTCTTTGAAGTTCCCCGGCAAGCGCAAAAAGTTGTAAGCCATCCAAAATTTGAAGCCCCCAACCTTTCCGACCTAGCGGCCAAGATTGACGAACTACT
>NZ_JAUBTQ010000115.1:0-7046 GCF_036702515.1 Microcoleus sp. BROC3
CACAACCGCTCATGTCAGATTTTTTGTTTCCTACCCTTCTAGCATAACTGGGGTTATATTTAATTGCAAGCCCCTTAGGCTCTGATGATGAATTGCCCGAACACGCAATTTTATGCAACACTGTTCGCCATAAAATGTATGTCGGCGCGTACAAAGAAATTGATTATTTCCTGTTACAGCAGCATCCCCATGAGCCGTCCCAGTTGACCGCCCAAGAGTTTGAAGAAGCCGTGAAAGCGGTGGAAAGTATGACCTTAGAGCAAATGCAGCGTTTGGGAATGTTCGAGATATTCGGCAACACCAATCCCCAAGCGCGCCAAGCAACCGCAGAATTGGTGCAGTGGCTAGACCAACAAATCACCGAAGAATTGATACAGCAATATATCCAATTAGCTAATCGGGGTAATTGGACAGCGGTGATGGCATTAGACACCCTCAAGCGTAGAATCTCGGAAACTAGGAAATACCACCAGCAATTAGAGAGCAACTAAATTATCTATGCCGGAGAAGTCTCGATATTACAGCCCCGGCATGGGTACAAAACACCCATAATGTAGCAAACGCGGAGTTAGCCCATGAAAGAATTTACTTGGAGGGATAAAGCAATTCGTAGCATTGCCAACGCTCTGTTAGAGTACGAAGCTCAATGCTTGCTCATGGGAGAACCAATAGAAGGGAAAAGCGCTAAGAAATGGATATCAAAGGAGCGCTTTTCCTTCGGTTTTAGACAATACACTCCCTACAAAACATGGCTCCAAGAAGTTGCCAAGATTCCCTCTTTCATCAGCACGGGATGGCCAGCCACATCCTATCCGGGTTGGCGTAATGGGTTATCAAAGCCGAACCGAAGATGCAAAGCCCTAAGTACAAGTGTGGGGCAACTCAGTTTATTTGATGTCCAAACTTTCCTGAATGGCTAATATTTCCAAAACCGATTTAGCAACGGGGTCGCATCAGCTATTCACGGAGATGCGGTGAGTCCAGGTAAAGAAACGATCAACGATCGCTAATTTTTCCCTAGTGCGCCAGTATATTCGGGTCAGTAGTGCGGTTGACGAGTTGTAATGTTTGGGATATCAAGTTTTTCTTGTCCGTGAGCGTTTTTTGCCTTATGGGTTTGGTAGAATCATGGCACAATTTCTTAATGATGAGTCGGATTACCACAACCCAGAATCAAGCCCTACAAAACCCTACCGCCACTTCCCCCGCCCGATAAGAGCTAAAAGTGCAATGTAAGAGGCGCTCTCTGCTTCATCCCCCAATAGCCGATCGCATTACTGAACTTGTGCAACCAAACTAAAGTCCTTACAGCAGAAACACAGGATACAAAACAATGAGGCAACAAAATTCTAAATTAGCTACTTTTTTAATTAAAAATGTGGGAAATTTATGTGTTTGGATGGTGATTGGATATTTTGGTTGGGGAATTG
The DNA here is from genome assembly GCF_036702515.1 of Microcoleus sp. BROC3. Classification (NCBI taxonomy): domain Bacteria; kingdom Bacillati; phylum Cyanobacteriota; class Cyanophyceae; order Oscillatoriales; family Microcoleaceae; genus Microcoleus; species Microcoleus sp. BROC3. The sequence goes on from NZ_JAUBTQ010000115.1 coordinate 1,431, forward strand.
TAACGACATTTATGAGTAGAGTTAGGTACGTAAGGGAAGGAATGGCCCAAGAGTATGTTAGATCCTACAACAAACGCCAGGAAGCCCATTTTGCCAAAGAAAGTGCTTTTACCACTTCTCTCAAGCCTCTAAAAGTTGATATTAATGTTGACCCCAAAAATTACACATATTCCTTTTTAGTCACAAAACAGGCAACCTTTAATTATGCAATCTCAAAGCAAAAAAATTATAGAAGCTTTGTCGGTGGCGTGTTTGTAATTCCTGCTACAAAAGTTAAGCCCAAGACATCTAAAAGTAAGATAATGACCACATCTATAGTGTGCAAAAATGATGCTGTCGGTACAATTAAACCGCCAGAACCGACTTATCAAAATGGTAATATTGCTTGTGCTACAGGTACATACTCAAGATAGCTGAGGCACTCACTACAAAAAGCTTTACCTGCCTTAAAACACTCCCTACCTAGCTCATCTCATCGAGCGCCTAACTTTCCGCCAGTGAGCAAAAACCGAAAAGCCCAGACTGCCACATAGGCTATCCGAGCTTTTCCCTTTATTTTTTCCCTAACGAGTAGAGATGCCCATCAGGAATTTCCCTTTTAGGCGGCGAAAGTTTCTAGCCAATTAGTGTCCCTAACAAGTAAGGGCGCCAATAAGGTATGTTCCTTTTTTTAGCTAGGAGAGCTTTCATTAAATTAGTGTCCCCAACCAGTGGGAACCCTTCTACAATACACAACACAACACAAGGTGTCTAGAAATTATTTGCGAGACTTAGATGTTGCCCCTCGAACTAAAACTGATGCTGCTTAAAAAATATGGCTCCACCCCTTGCCATCTCTAGGTTGATCACTGACGATAGAATAATGGATTGAGCGAAAATTCCGCTAAACATGACGCATTCGGAGTGGTCATCACTGAATCCATGAGCTCGAATGTTGCAGAGGAGAGCTTTCACTAATAAATTGTATGCTGCTTGACGAAAGTCCTTTAATCGTTCACTGTTCATTTAAGGAGTGGATAGGTTTTATTTTTCATCCTCATTCTCGGACGGCGCGGTGGCTCTGGTTCTTCTTAAAGCCACCGTTCTCATCTTTATTTAGTCTAAACTACAGTAAAAAAAGTTGGAACAACCGACAATTAAGTATGGTAAACTGGCTGGCAGGCACGGAAGTCGAAGCGCGATCGCTACGCTGGGAAGTAGTAAGCAGTACCCAACTAGGGCAGCAAACCCTCTACCGTCTGCGCTGCTTAGAGGCAGAACTGCGCGGGGAAGAATTTGACCTCCTCCATCCTTTTGAATCTATTGAACCAGTAATTCGCGATTTGCGTCCAGACCGCGCTGCACCGTTAAGTAACTGGTTAGTGTACCACCAAGCTTTTCTTCTGGAACAAGCACTGGGAACTGATGCGCTGCTGGCAGTTCAACCAGGTCGTCTTTACCTTGAATCTTATCAACTGGTTCCGGTTCTGCGTGCTATTCGCATGAGTCGGGTGCGTTTGCTGTTGGCAGATGGAGTTGGTTTGGGGAAAACTATTCAAGCAGGGTTAATTATTACTGAGTTGATGGCGCGGCGAGTGGTGCATCGGATTTTAATTGTCTGTCCGGCAGGGCCATTGTTGGAACAGTGGAAACTGGAAATGGCAGAACGGTTTGGTTTGCGGATGGATGAAATTAACCGCGCTAGGTTGGAAGAAATTCGCCGGGGGACGGAGTTAGGCGCAAACCCATTTGACCATGTTTCTTTGGGCATTGCTTCCATCGATTTTCTGAAACAGGAAAAAATTATCGATTTGCTCGAAAGAGCGAGTTATGACATGGTGGTGTTGGATGAAGCGCATCACTGTATGGACTTAGGCGCGATCGAGGATCGGGAAGATTCTCAGCGCCGCCGACTTGCCCAAGTGTTAGCGCGTCGCTGTGACTCGTTACTATTGCTGACGGCGACTCCTCATGATGGCAATGACCGTTCCTTTGCATCTCTGTGCGAACTGTTAGACCCTTCTTTGATAGATGGAAGAGGAAGTTTGAGAGGCGATCGCTATCGTCGCCATGTTGTCCGTCGCTTGAAATCTCATATTCCCGGACGCTTCAAAACTCGCATCGTCCGACCAATATCGGTAACAGCTTCGCCAACATTACATCCTAATTTTGTAGCGTTACAACAGGGGTTACTGGAATTAATTGCACCGGAACTCCGCCGCGCTTTTAGGAATAAGCGTTATAACGATGTGTTAGCATTTATTGCTTTACTCAAACGCAGTGTTTCCACTGTGGCTGCTTGTAAATCAACATTAACAGTGGTGGTCGAACGATTTCAACAGTTGCTAACAGAAGGTTCGGAAACTCAAGAAAGTAAAAGGCAAAGGTTAAAAACCTTACGAGATTACTATCGGAAATTAGAACGGTTTGGTACGGTTAGTTTTGAAGAAGAACAAGAACAATCTGCCTTAGAAGCAGAAGAATTAGCGCAAAAGTTAGCTGAATTAGAACGGGATGTTCGGTCGGGTTCGCGGAGTGTGGCAAAAATTTCTAATTTAGTAGCAGCCTTGGATAACTTAGTTGAATTAGCTGAGGCTGCAATTGAACAAGACCCAAAATTACACCAATTAATTGAAGAAATTCAACAAATTCGTTCTTGTGAACCAAATACTAACGTACTAATTTACACAGAGTATATCACCAGTCAACGTGCAGCAGTAAAAGCAATTCAAGCGGCAAAACTGGGCGAAGTATTGATACTTTCTGGTGATGATGCAAATAAGGTACGCTTAGAAATTACCGATCGCTTTCGCACAGATACTAATTTAATATTAGTGAGCACTGATACCGCCGCAGAAGGTTTGAATTTACAGCAACGCTGTCATCATTTAATTCATTTAGAATTACCGTTTAATCCCAATCGATTAGAACAACGCAATGGAAGAATTGACCGTTTTGGGCAAGAACTCGATCCAATAGTCAGCTATTTGTTTTTACGGGGAACTTTTGAAGAGCGGATCTTACTGCGGTTGATTGCTAAGTATGAAAAACAACGAGCTATTTTAACTTTTGTGCCAAATACTTTGGGGTTAACAACCTCTACGGATGCTACTACTGCTAAATTATTAAAGGGATTGATGGATGAAGATGCGAAACTTTTTGAAGATGATACGCCCTTATTAGTTAATTTAGAAACAGCAGATGAAAATGAGGGAACCGATCCAGCAACTCGCGAATTATTAGAAGAAATTGACCATTCTTTAAAAGGATTTCGGGAAGCAGCACGCACCCATACTTGGTTAGGAGATGCTGGGTTAAATGCAGAGTCGCGACTGCTGACGGAAGCAGGGGAAGCAAAGGAAAAAGGCGATCGCACTTTATCAGTCAACCTCCTAAGTTTTGTCCGCGATGCCGTTTATCTGGATGGCGGCGACTTTCGGGAAACGCCACAAACTGACATTTTCGAGGTGCGGCTTCCCTCAAATTGGTGTTATGGGTTGGAGGAATTACCGGGATATGATGCAAATACGCGCTATTTGCGGTTAACTACGAATTTGGACATTACCCGCGATGCCCAAAACCGCCCTGTGGGATTTTTGGGTCGCGCCCATCCTCTAGTCAGACGTGCTTTAGACCGAGTGCGAAACTTATCTTTTGGCAATGCAGACTCCTATAGCCAAGACCCTCGCGTTAGTGTAGTAAAAGCAGATGTTCCAAGTCCTACTTTACTATTTACCTTTCTCGGTCGGGTTGCTAGCAAAATGGGGCCAGAATTTGAGCGAGTATTGGCGGTGAAGATTACCCGTGAAGGAGAAACAGAGTTTTATTTGCAAGCTAACCAATGGTTATGTTTGATAGATCCAAAACGGGCAATTAATACCACAGATGTTTGGCAAAATTATTTTCAGCAGGGATGGGAAACGGCAAAAAGTTCGGCGCACTCAACTGCTGAAGCAGGTTGGCCGGTAGCAGCGAAAGAATTTGTTCGGGGATATACCCTTGAGTTGGAACGGGAACAAGATGCGATCGCCCAATGGTTGCAACTGCGAACTCAGGAAATCACCGGAGAAGTTGTCACTGCTGTTCAAATGAGTTTATTTGACACCGCTAACTCAGAAGAGGCAACTTTTCAGTCAGAATGGATGTATCTCAAAGACCCCCTGGAAAGGTTAGCTGCTTATGCCACTGATGTCACTCAACCTGCGAAACTGCGTAGCGAAGCGGACGGGGTGTTGCGTATCTATCGCCAGCGTTGGGACATGATACAGTCAAGATTAGCGCTGAGTAATCCAGAAATTTTCCCCTTGGGTGTTTTGATGCTGGTTCCAGAGGTAAATTATGACGCTTGAACTACTCCAACATTGTACTTTCACCGGGCCAGCACTACCTGAACCCTTTGTGCGGTTTGAGTTAGAGAAGGAACTGATTAAGGCGAAACGTTTACCCAAAACAACGGGGAATGAAGGCAAGGAATTAGACGAAGCTTGGCAAGTTTATCGTCGCAAGTTGCGAGAATTGGCGACTAGAGGCGGTGTATTGCGGGTGAGAAATCATGTTATTACCCCCTTGGTGAAGTTGTTGGGGTACGATCGCATTGAATCAGGCGGTGAAGTGGAAACCCGCGAAGGTTTGGAGTCAGGCGGTGAAGTGCTGATAACTGCCGATAATTCAACTAAATTAAGGGTTTGGTGTACTGATTTTGAAACAGATTTAGATGCGCCAGCAAAACGGGGTGCTGCTTATCGCTATAGTTACTTACGCATTGCCCAAAGAGTATTACTAACTTGTGGGGAACGGTTGGGACTCTTAACAAATGGGGTGGAATTACGGTTATTAATTTCAGATCCGGCTCGCCCTGATTCCCAGATTACCATTGCTATTGACCCCTATTGGAAACGCAGCAGAAATATTCCCGATTCTTTTTTATTGCTGTTGGCGTTGGTGCCTCCCAATGGGGTGAAGGCGTTACCGGAATTAGTGGAAAAAGCGCGGTTGCAGCAGGCGCGGGTAACGAAGGAATTACGAGTACAGGCGCGGCGTGCCGTAGAAAGGTTTATTCAGGAGATTTTAGATCGTCCTGAAAATCGCAACAAAATTTATCTAGGGGAGACAAACACCCACACGGAAACAGATTTGTTACCGAGTGGAATTAGTCGAGGAAATTTAGCAAAACAACTGTGGAAAGAAGGATTAATTATTGTTTATCGCTTACTATTTATCCTCAAATTAGAAAGTAGCGATAACCCCGCACAAGCATTTAGTTTTGCTTCTACAAGTTTGTGGCGCAATACTTTTTCTCCGAGTATGGCGCTGGCGAATCATGCTCGCAAAGTGCTAGATGAAGGATGGGAAACAGGCAGTTTTTTAGAGAATGGATTGCGGGCTTTATTCCGTTTATTTGCTGAAGGTTTATCATGTACTGAATTAAATATTAAGCCTTTGGGCGGTGCTTTATTTGAGGCAGATAGTACGCCTACTTTGTCGAAATTGAAATGGGGAGAACGGGCAATTTCCCACCTGTTAGACCAACTTTTATGGACTATGCCACAAGCTGGTAAAGCAGGGTAAGCGCATCTAATTTTGTATTTAAAAATACAGATTATTGGACCCACTTGTAGATTGATAGAGACAATTTGA
>NZ_JAUBTQ010000116.1:0-7040 GCF_036702515.1 Microcoleus sp. BROC3
CATATTGCTGCAATTTGGAGTTTTGTACATTATTATAATGCTAGTTTACAACTCTAGATACCTACTTTTTTTTTTAAATTCGGTTTTGTTTTATCATCTTGATCCTTTCCTTCAGGGCACTACCTTAATTCCGATGCTACCCGAGTTGATATAATATCTAATTCTGTAAAACAACGGCGAGCGGGTTTGTATTGAGGACGAAAGTCCTCAAGTCTTAAACGCAAAAACCCGGTCTCTGCACGTAATTTGGTCGTATACGCTCGAACGTGACAAGGAGAAACCGATTTTTTTTTGAAGCGTGCGTCCTGGACTGCCTTTGTTATTTTGGATGAATAAAAACTACTAATTAAGATGTAGAAATTCAGAGGTTTTACTATCTTCAAAAAAACTCTAGGAGCGGGTTTACTAATAACATTAAATAGTGCAAAAATTTAAATAAACCCGCTCCCACCCCAGGATAAAATCCTTTACTAAAAAAAGTGCCTGATGTCAGCATAAACTCACATCAGGCACTATCTGCAATCCGATCGCAACTTTAGTCTTTTTTACCGGATGACGGCTAAAGCACCTGCGCCTGCTGCTGCTGCTGCCGAAGAAAGAGCGGTGAAAAACAGCCACCAAGAGGCAACTTCTGCAGCTTTCCGGGTTTCTTCTGCTTGTTTTTCGGCTTGTAATTTGATGCTTTCGAGGCGAAGCTGCGCTTCTTGCTGCAAGCGTTCTGCTCTTTGCAAGACGCTGTTGCGGCTTCTTTCAATTTGATCGATCAAGCGGTTGGCATCTGCTTCGGAAATGTCCTCCCGAGAACTAATTAGTGCTACTAAAGTATCGCGGTTGAAGTGACCCAGCCGATCGCGCAAAGCATCAAATCCGGCTTGCGGGTCGTCAAATAACTTCCGCACGTCCCGCGTAATGCCTTCGTAATTTAGTTCGGGGCGATCGAGCGAATTGAGGTAATCCCGAATTTTTCCGAGAATCCCGTCAATTACCGACTGAATGCGCTCCTGTATTTTCTGAATTTGCAGTGCGAACTCGTCGCGCACCGACAAAACTCCATCGACAATGCGATTGGCTTCTGCTTCAGAAATATCCGGCCGCTGAGACAGCAGAGAAACAACTGTAGCTCGATCGATGTGCGACAGGCGCTCGCCCAAACTGTAAGCGCCGACTTTCGGGTCGTGCAGCAGCAGTTGCAAGTCGCGCTTGATCGCTTCGGGATTTAATTCATCCTTGCCCGTATTGCGCAAATAATCTTCTAAAACACTCTGAAAATCTTGCACTTGGCTTTGCATCCGCTTTGCCAAACGGCGCGGCGCTTTCACAATCGAGCCGAGGGTTTCCTGTACTTGGTCGATAATTTGATTTACTTGTTCCTCGGTCAAATCTTCTCTCTGAGAAAGCAGTTTTACCAAAGTATCGCGATCGACTTGAGACAGGCGGCCGCGCAGCGCTAAAGCTCCTTCTTTGGGATTTTCCAGCAATTTGGTCAAATCCCGCTTAATCCCTTCAGGATTGAGTTCTGTTTTGCCGGTATTGCGCAGGTAATCTGCAAGGGCGGTGGTGGTTTGGTCGTACTGATCCTTAGCTTTTTCGGCCAACTTTTGCGGCGCGTGCACCGCACTGTGCCAAGTTTCTTCGGCGCTGTTGAGAAGCTGATTTACTTGGTCTTCGCTGAGGTCTTTCCGCTGAGATAGCAATTTTACTAAAGTTTCGCGATCGAACCTAGAAGCTCTAGCTCTCAGCGCCCACATTCCCGCTTCCGGGTTGTCCAACAGCGTTTTGAAATCGCGCTTGATGCCTTCGGGATTGAGTTCTTCTTTGCCCGTAGACTTCAAGTATTCTTGGACTTTTTGCCACTGATTGTCTAGTCGGACTTGGGCTGCTTCTTGCAGACCTTTAGCATCTGCTAAAACTACATCTCGCGTCATTTCCAAATCTTTAACAATCTGTTCTACTTCCTGGAAGCCGAAGTTTTCACGACCTCTGAGAATTTGCACGAAACTGTCGCGGGTGTAAGGAGAAAGCCTCGCGCGCAACTGTTCGTAAGTAGCGTCAGAATCCTCTAATATTTTTTTGAAATCGCTACCGATAGCTGATGCTGTCAGTTCCCCTTTCGGCGTCAGCTTCAGATAAGTTTCCACCCGCCACTGCAAATCGCGAGCTTTTTCTTGCTCCTCGGCAAAGATTACGGTTTGTAAAACTCGCTGTCTAATTGCTTCTAATTCCTGGGAAATTTCTTTAATTTTGTCTTGGGTAAAAACGCCTCGACTGGCCAAGATTTCGGCAAAGTTAGACTGTTTTAGTTTTTCTAATTCGCGGCGCACAGTTCCCGGATCTGCCGTAGGATCGTAGAGTACGTCACGAAATTCGCGCTCGATCGCTTGCGGGTTCATCTGCCACGAATAAGTGTTGAGTAAGTAGTTTTCTACGTCGGCACGAATCGGGCTGTAAGTTACTGGTTCGCCTTTGACTTGAGCGGTAATTTTATCAGCTTGCTGGCCAACTTTGTCTTTAGCTTCTTTGAGCTGACCGATTACTTTTTCAACATCCAAGTCAGAAATATCCGTGCGACCCAATACTATTCCCATTAAAGCATTGACTGCCATTGTCGTTGCTTGCGACATCATGGTCGGGCTTTGTCCGGAATTTTGACCGCCCAGATTGCTGAGGGCTTTTTCTACCCTACTTGCCAATTTATCAGAGACCAAATCTCCCGATTTGGCAGATTTGAGATAGTCTACTAATTGGGCGATGCCGTCTGATTGCTGCCCTTGTTTTCCTACTTGTTTCCAAGCATCTTGGAGTTGGTCTACAATCCGGTTTACATCGCGTTTTGATAAGTCCGATCGCGAACTTACTAAATCTACGAGAGTTTGCCGATCGAGATTCGGCAAATTTTCGCCAGCAACTGCTTTGAGTTGGGGATCGTTGAGCAATTTTTCAAATTCGCTGCGCATCCCTTTGATGTCTAATTCAGGCGGTTTGAGGCTTTGAATGTAGTCTTCGACGTTTTCGCGCAAGCTTGTGGGGTCGATCGCGCTACCCAGTTCGTGCCCCACTGCTGCTGCTGCTGCTTTCGCTGTGGCGACGACTTGGTTGCTGGCTGCTTTTGCGCCCAGGGCCGAGGCTGCGGTGCCGACAATGGCTTGAAAGCCTGATGTCGCGGTGTTAACGACAGAACCGATCAAGGAACCGACGGTGGTGGAGCTCACCCAGACAAGCATTGAGAAATAGGTAGCCCACACGACTAAACCGACGATCGCCCCTAAACCGGGACTGCTAATCAAGCTGAGCTTAACTGCTAGCAAGCAAGCGAAGAATAGGGCGACGGTGACGGTAACTAGCGTCCAAGTACCTACCTTTCGGCCGATGTGGCGGACTGGGGGGCTGTCGCTATCCGAGTGTTGGCCGTCGTCGTGGGATTGTCCTATGTAGGAAAGGCCAGCGGCTACTGATAAATTTGTTAGCAAGAGTTGGAAAGCGCACGCGAGCACGACTCCAGCTATTAAAGCGATAAAAAATTGCGGCCCGGAATAAAGCAGTGCTGCGTCTTCTGCTGTGTTTGTAGTAGTCTGCTCTACTGGCACTTGGGCCAGCCAGAACCCGATGTTATACAGTTGTGGATTTATTGGCAAATTTTGATACATAGTATATTCCTCGTTAAGGGGTGGGTGCGCGCGATCGTTGGCGCGAGTTAACTAATGTATAGTTTTAGACTCATGCCCCCAATGGCAAGCATCGCCTTATTGACGAGCTAAAGCATCCCCCTACAGTTGGAAGTGTAGAAATATGTCTGCGGCCGGCTATCACTTTAGAGATACTTGTGCTATGTAAGTTGGCAGTTGTTAAATTGTTAGTTCTAAGTTATGAGTAAACCGCGCTGGGGCGCACCCGAGATTTATAGCAGTAATGGTTAAGTCTGATTAAAATCATCGCCGAGGAAAATCTTTGGTAGAGCGATATTAAGAGTCTGCACAGAAGCCCAGACAAATTGTTCACAATCGATCGACCAATGCCATAACAAATTAGCTTTCAAGGAGTTAGATCGTGCAGCGAGAAAGTCATGCAATTATTATTGGCGGCAGTTTAGCAGGACTGTTGGCCTCTAGAGTATTAGCAAAACACTTCGATCGAGTAAGTATTGTTGAAGGGGATTTTTTGCCAGAAAAACCCGCACCTCGCCCCGGTATTCCTCAATCCCGTCACCTTCACGTCCTTTTAAATCGGGGAAAAATCATCCTAGAAGAGTTTTTTCCCGGCTTGGAAAACGAACTCGTAGCTGCTGGTGCTCCTAGTTTAGATCCGAGGTCGATCGAGTGGTTGACTCCGGCGGGTTGGGCCCCGCACTTTAGCCCGGATGTAAATGATTTAATTATGTTCAGTCGGGATTTACTTGATTGGCACATTCGCCGCCGCTTGGCTGAAAATACGAACGTGCATTTCCTAGAAGGAGGGAAAGTAACGGGGTTGCTGGCGAATGCCTCGCGCACCGAGGTTGCTGGCGTGTCGGTGCGTTTTCGCGATCGCCACAACCAGGCTAACATCCATGAAGAGAATTTGTATGCAGATTTAGTAGTCGATGCTGGTGGCAAAGTTTCCAAAACACCTCAATGGTTGAAAAGTTTGGGCTATGAACCTCCGCCAGAAACCACTATCAATGCTTTTGTCGGCTATGCCAGCCGCATCTATGAAGGCAGCGGTAAATTGTCAGACACGGTGCCAGTATTTGTGTCAACAGCACCGCCATTTCGCACCCGCGGCGGTGGAATTTTTCCGATCGAAGGCAATCGCTGGCTGGCAATTCTCCTCGGGGGCGATCGCGATTATCCCCCCGAAGACGAAGCAGGTTTTCTAGAATTTGCCCGCACTTTGCCAACCCCGACAATTTATGAGGCAATTAAAGACGCAGAAGCAATAACACCTGTTTATAGTTATCGAGGTACAGAAAACCGTTTGCGCCACTACGAACGCCTCGCTCGTTACCCTGAAAACTTAATAATTATCGGTCATGCAGTTTGCGCTTTTAACCCGATATACGGACAGGGAATGACGGTTGCTGCACTAGATGCTCAGATGCTAGATAAATGTTTGCAAAAGCAAAGAGAGCGGTATCCAGAAGGCGATTTAACAGGCTTGGCGCGACAATTTCAACAAAAACTAGCAAAATTACACACTACTCCTTGGACGTTTGCCATCAGTCAGGATTCCCGCTATCCGGGAAGTGAAGGTGCAAAACTAAACCTCGCTACGCGGCTGACAATTGATTACATGGATCTGGTGTTAAAAGTGATGGTCCAAGATGCTAAAGTTTGTCAAGCATTTTTGCAAGTTATGCACATGAATGAGTCGCCGGCTCTACTTTTTCATCCCAGTATTGCGGTTAAGGCGATCGGGCAATTAGTCACCGTCGCGCAGAAGGCAGAATTAATATAATAAAGAGTTTACACGGAATCAGCTTATTTTTTCCAATTCTATAGTCCTGAACGCATGGGGGCCAAGAAACCTGTTTTTTTTACGAAAAGACGCCTCCCAGGCCGCACACGGGCGTAAAAAACCCGGTTTTGAGGAGTCGGAGTGTGTCCAGAACGGCTGATATTATGTCCGCTATAACCTGCACGATCGAATTGGTTTGTAGTGAGGAATGAAGTCCTCACTACTTGCCATGTAACGGTTATTTTAGCGGGAGATCAGACAATTCGGAAATCGTTAACAGCAATTAAACTGGCATTGACTCCCGTTAACGAAGCAATTACTTCTCCACTTCCTTTCAACTTAATCAGCGCGCTGTTATTGTTCTGACTTATTTCTAACTGATTAAAACTCAGACCCCCCGACAATCCTATGAAATCCTGACCTTTAACAAAATCAGAGATAATATCGAATCCGCTGACGACTCCTAAGACAAAAGTGTCCTTGCCCAAACCTCCGATGAGGCTGTCATTCCCTAAATCTCCCGACAAGAAATCATCGCCAACGCAGCCGAGTAAGGTATCATTATCTTCACCGCCGTAAATTGTATCGTTTCCTTCGCAGCCGTCGATTAAGTCCTTATTCTCGTTGCCGCTTAGGAAGTCATCTCCTGCACCGCCGCACAAAGTATCGTCTTCGAGTTGTCCGAAGAGAGAATCATTGCCTTCGCTGCCTAGAATTAAATCCTGAGCTTTTCCGCCGAATAGGCTATCGTTTCCTTTGCCACCGTCGATAAAATCATTACCTCGATTGCCAAAGATTAAGTCATTATCTTCTTGGCCGTTAATTGCATCGTTGCCCTCGTTCCCAAAGCTCAGGTCTTCACCAAAACCACCAAGAAGGATGTCGTTTCCTTTGCCGCCAAATAAGAGGTCGTCTCCCTTGTTACCGTCAATGAAGTCATTGTCTTCATTGCCGTTGAAGATATCCTTAAATTCGCCACCAAATAGGTTGTCGTTGCTAGTTAAAGCATCGAAGATATTGGGACTGTTGCTGGCAAAATAGGCGTCATTTCTGGGAGTGCCAATTAGAAGACCGGGACGACCATTGATAATATTATCAATTTGTTGGTTGGGTTTGTTGAGATTGGGATACTCAATTCGATCGCAAATGCAGTCTGTATCGGGAATGTTAACAGGCGTCGGCGTGGGTACGGGTTCCGGCGTCGGCGTGGGTACGGGTTCCGGCGTCGGCGTGGGTACGGGTTCCGGCGTCGGCGTGGGTACGGGTTCCGGTGTCGGCGTGGGTACGGGTTCCGGTGTCGGCGTGGGTACGGGTTCCGGTGTCGGCGTGGGTACGGGTTCCGGCGTCGGCGTGGGTACGGGTTCCGGTGTCGGCGCTGGAGTTGGAGTTGGTGTGGCTGTGACACTGGCCGCTATGGGGAAATCAAAGGGATTTTCGTCACTATCATCATTGACAAATTGCAGCGTACCTGTTTTAATTCCTGCTGCTGTCGTATCTACTTCAATTTGCAAATTAGCACTACCGCCTGCTCCCACAGTTGCAGGTAAATTTCCGACAATGCTAAATCCGGTTGGTAAGGTAAGGTTGCTGAGGTTTAAAACTGCTGTACC
>NZ_JAUBTQ010000117.1:0-6258 GCF_036702515.1 Microcoleus sp. BROC3
GTTTAACTGCTTATCAATCTATTCAACAAGCTCTCTCGATTGATGGCTCCCTTTTTTCCCCTAGTTGAGCAATTACAAATTTTGATATGTCAACCGCAGATTTAAGGCAGATGCAACACAAATTAACGCCTATTTTTTTAATAAAAGTGAGTGAATAAATGCTATTTTATCTGCTATGAAATCACAAATTTATTCCGAGATACTTTAGCGCAGTATTCCCAGTGTGAAAAAATAATAGCATTTTATTTATCTCTGTGCCACTTTTCTCGGTGGCATACAAAGCTAGAGCGCTTGGCGCACTGGTTCATAAAGTTATAGATACAAAAAAAATCAATATTAAATATGAATAACAAACAGAAGGAATTTATCGGGTTCGGGTGCGTAACTGCGATCGTCCTGTTATTCGGATTCATAGGTATTACGGTATGGGAGTTGAGAGAATTTCTAGGTATATATAATCCCCCTTGCCTTAACTACAATTCTTGGGAAGTTGAGCCTTTAATTGTGGGTCAAACGACTAAGCTAAAAATCGGGAGTACCGACGCCGCTTCAGGGTGTATTCCAGGAGATTCTACGCAGTCCGAGAAACAGTGGGTGTGGTCGTCCGATTATGAAGAAGTCGTCAAAGTTTCCCCAGATGGAACTGTGACGGGTATTGCGCCGGGAAAGTTTGCCGTGTTTGCAAAAAAAGGTGGAGAAACACTCTCTATGTCCGGTATTGTTTACCCGCCTGATTGGACACTTCGGATTCTACCAGAAGTTGCAACCGTGCGCGTGGGCGATCGTATTACCTTTAAAATAATTCTCTCCGATTCAAAGGGGAGATTGCTTCCCCCAGTGACTTATTTCCGATTTTCGACTCCCTACTATCAGCAACCGATACCTGGTGTACCCAGCAAATCTCCCAATCCGGAGCCGTTGCTGGCTCAAACGCAATCAGCGGGCACATTTCAAGCGCTGCGGCCTGGAACTGTTACTATTACTGGGGGAATGGGCGATCGCACTAGCGAAGCCAAATTAACTATTAAATAAAAAACAAAAATCCTTCCATTCCTAGGAATCTCCGGCAGCGAATCATTTGAACTGTTGCTGCTTATCCGCTGCTGGTATATGCCTTAGCTTATGTGCAATTATGCTTAGGAATGAGAATTAAATAACTTACACTCTTGAAAGTGGGGTGGGCGTCCCGCCCGCCCTTTTTTGGACGGGCGGGACGCCCATCCCACCATAACAATTAAAATTGTAAGTTATTTAATTCGCGATCCTTAGACCCTGCGAGCGTCCCGCACAGAAAAGTTTATATATCTCGCTTCGTACTCTCACAGCCAACACTCTTCTAAAACCCAAATTGGGATGCTCCCCATGCTACCGGACTAGATATCACAATAAAGTCTCTAAAAATATTTTTCCCCAAACAAAAAGCGCCCCTATTACTAGGAGCGCTGTTTGTCAATCAAAAGCTAAAACTTAGCCGTTGATAGAAGGAGCAACCATTGCTACGGGAGTTGTCTCACCAGCAGCCAAGTCGAGAGGGAAGTTGTGAGCGTTGCGCTCGTGCATTACTTCCATACCCAAGTTAGCGCGGTTGATCACATCAGCCCAAGTATTGATCACGCGACCTTGAGAGTCGATAATCGATTGGTTGAAGTTGAAACCGTTCAAGTTGAAAGCCATCGTGGAGATACCCAAAGCGGTAAACCAGATGCCGACAACTGGCCATGCACCTAACAAGAAGTGCAAAGAACGGCTGTTGTTGAAGGAAGCGTATTGGAAAATCAAACGACCGAAGTAGCCGTGGGCTGCGACGATGTTGTAGGTTTCTTCTTCTTGACCGAATTTGTAACCGTAGTTTTGCGATTCGGTTTCGGTTGTTTCACGAACCAAGGAAGATGTTACCAGAGAACCGTGCATGGCGGAGAACAAGCTACCACCGAAGACACCAGCAACTCCCAACATGTGGAACGGGTGCATCAGGATGTTGTGCTCGGCTTGGAACACGATCATGAAGTTGAATGTGCCGGAGATACCCAAGGGCATACCGTCAGAGAACGAACCTTGTCCGATGGGGTAGATCAAGAATACTGCGGTGGCTGCTGCAACTGGTGCAGAGTAAGCGACGCAGATCCAAGGACGCATACCTAAGCGGTAAGATAGTTCCCATTCACGACCCATGTAGCAGAAAATGCCGATCAGGAAGTGAAATACTACCAATTGGTAGGGGCCGCCGTTGTACAGCCACTCATCGAGGGAAGCTGCTTCCCAGATGGGGTAGAAGTGAAGACCGATGGCGTTGGATGAGGGAACAACTGCACCTGTGATGATGTTGTTGCCAAACATTAAGGAACCTGCTACTGGTTCGCGGATGCCGTCGATGTCCACTGGAGGGGCTGCGATGAAGGCGATGACGTAGCAGATGGTGGCAGTTAGCAAGGTGGGAATCATCAAGACGCCGAACCAACCTACATAAATGCGGTTGTCGGTTGATGTTACCCATTCGCAGAAGCGTTCCCAGACGTTGGCGCTTTCGCGCTGCTGTAAGGTTGTGGTCATGGTTTTATGATTGCTGTATTTGGTTGTCAATGTTCGGATGATGTTTATATTATTAACTGTGTTGTTAAGGTTTGTAAAGGGGTGTAGCGACAGTTAAACTGATGACTGCGATTAGGAAAGCTGATGAGAGGGGAGAGATTGGCGATCGCCAGGGGTTTTGTTAAGAAAGTTGAGGGTTTTGCTTTGTGTGGGTCAGCTCGTGATACCTTTCTAAAACCTGAAAGCGGGAAAGTCCGGTGCAATTCCGGCGCTGTGCCGCAACTGTAAAAGTCAGAATGCCGATTTCGGGGGCGCTTTGTAGGCGTTTACTTTTGGATTCCCTGCGGAGCACGGGGAGGAGATTATTTGTTAGCTTTGACTGATTTGCCGACTTGTCCGGGTTTATTTTACGGTTCGATCGCCCGAGACGGAGTTTTATCGAGAATGCGGATTCCGGGGGGAATTTTAAACGCGCAGCAGTGTTGGACGATCGCCGATTTGGCCGATCAATACAGTACCGGCTGTTTGCAAGTGACAAATCGGGCAAATTTGCAAATCCGAGAAGTGAACTCGGAAATTGCCCCGGAAGTCTGGAACCGCTTGCAGGAATTGGGGATAGCGTCTCGCCACGTTGAAGTTGACCCAATTCGCAATATTATGGCAAGTCCGACAGCAGGGATCGATCGCCAGCAGCTACTCGATACTCGCCCGCTAGTGAAAGCTTGGGATGATTACCTGCAAACGCATCCCGAATTGTCGGAACTTTCGCCTAAGTTCAGTATTGGCTTCGACGGCGGGGAATCGGTTTCGATCCGCGATTTACGCAACGATATTTTATTAGCAGCAGAAGGGCGTTCAACCCAATCAAAAATCGTTTTTCGGCTGCATTTAAACGGCGATACAGGAATTTCAATCCAAGAATCGCAATGTATTTCAGTATTAGCCGCGCTCGCTAGCACCTATCTTGAATACACCAAAAATAGACCTCGAATTGATGGCAAAAAACCGCGTTTGCGTCACCTGCTGACAGATTGGGGCGCTGAAAGTTATCTAGAAAAGGTACAGCAGAATTTACCATTTTTATGGCAATTCACATCTGGCACCTTTCCCCAAAACAGGCAAGATGCCTGTGAAGCGAAGAGTGAAGTTCCTGGTGGGGTGGGCATCTTGCCCGCCCGCCCGATCGCCTCATCGGAAAAATCCCTCCCCCATCACCTACATCTCGGCATTCATCCTCAACAACAGTCCGGTTTCTCCTACATGGGAATTGCACTACCTCTCGGTAGGCTAGAATCAAAGCAACTGCGGAATTTGGCAAATTTAGCCCAGAATCTAGCCAGCGGTACCCTGAGACTTACGCCGTGGCAAAATCTGTTGATTTCTGACATCCCCAACTCCCAGCTTTTTGAGGTAAAACAGCAAGTAGCCGATTGGGGATTGCACTCGTCGGCGACTCGCCTAGATTCGTGCTTGGTGGCTTGTGCCGGCAGCAACGGCTGTGCGTCGGCGGCGACAGATACTCAAAGTCACGCCCTAAAAATGGTGAGGGATTTAGCGCAAAAATTGACGATCGACCTGCCGATTAACATTCATTTCAGCGGTTGCCAAAAGTCCTGCGCCCAGCACCGGCCAATTGATATCACGCTGGTAGGAATTCAGATTGAGCGAGGAGACGAGATAATCGAAGGTTACGACATTTATGCGGGTAGAAAAGATTTGCCCTTCGGACGACAAATTTTTCAGGCGGTGAGTGCGATCGAGATGCCCGATGCGATCGAGCGAATGTTGCGGGTGTATCAGCGGTTTCGAGATCGTTTGGAGTCATTTGGTGAGTTTGTCGATCGGCAGGCGATCGACCAATTACAGCAGTTATTCAGCGCCGAAAATCGGACTTTAAAGTGAAAAAATATCCCATTCAAACTGACAATTTTTAATTATTTCTCTTTGTATCTCTCTTGAGATTTCTTCCTTCGCGTCCTAGCGCTTACGCGCCGCGTAACGCGCCTTCGCGGTTAATTCAAAAAATCAATTTCAAAAATTCAACAAACTTCCCATAGCAGTTTTAAACAATGATTGACTACATTCGAGACGGAACAGAAATCTACACCAAATCCTTCGCCACAATTCGAGCCGAAGCAGATTTGTCAAGCTTGCCGCCCGATTTAGAATCCGTAGCCGTGCGACTAATTCACAGTTGCGGCATGACCGATATTGTTGCAGATTTAGCAGCTTCGCCCGGTGCAGCCACCTGCGGACGCCAAGCCCTCTCCGCAGGTGCGCCGATTCTGTGCGATGCCCGGATGGTGGCCGAAGGCATCACTCGCAAACGCCTTCCCGCTGACAATCAGGTGATTTGCACCCTCTGGCATTCCGAAATCCCGGAGTTGGCGCGGCAAATGGGAAATACTCGATCGGCCGCGGCCCTGGATTTATGGCTGGACAACTTGCAGGGTGCGGTTGTGGCAATTGGCAATGCCCCGACTGCTTTGTTCCGACTGCTGGAAATGCTGGATGCCGGAGCACCCAAACCGGCTTTAATTCTGGGTTTCCCGGTAGGATTTGTCGGGGCCGCCGAATCCAAAGCCGAACTGGCCGCCAACAGTCGGGGAGTGCCATTTATTACGCTGCACGGGCGGCGCGGTGGCAGTGCAATGGCAACGGCGGCCGTGAATGCGTTAGCGAAAAAGGATGAATTATGACTGAGGCGAATGGTAAATTGTACGGTTTGGGTATTGGCCCTGGCGATCCTGAGTTGATTACTTTGAAAGCTTATCGGATTTTGCAATCGGTGCCGGTGATTGCCTATCCGGCGATGGAAAATGGTAAGGTACTGGCGCGGGCGATCGTCGCAGATTATCTGCGCCCGGAGCAAATTGAGATTCCGATGCCGTTGCCTTTTAGTCCGACGCGATCGTCTCAACCTTATTACGATATTGCTGCCGAGAAAATTGCCGCACATCTGAGCGAGGGGCGGGATGTGGCGGTGCTATGTGAGGGCGAACCTTTTCTCTACGGTTCGTTTATGTATCTATTCAACCGTTTGTCGGGGACTTTTACGACTGAAGTTGTGCCGGGAATTTCTTCGACAATGGCTAGTGCGGCTGCGTTGGGAGTGCCGCTGACTTATCGTAACGATGTGTTAAGTATTATGCCTGCGACGCTGGATGCTGAGGTTTTGCGCGATCGGCTGGCGGTTGTTGATGCTGCTGTGATTATTAAGCTGGGCCGGCACTTTGCGAAAGTCCGGGACGTGCTGATTGAGTTGGGACAGTTCGATCGAGCACTGTATATAGAACGCGCAACTATGCCTAATCAGCGAATTCGGGCGATCGCAGATGTCGATCCCGCTGAAGTTCCCTATTGGGCTCTCATTATGATACCCAGCCAGCAAAAGTCTGTATCCTAATATTTCCATGCCTGAAGGCGACGCGCTTCCAGGCTTTACCTACTTTTTTGTCCATTGTTTCCCATTTATCCACCATTCCTGATATTGATAAGTCAATCTTATGACTCTCATCAGTTAATCTGTTGTTACAATACTTTACAAACCTTAGAATATGCTTTATGTTTATTTACATGGCGGAACACAAAGCCGTCGCGAACATTGAAAACCAAATAAAGCAATCATAAAACCATGACCACAACCTTACAGCAGCGCGAAAGCGCCAACCTGTGGGAGCAGTTCTGCAACTGGGTCACCAGCACCGACAACCGCCTCTATGTAGGCTG
>NZ_JAUBTQ010000118.1:0-6213 GCF_036702515.1 Microcoleus sp. BROC3
GCGTTGTCCTGCGGTACGCCGCGTATCAGGCAGGGCTGTAAAAGCTTCGACTTTTGAGCAAGTTGAGACATCGTAGATGGGTCTTTCGGGTGAGAATCAATCCAATATCATATCAGCCTTTCGATCAGAATGAAATAGCCCTGGCAACGAAGTGCTGGCTTTAATCTTAACACACTCAAAATCTTGTTCAGAATGAAATAGCCCTGCATTTTTGCCACGTTTAGTTGGTTTTGGCCCCTTGGCCCTTTCACCTTTTTGCATACCTAGCATATAACCTAACCATTGCCAAATTAACTCCCGATTCGTCAATGAATATTAAGTCTTTCAAACCTTACTCTTTAATTTTTTTCCAGAACTCACATCGCAGGATTTGAACTCGCTCTGTGCCTTTGCCTGAAGGGAAGAGAGTTTTTTTTGACAGTAATGTCTAAGAGTTTTATCATTCTTCCTATTGTTGCTCTACTAACGGAAAATCCAATTTTCCCATAAAGTAAATAACGGAGTTCTTCAAGAGTTGCATCATCCGAAGCTTCCACCAATTCCGCCAAGATGAGTAGTTGCTCCGCATTCAGTTTGCCTTTGACTCCACATCGGTCAGTTTTCGGAGTAATGTTTTTTGTTTCACGATATTGTTTAAGCAATTTTTGTACAAAACTTAGAGCCACAGAAAAACGATTAGCTATTGCTTTTTGTGAGATGGCTTCAGTATGATAAGTATCTAGGATTTTTTGCCTAAAATCAATCGAGTAAGCTTTCATTTTTAACAATGTATGATGTTTGGTACAAGTAAACGTGTTGTGAGTCAAGCAGATCGTGCTTTCAAAAAAATGTTATGATGTGTGGTATCGCAGGCGAGGCTTTACTCAACCCTATAATTATAGTTCATTTGAGCTGATCTTCTCTGTTTGACCCTCACGAGTGAGTGTCAGTAACATGATACCTCATCTTTCTGAGAAAGGCTATATGTTCTTTTACCACATAATGTTACTATTTTGGAGATGTCTACTAGAAGAAGTCGCGAATATTGCAATGGCGGTTATTCAATGATACCCTATTTTAAGGTATTTTATGGAGCAACTTGTTCTGCTGCTCTTGCAGTTTGAGAAGGTATAACAGGCAATTTTGGCTGTTTTTGCAAGCGAGGAAATCCCGGCTGTACTGATGAATTTCTGGCAGGTGTAGTCGCATTTACTTTCTCAGAAAGGGGAGCTAATGTTTGAGTGACTTTAACTTGCTGTCGCAGTTGTTCTGTCGAGCCCAACAAGCCTCCCAATCCGTTGAACAACCTGCGAATATTGTTGCGGAAAGCCGGATCTCCTGTCAAATCATCCACGTCGGAAGTAATTTTCTGCACGTTCTGAAATGTAGCTCGTGCAGAATCTAGAGTTTGCTGCAATAATAGCAAAGTGGCCGGATTGTTTACCTGGCTGGATAAATCTCGCAAATTACCCGAAGCTTGGGCTGCATTCGCTGATAAAACTTCTAAATTGTTCAGCAATTGTCCTTGGTTGATGCGATTAATTGTTGGACTCAAACTGCTGACAGCTACCCGCAGTTCCTGACTGCTTTGATTGATGTTATTCAGAGTTGAGACTAAACTGGCGCGGTTGGTTACTACTAAAGAATTGAGTTGGTTGGCTGTTAATGTAACTTGATTGGCTGCTTGAGTTACTGAATTAGCAGAATTTATCGCAGCGGCAGATACGGCTTTTGTGGAAGTGTCCGCCGTAGCTGCTGCTTTAGAAATATCAGTGGCGACTCCTGATATTTCTGCTTTTAGCGATTGATTTAAATTGCTTGCTTCTCCCTTTAATGATTGATTTAAACTGCTTGCTTCTCCCTTTAACGATTGGTTTAAACTTGCTATTTCGGTTTTTACCGATTGATTTAAGCTCCCAATGTCTCCCCTTACATCTTGATTCAAAGTTTTTATTTCGGCTTGGGCAGTTTGAGTTAAATTCGATAAATCTTGAGTTAGTTTAGCTGCACCTTTAGCTGTGTTGGCTGTATTTTCTGCGAGGGATTTAATATTGTTGAACAGCGCGGGGTCGGTGTAGAAATTAGCTAGGCGGACTGTGGATCGAATAAGTTCGTCGATAGTGACTCCCGCTTGACCTTTTAAGCGCGAATTTTGGCAGATAATCTCAGGGGGACAGTCGGCACTAACGGGATTGGCGGTAAGTAACGATTCTGGCAAAATCGAGTTGGGGGTAATGTCGATCGACGATTCGCCAATTAAACCGGATTTATTCGCTTCGATCGTAACATCCCGGGGAATCACTAAAGTACCGGGGGCAATCTCCAGCGTCACGTCTACGCCGTTGGAACCCGGTTTGAGGGCGGTAATTTTACCGACTGCAACCCCGCGATACCTGATGGGCGTGCCTATCTGCATTCCTTGGGCGCTGGCAAATTCTACGGCGAATTTGTAGCTGCGGTTCCCTAGCTGCACGCCCCGCAGCCAGAGCACTAAGCCGCCAAATAAACCGATTCCTACTAAAATTAAGAACCCGACAGAACCTTCTCTTACAGTTCGCGATCGCATATTACCTCCTCAGTCATTAGTCATTAGTCAGCAGTCATTAGTCATTAGTCATTGGTCATTGGTCATTAGTCGTTAGTCATTAGTTGTTAGCCCTCAGTTATTATTTGTGAGTTATTGCTCGTGATTTTTAGGGGATGAGCGGATAGATTGTAGGTAGGAGTTGAATTTAGGATCTAAGTCATTTAGGAGCTAAGTCATTAATGATTGCTGTGAATATATTGACTTGTGCAACAGTTAAAAGGTTTCGAGTGTAAGCTCGTCTCAACCAGTGTAGAGTTTTATATAACGAAGCTCTAGCTATCTTGACAAAACGTTTATTGTCTTGATAGCTGCCTCGTCCGACTCCTTCTGCTATGTTAGCACCGATGCTATCTGTTGAACGGACAATTTGTTTGCCGATCGTATTTTTGGCAAATGGCTCCCAAGTGTTAACAGCTTTCCAAATTTCATCGGCTAGTCGTTCTGATAATTTACCAACTCGCAATTCCTGAAAACTTTTTGTTGCCATATTACCCTTGACCTTAATAACTAATGACTGCTGATTAATGACTAATGACTAATGACAATTGACTATCCAAGCGCTTGAATGGGCCCAGTAACACTGCCGCTAAAAAATTGTCTGATCAGTAAATTATCTGTAGATGCAATGTCATTGACAGTTCCCTCCCATTGCACTTTGCCTCGATAGAGAAATACGATGCGATCGGCAGTGCGGCGGATGGTACTGTCTTGGTGAGTGACGATCGCATAAGTGCTGCAAACACCTTGGGCCGCCTGCAAGTCGCGGATTAAATCTTCAATTACCGTCGAAGCGATCGGATCTAAACCCGCCGTCGGTTCGTCGTACAGCAAAACCTCTGGATTGTCTCTAGCATTATCGGGATTCGCCATGATGGCGCGGGCAAAACTTACTCGCTTCCGCATTCCCCCAGACAACTGCGCCGGATAGCGTTGGCCAATTCCCGGCAAACCCACCATCTCTAACTTCTCCTCCACCAATTCCCGAATGCGGCGGCGCGGCAGCTTAGAATGCTGGTACAGTAAAAAACCGACATTCTCCTCCACCGTCAGCGAATCAAACAAAGCCGCTTGCTGAAACACCATCCCAATTCCGATCGGATCTGCCACGTCGTCCACCCATCCGACCCTGCGCTGTCCCTGAACAAAAACCTCACCGGCATCCGGGGCCAACAAACCCGCAATTATCCGCAGAATCGTAGATTTCCCCGTCCCGGAAGGGCCAATAATTGCCAGGGCCTCTCCCCGATAAATCCTCAGATCGACTCGATCGAGGATCGGGTTCTGGCCGAAGGACTTACTTACCCCCTTGAGTTCGATTAGTGGCTCAGCCATAGGATGTTATCAATAAGTTGTCAGTCCTCAGTCATCAGTCTACCTAATGACTCATGACTAATGACTAATAACTAATTACTTCAATTGACTGCCAGAATCAAAACTCTCTTGTATTGTAAATTTGTCAGCTCGAGCTGTTCCAATACCCTTAAGACTAATTAACCATGTCAATTAGTTCACTTCCTAAAGCCCTCCGCGTCTTGGTTAAAGCCAAGCAGGTTTTTGCCCAATCCAGAAATCCTTACGCCCCTTCTTTGCGGAACGGGCGAGTTCACCAGTGGTTTAAGTGGTTAGCCCCCGGACTGTTAGTGAAACGGTGGCTGCTGATCAGTGCCAGCGGCGTGGTACTTGCCACTTTGGGTTTAGCAATTTGGACTGGGATGACTCCCATTTTCTTCTTATTGCAATTGTTGAGAAATTTTTTGGCGTGGATTGCGGAAGTTGTTCCCAATTACGTGTCGGGGCCGATCATCATTGCTGGCGGGATTTTGTTAATTCTGTGGGGGCAAACTCGCAGTTTGAACTCTATTACTCAAGTGCTGATGCCCGAAGGGAATGAGGAATTGGTAGATCGACTCCTCAACCACCGCCGCTTGCACCGCGGCCCGAAAATTGTGGCAATTGGGGGCGGTACGGGCCTTTCTAATTTGCTCAGGGGATTGAAGGATTACAGTGCCAAAATCACTGCTATTGTCACGGTGGCGGATGATGGGGGGTCTTCCGGGAGGTTGCGGCGGGAAATTGGGGTATTGCCGCCCGGAGACATTCGCAATTGTTTGGCGGCTTTGGCAGATGAGGAAAAGTTATTGACTGAGTTATTTCAATATCGCTTTCAGGCTGGTGACGGTTTGGTGGGTCACAGTTTTGGGAATTTGTTTTTGACGGCGATGAGCGATATTGCTGGGGATTTGGAACAGGCGATCGCCGCGAGTTCTAAAGTTTTAGCAGTTAGGGGAGAGGTGCTGCCGGCTACTCTGAGCGACGTTTCTTTGTGGGCAGAACTGGCTGACGGCCGGAGGATTGAGGGGGAGTCCAGCATTACAAAAGCTAACGGAAAAATCATCAAAATTGGCTGCACTCCTGCTAATCCTCCGGCGTTGCCCAAGGTGGCCCAAGCACTTCGGGAAGCGGATTTTATTATTATTGGGCCGGGGAGTCTTTATACGAGTGTCATTCCGAATTTGTTGGTGCCGGAAATTGCTGATGCGATCGCCAACAGCGAAGTTCCGCGGATTTATGTGTGCAATATTATGACTCAGCCGGGGGAAACAGACGGATACAGTGTTGCAGACCACATTCGGGCGATCGACCGCGCTTGTGGCAGGCCCCTGTTCGATGCTGTAGTCGTTCAAGGAAAAGTCCCTTCTGCAAAGGCTTTGATCCGCTATTCTCAGGAGGATTCTTATCCGGTTGTACTCGATCGAGAAGCCGTAACGCAATTGGGGCGGCGAGTTGTCATCGCCAATGTCATGGATGAAGATCAAAATACGGGTTTAATTCGCCACAATTCTCAAAGGTTGGCGGGAATGTTGCTGCGTTGGTACGGCCGCGCCCAGAACATTTAAGCTGGTGAATGCTGACAGTAGACAGTTGACTAATTTTATTGGTTATGGGTTATTAGCAGCCACAAGCGAGTAACAAATAACAAATGACTAAGGACTAATGACTAATTATTGAAATGAAAACTTTGCTTCCCGATTCTGAGGCTACGCGCAAGTTTGGTGCTGCGTTAGGTCGATCGCTCCCCGCCGGCACTGTAATCTTATTACAAGGAGATTTAGGTGCGGGCAAAACTACCTTAGTGCAAGGTATCGCCGAAGGTTTAGGAATCTCAGACTCGATCGAAAGTCCTACTTTCACGCTAATTAATGAGTATTTTACAGGGCGAGTTCCGCTGTATCATCTAGATTTGTATCGACTGGAACCCGAAGAAGCGGAGGCTTTGCACTTAGAAAGTTATTGGGACGGGTTAGAAAGGGATTTGGGAATTGTAGCGATCGAATGGGCGGAAAGATTGCAGTACAAACCCGAAAATTATTTGCAAATTTCTTTGAGTTATGTAGATAACGGGCGGCAAATTGAAGTAATTGGTAATGGCGACTTATTGGATTGGCAATTATAAATTTGAGAAAAGGCGATCGAACTTACTGCGGCGGGCGGTTGACTCGAATCAATTTACCTCTCAAATTTTCCTCACCAGCAATAGCATCATTGATGCGTGTTGCCAACCTTTCTAGATTAGGTAGTAGTGCATAGTAATGGTAAACTTGAGGTCAGAACCTTGAAGAATTTCAGTCAAGTCGATGAATTGTCCT
>NZ_JAUBTQ010000119.1:0-5872 GCF_036702515.1 Microcoleus sp. BROC3
GTGCTATCCTCGGCACAAGGTCTTTCTCCACGCCCTTGTAATCCCCACGTCATTTTTGTTTGCCCGCCATCTTCCCACCGCAAAGTCCTTCCTCCGCCTCCCGCCCAAGAAACCGACTCATAGATGCAGGTTTGTTTAACTTCTACCAGGTCTCGGTGAAACAACCAACAGGAAACAGATGCTCCCTCAATTCCCCCTGCGCGTGCAGGTGTGACAACAATGCCCAGTGCTAGAATCGGTAGGAAAACCGACAAAG
The DNA here is from genome assembly GCF_036702515.1 of Microcoleus sp. BROC3. Lineage (NCBI taxonomy): Bacteria > Bacillati > Cyanobacteriota > Cyanophyceae > Oscillatoriales > Microcoleaceae > Microcoleus > Microcoleus sp. BROC3. The sequence continues at coordinate 257 of NZ_JAUBTQ010000119.1, forward strand.
TTTTCAAGTTTTTATCCACGGTTAACATATTCGGAAATAAGCGGAGTATCAGGCTTGGCAAGTTCTATTGTCACCATAACCAATCTATTACCAAACTTGTTGCAGATCGCCACCAAGACGCCAATTTGGGGAGAAACCAAACCAAACACCAACTCATGCCCCCAATCTCGAAGAGTGCGGTCGCTACACTTTCTATGCACGCAGCACGACCTTGCATCGGCAAACTAAGTAATGATTTCGCGTTTCCCAATCTCAAGGTCGTGCTGCGGGGTTTGTACGACATGAAACCCAAAATGCTGAGTGATTTGAGTCGGATGCGATCGATCCGTGTTCGAGGTGAGTGCGCTCATCCTCCCTAAAAAACTCTGGTTTAAAGAGAGGGATTTGGAAGTAATAAAATTTACATAGATTCTGTTTGGATAGAGGGATTTTCAATAAACTCAATAAACTGCTTTCCTAATTCGGTAGTTTTGCTTTCTTGACTATATGAACGATTATTTTCAAGGATAACATCAATATCTTCTCGGTGCTTAAATGTTTTCATTCTTATCTCTTTTTCTCCCCGTTTTTTTGGTCGATTATAGCCACTAAGAGAATTCTGATAACTAAGAGAAGTCATCTGCATAGCAAATCCCAAACTTTGCAAATATATATCATCATCATCTTCTTCTGTAATGTAATTTTCTGTTAAACTTATCAAACTCCTGTCTGCCAAGTCTTTCAAAACCTGATTGTATATAGCCCTATTTTGTTCCAACAAAGGAAAATATGTGTGTAATTCCTCTTGGGCATACCTATCCAGGTAGTGAAGATGCTTGAGAGTAGAGATATGAAGTGCGGTAAAACCATCAATCCAGTTTAGAAACATCGCTAAAACATCATCCTCTAAGGATCTGGGAATAGATGAATTAAGAACTGCATTTTTCAAGGCTTCTAGTTTTTGCTCCTTGTGAGTGCGGGCAGCTATCTGACACGCCTGCATAAAAGTTGTCTGAAAAACGGGAGTTTCAAAATTAACTGATTCAATTTTAGATTTTATCTGCTCTAATTCTCGGACTAAACTTCCTAAAAATATATGAAGCCTTTGGGTTGCCGGAGGAACGATGTAGTTTTCGACAAAGGGTACGACCAACGACCCGATTGCCGGTACAGAACTAACGAGTGCTTTAGCAACATTATAATTTTTGTCATAATTATTGCTATCAATAACCACTTTGAGTTTTTCTTCGAGCGAGTCTTGATTTTGAGGGCTGTTGCTCATAGTTACTTTTCGCAAAAGGATTTATAAAGCGTAGCGTTGGCTTTAAAAAGGTTGATTAGAATTTTCCGTATTGCTGAGAGTCGGTTTTCACTACCTCCCCAAATTATTTAGGAACTTTTTACCCAAATCCACTATTGGAACCTGCCGAATTCCTAGAATGACCACTTGCATTGATCTTTACAATGTGTATAGCCTCGGCCATAACTAGACCATTCTTCTCAATTCGACAAATCATTTGGTGGTTGCCTTTAAAGGCAGTGCTTGTCCACTTTATGGCTCCGCTATCACTGCTTTCCCAGATTGTCTGGTTCGCCTCACCTGCCTCATCTCCTTCATTATGAACAATCCATCGCACGGTATAAGGAGGAGGGACATCTGTTGATATAACTGAAAATTTGAGCGCAATGCCTTTTGGTAAAACAGAGGTTCCACTTGAGTAATGTTTATAAGTTGGGCCATTCTCACGCTTGGCAATATCGCAGCGAACTGTAACACTGTATCTTTTTACAGCACTTAAGTCAGCCCTGGTTGTAGCTTTGGTACTTTCTTTTTTTGCCCAGAATTCATGATTAAAAATCCAGTCCCAAGCAAAACGTGCCTTCTCTCTCGTACACTTTGACTCGTCACATAACACACTAAGTTCACTAATTGCAGTATCGAGTCGATCTCGAAGTCGAGTGACTTGGTTTAATACTTCAGTTTTGCCTGTTAGTTCCTGTGAGCTATCCACTGGATTGTATACTCTGCAAGATCCTTCTAATCGATTGCGTAATGCAACTATAGTGTTGTATAAGGCAAGGTCGTCACGATCGCTATTGGCTCTGTAAATCTCTGGCTCGGCTACCAACGCTGACACGACCATACCACCAGGTAGACTCCAAGAAGTTCGTGAGCGACAGAAGTATTTTAGATATCGCACAATACGACGCATTTGCCCATCTGCAACTTGGGGATATCGGAGAATGTGTTTCTTTGGGCTTAGTGTCGAAACACATTCACTAAACCAATTATTAATTTCCATTGGGTCGCGCCGTTTCCATTCGGTACTGGCATGCTCGATACGCTTTATACCGAAGTTGTCTGTATAGGTGCGGTAGATGGCAAAGTCGATATGGTAGCCTTCAGCATACCAAATTGTAACTGCATTAGTTCGTGCCTCGGGTTCTTTTGTGAAATTAGTACAGCGTTTGCATAACGCATCACGCACACGCTGCCGTGCTTTGAGCGGGTCTTCAGGTATGTCATCTTTTTTAAAAATTAGTGCAATGTCAATATCGTAGTCATTGCTACCATTCGGATCTTGATTGAGAGTATGCATTGCATACCCACCTTGGTTCTTGCACTCATAGGGATATGGGTGTGGACGATCAGTTTCTGTAGCAAGATCATCCAAACCATTTTTTAGTCGAGTGATATTTAGTTCCCGATATTCTGCAAGCTGCTTTCGTAGATCGGTGCCAAGACGAACATGGGTATCATAGAAAATTTGTAATTCGGCAGAAATATCGTACATAAATATGTGAAATTATTTTGAGATATCATGGATGAGCAATTTAGTTGAAACGACCTTAGACTCAGGTGAACCAACACTATTAATTTTGACACCCCAAGCATACCGTGGGCTGGTATGAGCTGTGTAGTTGTAGACGATAACCTGGTGATGAATCGTTCGACTGATTCGGCGTCCAAGACTGAACCCAAGGCAGACGGGCCCAGCATAAAAGATATGTACAATTAGTGATTTGTCAACGCGGGCATGCAAGTCATCAAGGACTTGTCTGAAAGCGCCACAGACTTCGTTTATCTGACTGTAATGGGTGATTGCATCAATACGTGGCTTACCTATTTTTATCTGTATATCTTGATAGGGCTGAGGGACTACATCATCTACGTCATTTTTTGAAATATCAAACGAAATTGAAATTCTAATTACAACAGCAACAGCATTGACTGGACGTGAAATAGTGCTAACATTTAGTTTAAGTTTAGGACTATCACCCATAGCCAGCTCATACCAATAATTGGTGTTACGATCTAACTCAAATAATGTAACTTTTGGCCAAGTAGAAACAGCATAACCAGTAAAAAATTGAAGTGGAATGTGAACAATGCCATAGTAACCAATAACAGCATTTGTGTGAGATTGAAACAACGTTAAGAAAACGTTTATAAGCTCACTTATATGTTTTAAAGCACGAAGTGGATCGTAAATATTACCTGTAAAAAAAGGCGAGTGATTGAATTCAGTATGTTGAATTTTGTAATATCGAAGGTGAACAGGTAAAGACTCTTCTAGAATACGATCTGTTAGTAGTTCAAATGAATGATGACGGATCGCAAAAAATATACTTACTAAATGTTGAATATCAGTATTAACAGTATGTAAATCTCTATTTTGTGATTTAAGAAAATCGCAATCTTCCTTGACTAAAATATTAGTTATAGTCGAGCCAATATTAATGATACTATTTTGGGCTATAAAATCACTGGCAGCACCTACATTACTATTGTCGCCAGCACTCACAATGGTTCTCTTTTCCGCAGTTGCTGGGGGGTGAACTGTTGATTCCCCAACTGATTTTTCTTTAAGCTCAATAGGAATACGGTGGGGAGAAGGTAACTTTTTTTTTATAAATTCCCTTACTCGCCGATAAAGCAAACTTTCTCGCGACGAAGGTCGGCAAATTGAAAGATGGTCATCATCCATTGGAATGGGCGTTACACCTTTTATTCCAGGATTAGCGCTAGTTTCGTCTACAACAAGAAACCCAGAAGTTTTTTGCTTCTCGCAGTAGACTTGTATCGGAATCTGACTGAGCCATTCGTGATTTCGATACACCTCGTTCAGTTCGCGCAGCCGGGAATGATGCGCTTCTAACTCGTCAACGCTGACAGAGGCTTGGAGAATTACACCAATATACTTGACCCAATTCGCCATATTGGAGCCGGAGTGAGGCGTGGATAAAAAAACAACGCCTCTAGTTTGCTCGACGATTAGTTTCCATTCAGGAGTTCCATAATCCCAAGCATGGCGCAGCATTTGCTTGACCAGCAGCCCTCCTAAGCTATGAGCAATGAAAATTAGGGGGCGATCGCCTATTGCATGGGAGTCGAGAACAGCTAAAGTGTTGGTCGCCCGATCCACCAACGGCATGGTTTTGCCCTTCCATTTAAAGGGTTCTACCTCGTACCCCAACGACCAAATACCCATATCAGATAATTCTTCTCCCAACCAAGCTGGCCAGAAGTCGTTATCGTTGCTTTTTCCGTGTGGATGCCATGTCCCTCGCGCATCGCCACCCAGTCCGTGAACGAAAATAACATCACCAATCCGGTTGGCATTATCGCAGCCGGAGATAGCGATTAAACCTGTTGGGTTGCTCACAGATCGACTCCTATTTAAAAATGCTGAATTAGCCGTACACCCTAGCTTCTAGCGCGGTCATCCGCTTCTCTAACTCCACCATCCGCTGACTCAAGGGCAAATCTTCTGTTGCACCCAAATACTGAACCAACGCCGCTGTCAAAATCTCGAACCCCGTTGCGTCCACCCGATTAACAAACTCCGAAAGTTTTTCCGAGAGCGCGGGCGGGATTATGGCTCCGATAAAAACGGTTGCCATAAGAAGGTACTCAACGCTTTTTTACAATGTTAGCAACTGTTTTCAGTTTTGTGTAACATATTGCGATTATCTTGCAAAATACACCATGAAAAATTTGATACGATAGCCAAAACTTTAGCATTCTACGCGACGGCTGGCGAAACAGAGGTTTTGGAACGTCGGACGATCGCTTAAAGAGCAATCCAGCAGTGCCGCAAACCGTACTTGCTAGGTTCGGTAGCCCGCAAACTAAATTATTTGCTCAGATATATTATTGATTAATTAGTCAAAAGTCGGCTAATCTTTGGCAATTGTAATTTATTTAAACTAACAAATGACAGTTAAAGCTATTTCCGCCACCATCCTTTTAGGTGCGATTCCGCTTCATGTTTACCAACTACCCGACGGCGGCTACAAAGTCGATGCGATTGGAGTTATGAATGCGGTGGACAAAAAGGGTAGCGCATTAACTAAGTTTCTCACTGGGAAATCGGCTTTAGCTTTGCCTTTTGGCGGATACAATTTTACGCAAGCTCAAAGCATTCCAGTGGAAGGTAACGCTCAATTAATCAAGCCTATTCCCATTGCATTAGCTACGGCATACTGGCTCAATGAAGCAACCAAAGGCAACGTGAAAGCTCAAGCTTTGGTTCAAGCCAGCATGGCAGAATCCATTGAACGGCGGGCTGATGCAGCATTCAGCATCAAGCGTACTGAACCAGAGTACAATGTGCGGTTTGGTGAATTCGTTGA
>NZ_JAUBTQ010000120.1:0-5756 GCF_036702515.1 Microcoleus sp. BROC3
ATTTAGTCGATTGATGGATATGTGCTGGGCTGCTGATTTTACAACCCAGTCGTTTGAAAAATGTTGGTAATGACAAGGTTTAAAAGGTTCAAGAGTTCTATTGAAAAAAACCAAATAGGCGTGGCCCAAATGTATGGATATTGGGAGCAATATCCCTCAGAAAAATTTTAACATCTGTGAATTTAGTAGGCTCAATAGATGGCATTACTTTCGAGGCTTTTATTATCAGAAAACTCGTTCCTCAGCTCTGGAAAGGAGCTTGTGTATTAATGGACAACTATGGCATTCACAAGGGCGAAGAAATAGAAAAAGCCATAAAAAAAGCCGGGGCAAGGTTAATATTTCTCCCCCCGTATTCTCCGGATTTCTCCCCAATTGAAAATTTTTGGTCCAAAGTTAAAGGCATTCTCCGTACTTTGGGGGCGAGAACTTATAAAGCATTGTCCGAAGCAATAACGAGAGCCTTTGAGCAAGTTGACGAGCAAGACTTCTGGAATTGGTTTACTCACTGCTGTTATTGTACCTCATCTACCTGAGAAAGGCTATAGTTGTGCGATTTTACAATGACACCAGCTCAAGCAAATGGGACTTAAGAAATACATGGGTCGTGTTAACGAGTCCAGGCGATCTCCGCGTCGGTCTAGTAGTTTTTGGATTGGATTATATGGTCAATGTTGGGCGCAGCGAAGCGGAGGGAGTTGGTATGGAATGCAAGTCAAGGAATAGTAGGCCAATTAATGAGAATAAGGCGTAATAAGCTACCATTTTTTCAGAGGGGTCTGAGGGCTATGTGCTTGATTCTATCTATGTTCTGACGGGGTTGTCACCCCGTGAAGCACTTGAGTGCGATCTCGACAAAAAGTAGCGATACAGGGAATTTAGAGATTTTCGGAGATGTCTATTAGGTAGCTGACCATTAAAGCAGCAGCTTTCACGTTGAGAGCTGCTGCTTGGGGTGCTAAAAAAGTATGTGGCGGCCCAACAACCCCACTCTACATCCTAGCTAGGGAAAAACGGGTTAACCCGTTTGTTTGGTTAACCCGCGAGCTTGGGAACGCGCAGAACGATTAATTTTGCACTACCAGCTTGACGTTGGCGTTTTGCAAACCGCGCTGCTTGACTGCTGCCAAGGTCTTGTTAACGGCGTACTTCTGGTTAATGGAGTTGATTAACTCAGTTTGATTGTGCTTTTTGGCGACGCCCCAGAGGTCGGCAATCAGGTCAAAGGAACCATCGCTATTGCGAGACCAACCCAGGTCGTATTCGCCTTCCAGAATCGCCACGATGTCGGAGCGAACGCGCTGACCGTTATAGCCACGAACATCAGCTTCGGACTTGACTGAAATGCCCAAGTCGCGCAGGGAAGCTTTCAGGATTTCGGCATCGGTGATTTTGGTACGCAGAGTGCTAAAGTGAGACATTGGATTTCCTCCTAATAAAACTGAGAGAGAAACAACAACGGTCTGGATTTAACGGTGCCGCTGGGCGGCTCTTCAATCGAACTGCTAGCTATTGCTAGCCTTTGCTCCTGTTTGGACCAGGAGAAAGCTTTTAGAATTCCATTCGCTGGTATTCAGCGACGGAAGACGCAGCGGGCCGTGCGCGCTGTCTAGCCCAATCCCGCAGGGCAGTCACCTGTTCGGTCATGGTTTTAGACAGTGGCAATGTGGATTTAATGGCCGCGATGATATCTAGCTGCGTAAATTCTCGATCTTGAGCGAAGGCTTCGTACATGGCTGCTACTAGCCCTTGCTCAATTTCTGCACCTGAAAATCCGTCGGAAACGTTGGAAAGTTGCTCTAAATCGAAGCGAGAGATGTCCCGACGCCGCTTTGACAGGTGAATCTTAAAGATATCTTGGCGTTCTTCCTTGGTAGGCAGGTCAACAAAGAAGAGTTCGTCGAACCGGCCTTTCCTCAAAAACTCACCCGGCAACCGCTCGATTCGGTTGGCTGTTGCCATTACGAAGACTGGGGAAGTCTTTTCTTGCATCCAAGTAAGGAAGGAACCGAAAATCCGACTGGAGGTGCCTCCGTCTGAGTCGGCAGAACCAGTTCCTCCTGCAAAGGCTTTGTCTAGTTCGTCGATGAAGAGGATGGCTGGAGAGATGGATTCTGCGGTTTTGAGGGCGTTGCGCAGGTTGGCTTCCGATCGACCCACCATCGAGCCGTCGTAGACTCTGCCCATATCTAGCCTCAGCAGGGGCAGTCCCCATAGGCGGGAGGTAGTTTTGGCAATCAGCGATTTTCCGCATCCCGGTACCCCGAGAATTAACATCCCTTTTGGTTGAGGCAGACCGTATTCTCTCGCCCTTTCTGTAAAGGCGTTGGAACGCTGCCTAAGCCACCGCTTCAGCTCTTCTAAACCGCCGACTGCATCCAGGGTTTCGTCTTCTTCAATGAACTCTAGAATGCCGTTGCGCCTAATTAGTTGCTTTTTCTCCGACAGAACTATGTCTACTTCTTCTTCAGTTAAGCGCCCCATCGAAACTTGCGCTTTGCGATAAACTTTTTCAGCTTCGTCCTTGGTCAATCCCAAGGCTGCTTTTAAAAGTTTTTCTCGTGCCTCTGTGGTAATGCGTCGCGATTTGGTTTGCTCCAACTGGCTAGACAATACTTGGTTTAGTTCCTTCATGTCTGGGAGCGCGAAGTCTAATACCACTACTTCCTTTTCTAGCTCGATCGGAATTTGCTGTAAAGGAGACATCAGTATAATTGTCTTGTGTGTTCCTTTGAAGTTTGCGATCGCATCCCGCAACAACCTGGTTACAGTGGCATCATCTTTAAAAGGATGCAGGTCTTTGAATATATAGATACTTCGATTGTCGTTGGGTTCCCGCTGCCTAATTGCCCATTCAATTGCTGCCTGTGGCGAGAGGGTGCTTTGCTGAGTGTTTGCACGAGGTTGACCGTACTCTACCATGCCTTGGGTGACAGTCCACACGAACACTCGTCCCTGCGGCTTGGCTTTAGCTATTACAGAAATTGCTTGCTCACACCGCTCTTCCTCGGATGTCACGAGGTAGATCAGAGGATATTGAGCTTGGATTAGAATACTGATCTCTTCTTGCATATTCCTCGACCCACTAGAGAAGGTGCTATCTTTGCTGAATCTCAATGCTGCCATTAGCCCTCTTACTGAAATTTTCAGTTCTAGCTTTTTGGGGAAGCAAGGCATTCTTAGCAGGGAACCAATTCTTCCTCTCCCGGTTGGGCTGTGCTAGCGCTGACGCCAGACACCTGCTTTACTGGAAGATCCTGCTCAGCCAATACGCTCGGCTGACTGGTAACGGATGCCAGTTCTCCATCTCGCATTACTAATGAACCCGTGCATTCTGGACAGTTGTATACCCGATGAGTTTGTCCGTAGGAGGCTTCTACTTCGTCAACCAGTTCGGGATTTCCTAGGTAGAAGACAATTGCCCTTTCTGCAATTGATGACATCGGTTCTGTTTCGACTGCGGCTCGGATTTTGAGCTGGCGATGCAGTTCTGGTGGAAGATACAATGTAACTTTTTGCTTTTCTTGCATATGACAGTGAATTGACTTACCCGGGTATGTATATCAGATTAGTCGCTTAATTTTTTGCTGTCAAGCCTCTATGCTGCTTTAACGTCATCTTGTAATATTTCGTTACAAATACCGTGAATTTGGGGCGGTTAAAAACGGAAAAATAAGAGACTTGTTGGGAAATAGCAGAGAAAACTAGACAGGGTGAGGGGAATGCTCAACATCAAACGTACACGCTCACCGTGACTGATTGCTACGGGCGATGACCGGATTAAACCGGAAAGCCTTTGATGCCCTCTTGCGGCGCGGGGAGCATCCCGATTTTGCAAGTATACAAAAGTATGATAAAATCTATGCCTGTTTTGGAAAACCTACAAGGGCGTGTCATCAATTGAGCCAAATTACGGAAGCATCTAGATAAATGGCACCCAGAAACTTTCAGGCTCGCTTATCGTAGCGCGTTGCCATCACTCGATAAGCTGTTGCACATTTAAACTGTGATACAAGCATTGCCCTTATTTTTGATTTTGCGACCCCATTTAATTAGGGCTTGCTGAATAAGTCCAAAAAACTCAAAAAAGTTCGCTCGCGCTATTGCCCGCCAACGCTCAACATAAGTTTTTATTTTACTTGTAACCCACATTCCGCAGGTCTTTAAATAGAATTGATGGTTATAAATTTTAAAAATTAAAGTCTGAAGTGATTGCCCCGTAATTATTTCAGGCTTTTTTGACTTACAATGAACGAATTAGAATCAAAGAGGAAAAAACCATGAATGAGCATCAAGAAGCCATAAAAGTCCTAAATTTAGACCATCTAGGAATAGTAGCAGGCATAATAGACGAGATGGAATTAGTAGAAAAAGTCAAGAAAATAGTAGGAATAACAACCCAAGAAATTGTCACCCCCGGACAAGTCATGAAAGCAATGATTTTGAATGGACTAGGATTTTTGAGCGCCCCATTATACATATTCGAGGAATTTTTCGTAGGAAAAGCAACATCACATCTAATCGGAAAGGGAATACTACCAGAACATCTAAACGACGATAGACTCGGAAGAGCCCTCGACAAATATTATCAAGTAGAACAAAACTCTTCACAACAATCGCCATGAAAGCCGCCCATAATTTCTCAGTAAAAATGAACAGCATCCACGCTTGATGGAAGTTCAATGTACGTACAAGGAGAATATAAAACCCAAGTTGAAAACAGCGACCAAACAGAAAAAGAACGCGAACCAGAAACATCCGAAATGAAACCAATAGAAATAGTTCACGGATATTCCAGAGACCATCGACCAGACCTCAAACAATTTATCATAGACATGATTGTAACAGGAGACGGAGACATACCACTATATTTAAAAATAGATTCAGGAAACATCGACGACAAAAGCGTATTCGTATCAAGACTAAAAGAATTCAAAAAACAGTGGACATTTGAAGGAATTTGCGTAGCAGACCGCGCCTTATACACCAGGGACAACCTATCAGCAATGACAGCAATGAAATGGATAACAAGAGTCCCATCAAGCCTAAAATCAGCCCAAGAGAAAATCGTAGACATCCAAGAAAGCGAATGGCAATCAAGCTCAAAAAAAAGATATAAAATAGCCGAAAGAGCTAGCGAATATGGAAACATCCAACAAAGATGGTTAGTCATAGAAAGTGAACTCAGAAAACAAGCAAGCATCAAACAAATAGACAAAGAAGTAAACAAACAAGACTCAAGCGCCCAAGCATCACTACGCAAGCTTTCCCGGCAAAAATTCGCCTGTGTTGCCGACGCATAAACCGCCATAAAAAATCTATCAGACACCTGGAAATATCACCAAATTACCGAAATTGAATGTCAAGAAAAAAGCCATAAAAAACCAATAAAAACCACCAATAAAGCTAGTAATATAGACACAATATCCTATCAAATAATCGGTAAAATAGAAACCAGACCCGAAATAATATCAGCCGAAAAAATCAAAGCAGGGAAATTTATACTGGCAACAAACATCTTAGATAAAAACGAAAGAACCAACCAGCAAATATTAGAAGAATACAAAGACCAACAAAGTAACGAAAGAGGATTTAGATTCTTAAAAGATCCATGATTTTTCACCTCAAGCGTCTTCGTGAAAAAACCCGAGAGAGTAGAAGCAATTGCCATGATAATGGCAGGGCTATTTCATTCTGAACAAGATTTTGAGTGTGTTAAGATTAAAGCCAGCACTTCGTTGCGCTTGAGCCATGTT
>NZ_JAUBTQ010000121.1:0-5587 GCF_036702515.1 Microcoleus sp. BROC3
CTGCCAAATGGGGTCTGCTTTTCAATTCAGGCACCCTTTTTTTATCCCTGGAGATTTTACTTAGTCTAAACTCCAGTCATTATTAGTACGTTCGCGGAACCGACGTGTAAATTATCCTTCTTTTTGCAGCCCTAATGAGGGTAATCTGGTCTGGAAAGCCAAATTATCAGACCGGCTATGGACTTAGAACACGCTGCTAATTCCTTTGGAGAAATAGCTTCGACGCGCGACCTAGTGGCAGAGCTGTTAGCTGCCAAGCGCTCTGTCAACACTAGGCGTGCTTATGAGAAAGACTTGTACGATTTCTTTGCGACAATGACGGGGCAGGAACCTCACCCGGCATTGGTGCGCGAGTTCCTACGGCTGAACCGCTTCGCCGCTGTCGCGGTGGTTCTCAAATATAAAGCCAAACTAATCGACAAGGGACTCAAGGAAGCGACGATTAATCGGCGGCTGGCGGCTATCAAAAGTTTGGTGAATTTTGCTCGCAAGGTGGGCGAGTGCGAGTGGAGTTTGGTAGATGTTGAAGGAGAGAAGGTGGTTCCTTACCGGGATACTACAGGGTTTGGCCGAGTTGCTTCTGAGAATGTGGCGGCGATGCAGTCGGTGTTGTCCATTCCTGACCGGAGTACGCCCCAGGGAAAGCGCGACTATGCAGTTCTCCGGCTGCTGTGGGACAATGCGCTGCGCCGGGGGGAGATCGGCGGAGCCAATATAGGCGACTTTGACCCGCTAGCCCGAACTCTGAACATTTACGGCAAAGGTAGGGGAACTCAAGCGCAGCTAATTGACTTGCACAACGCGACGGCAGATGCGATTTCTGATTGGCTGAGCGTGCGGGGAGCTGCAATGCCCCAAGAGCCTTTATTTATCGCTTTGACAAAGCGGGAATACGGGTTGAGGTTGAGCGGGTATGCTATTTACAAGCTTGTTTTCTCAACTTGCTCCGCTGCGGGAATTCCTAAAAGAATCAGCCCGCACAGAATACGCCACGCTGCAATTACGACGCTGTTAGATGCAAGCAACGGCAATACGCGAATGGCGCAGAAGTTGAGCCGCCATACCAGCTCGAACGTCCTTAATTGCTACGATGACAATCGGCAGAGTTTGCAGCGGGAAGCGTCGGGACTCCTGGCTAGTTTAGTGCGCTAAGTTTAGATTTATATGTTCGGATAATAATCGAATACAAGACTATGGGGAAACTTACCGAAACTGTTAACTTTCGTCTGACACTCTAAGATTAGTTGGGTGCGACTGGCTGAACCTTTACCAGTTACAGCAGTGCATAACTGCGTTATTAGCAGGCAAGCTGATAGAAGGGATGCGGGGCAAGTCAACGACCGACGGTTGCAGGTAATGCAGCAAAGCAGTTAGACTAAAATTCAGGAGGCGCTTGTCACCCCCTGAACAAAATAAGATTGAGGAGATTCAGGGAGCGAGAGTTAAGAAAGTAATTTGCTCTGAACAAACCCCGACGAATCTGCGCCAAGTCGTAACTTTTAAAAATCACCCAAGGAAAATCAACGAAGCCATTGCCGATGGGGAGAAAATCAGTAGCGGGGTACAAAGCCTTGACATAACGCTCCAGTAACATACGAAACCTGTGACTCACAGGCGAGTTTTCACTCTCTTCTGTAAATGAGCGCCGGAGAGTTTCATCTGCAACCAAGAAATGTAGGGGAACAGCGAAATACTGGTCGCTGAAATTGCTAGAGTCGCTAAGTTGCTGCGTAATCTCCTCATTTTGCTTGAGCTTTTGGATGAAATCAAGAGCGAAGTAAATTTCATTTTTTATATCTTGTGGGTAATTTTTGCGCCAGATATTTTCCAAAGCATTTATGAATTCTGGCGTCGCGTATTTACTGACTTGGGAATAAGGATCGAACCTGTAAAGGGAGGTCACTGTGTTATTATTCATTGGGACGAGCAACAGCGAACCATCCACATAAAAAACCTGCGGGCTGAGTTCGATATCCAACAAGTCAGCCATGCAAGAGCATTGGTCAAATAAGAAATCAACGCCTAACTCCAATAGAGACGGTAAGCTAATTTTTTTCCTTGTCTGTTCGTAGGAAATAGAAGAATTGGGTGAGCAAGTAGACTTCTGTAGGAAGAATTTCGCAGACTCAAAAAAACAAGGCAAATGTTCGAGAGCAAGTTTAACATCTCGATCCTCTGGATGTAGACGTTGATGGCTCCGCAGCCGCTGCATGAGAGACTTGATACGGGTACTAAACGTCTCGCCCCCCGAATACATCCCTTTTCCGCCAATGGGAATCATTGCTGTGTTGCGTCCGCAGAGATATCCTGCACCCGTAATTCTCGTCATTATCGCTGTTCGCAAGACGAGCAAGGAACCTATCAAATTTGCGACGCGAGTGATCTGACTTTGTTGCTTGCTGGGTACATTGGTGAATACTTTTTCAACAATGTACACCGTCACTTTCTTAGGTTCGCGATCGTTATTTTTTCCCTCGGCAAAATCGCCCCGACCTCGATAGATGGTCTGAATAATTTCCATCAGGTTGTTTTCTATCTGAAACCTAGGTAGCTCGACGATTATGTGTTTTGCATGAGGAAAGGAAATGCCGCGAGAAGCTGATGATGTCATAAATACTACTCTAACCTGGTCTTTACATTCAAGGCGACTTTCCTTGTCTGGATCTGAAAGGGAATGTATTTCCAGATAAGCCTTATTTTTATCGAATCGAGGCCGCCTCTTTTTGACCAAATCTATTAATTGTATCAGACGTTGCTTGTCCTGAATGTAAACCAGTAATTGGTCTGAATTTTGCTCAGAGACGTGGTGGATTATTTCAGTTACTAGGGAATCGTCCCGCGCTGACTGACCCAGTTTATTTTTAAGGGAGCCATCCTCATTAATTTTACAAGTCTCGAAGAAAACTTTGTAAGTGAGTTCAATAAGTCTTGCTGGATATGAGTTGGCGTTAATTATGGTGGAATCAATAATTCCTCGCCGTGCTGACTCATCAGTAAACGACTGAAAACTAAGCTCCAGTGGCTCTCGCTCATTCTCAACAGGAGAACAGTAAATCTTAGCCGGCTCCGCTTCCTTTGTACCGAGGTGCGGCTTAACAACTTCAACACCTATTAGGGAAGCGTCAGCAACAATCAGTTTAGTATTAAAACCATGCGATTTATCGAAGAGTTCAAGCTTTTTATCCAGCCATTTCTGCATGGCGTGAAACCACTCAACCCCAGCGCTATCGCCCGTCACTTCGTCAACCATAACAATGATGTTTCTCAGGCGTGAAGATAATTTAATCATTTCCTCTGAAATCACTTCACCCTGATTTGTAACCGAACGGAATAGTCTATGAAAGTTATCTAAGGAGTCTCCGTATTTATTCACTTTACGGAGGGACTGAGTAGAGCAGGTAATCACAATTTTACTCACGCCCTTATTGATGAGAGCGTGACCAGCATCGCACAGGCTCCTAATCACTCCCGTTCCTGATTTTTTATCGTAGCCAAGCGAATTTCCTGAAAGACGACTTATTTCCTGTCTCGCTCTTGTGAGATGCTTTCCCTCATCTCCAACGCCAATAAAAGTTACCCCTGACCAATTAGAAGTATTAGTATCGCCATTAGAATAATATTTGACTGTTGGCAAGCCGTTGTTGGTGGCAATAATAGCGTGGCTGGTATAAATGCAGTACAGGTCATCAGCAAACAAGCGCCGCGATTCAGTTCTAAATTTATTGATTGTGTCTTCGTTAACCGATAGCCGCGGACTGACGTAGAACAGCAGGAAGCCCTCGTTAACGCGATCGCGAAGAAAATCTACCACTGTCGTTGTTTTCCCAATACCCGGATTTCCGGTCAGGAACAGATAGCGACAGGCGGATGACAGTTGTTCGTTTATTATTTGGGCATGAGCATTCCTTAGCGTAATTTTCTGAGGAAGGTTGTATTTTGAAGTAATCGAATCATCTAGAAAATCCGATGGATTGTGAAAATTACTAATTGTTTCAGTGAAAGACACGGTTCTGTCCGCAGTGGTATTCATATCGCACAGCGAGTCAACAAATTCTTTTACGTCCTGCTGTTGGCGATCGCTCTCTTGTTCGCATTCTCCTGCTGTACTGTTTCCAACGCTGACTCCCATTCCACCGGGTGCGTACAATAAACTATCCGCGACACTTCGCTTGATTAAATTGAGCATCTTAACAAGCGTCCGCTTATAACTATCGATTGAATTCTCTGTGTCAGACTTTTCCTGTCTCTTCATGGACTTATATGCGTCGGCGCAACGATCAAGGATATCGAAATCTTCCCGCCCGACATTCAGAGTGCTAATTCCCTGCGTCGTGTAACCGATCGCCGTGACTTGGACAGTTGCATCCTTTGGTATCCTGTTCTCTGATTCGAGAAACTTGACAAAACTAGCGGAGTACGATGCCGCCTGCACCAACTTAACAAAGTCCTTGTCGTAATAAGAAAAAGCTGTCAGGTAATCCTTTATGTCACGCCCAATTATTAATTCTCGATTGCTTCCTTCCTTTGTGTCAATTTTTAAGTGATGATAAACACTTTTGGACATTAAGCGGTGCAGTTCCACTCCGAGAGACTCAAGGATTGATAAAGCACTCGATAAATTCCACAAATCGCAATGTTCTCGTTCATCAGTTGCACCCTGATTTTCCCCTTCGTTCAACTCGCTGCTGTCATTGCTATCAACGGTGAATGCAGACAAATCAACGCAGACGATGCGATATTCCTTTTTTCCGCCTCCCTCCCCCTCTTTCGACATCAGCATTAATGTGTCCGCCTTTAAAAATTCCCCCGTTGTAGCGTATTTATTTATGTATGGGAAAACCTTATCTGGGGTAATGCCCAACTGGGAAAGGATTTGAGAATAGCGGTCATGTTCGTTTTTTTCCAGCGTTCTCATGCTGGTTGCATCCGAAAGACAGCACTGCACGTACAGCAATTCCCAATATCTGCTTGTATTAGAGGAGTACCCGAACGCATCCATCAGTTCGTGCCATAAACCCAAACCGCCAAGATGACCCCGCAGAAGTAACAACTTGCCCCATGTTGTCCATATTCGCTGACTCTCCGCGTCAATAAATCCCTCTTTCAATTTCATTTGGACGAGGCTATTGACGACTCCTCGATGATTAAGTTTTTTCAAATCATCGATGAATAAACCCATGTGGGCATATTTCATCCCTGTTTGATGAATCGCCGTCAATATTCCCGCGTTAAATGCTAGCTCGAAAAGATGTCCTTGTGCCTCTCTTATTTGCATTTACAGATCCTCTAAAACTTACAGATCCTTTAAAACGGGACAATATCGCCGTTGCTAATAACCCACCACTGGGGAGCGATTATCGATTCAACTCGCTCCTTAAGCATCGGATTGGAATAGGACTCAACCAAGCAGTCAACATAATGTTGAGGCAGCTCATCGGGAGCGCTTACTTCACGATCTACTAAGTAATTCTTAATTTCATCGAGAAGCAAGAGAGAGGAGTGAGATAGATTAATAGACCTCTTGCAAAAAAGATATATGTTATAATCAGAAGTTTTAAATTTAGCCCCCTAGAGCTAACTCATAATT
>NZ_JAUBTQ010000122.1:0-5554 GCF_036702515.1 Microcoleus sp. BROC3
CACGCTCGGTCTCGGATGATTCACTTTTACCCCCTCAATCCGCGTATGTGCCAGTTGGGGGTGCGGAATGTGGGTTTGATCTAAGTCCCTACAGAGATCAAACGCATCTTCCAGCCCCACTGATAGTCTGAAAACCCCATCCCCTGCAAAGTTACGGTACGCCTCAGCCTGCGTCTCATCGAGTGCGAAAGAGGTTTTTAGCATTTCCTGAGTGGAAATATAGTAGATAAGACTACGCTGATGACCGAGGGACACAGCATAGTGAATGACTTGCAATCGCTGGGCAAAAGCTTGAGCAACGACTTGAGCATCTTTGGCCTGGAAAGCAATCATGCCGGAAAAGTTCCGCATCTGCCGTTTTGCTAATTTGTGTTGGGGATGGGAAGGTAGACCTGGATAAATTATCTGTTTGACTTGAGGATGAGATTCCAGGAATTTTGCTACTTTCAGTGCATTTTCCTGATGAGCTTTCATGCGGATAGGTAATGTAGTGATCCCCCGCATGATCAGCCAAGCGTTAAATGGGCTAAGTGCACCCCCCACATGAACCAGCAGATCGCGAATTCCTGATAGTTCATCGCTTGCTCCCAGAACTGCTCCACCAATTGCATCCCCATGTCCACATAAATACTTGCTTAGGGAGTGGACAACGAAATCTGCACCTAAACTGAGGGGCTGAGTCGCTACAGGGGTGGCAAAGGTCGAATCAACCGAGAGCTTTGCACCAGCAGCATGAGCTATTTGTGCGATCGCCCTAATATCCGACAATCTAACAATTGGGTTACAAGGGGTTTCAATATGAATCAGCTTGGTATTGGTTTGGATTGCTGCTTCTACAGCCTTCAAATCTGTTGTATTGACTCGCGTTACCTGAATCCCAAAACGAGGAATCAATCCCTTCATCAATTCAGCCGCACCAACGTAGGCAACGTCGCTCATGACCAAGTGGTCGCCCGACTTAAGCTGGTGAAACATCAAGGCCCAAATGGCTGCCATACCGCTACCAAATGCCACACAAGCCTCAGCACCTTCTAAAGCTGCCAATTTTTGTTCTAGCTGTTGAACAGTTGGATTGCCCTCACGGCTATAGAAGAACGTTGTTTGACCCTGTATATTCTCAGCCGAGAAAGGAGTATCCGCATCGGTCACAAAAGATGATGACATTACAATATTGGGGGAGGAAGCACGAGTAGTGCTATCAGGTTTTTCTCCGGCATGAATTGCTGTAGTTTGCAACCCTTGAAACTCGAAATCATTTGCTGACATGAAGTGAAAGATCTCCTGAGTTATTTTTCCAGTTCAAGGTTTCCCTGTATTGCGGTGCCGATCGTCCGGCGAGTCTAGAGCCTTAATTTGCAGCAGTACACAAAAGAGAAAGGGTAAATATGGTTTGTGGCACTTTGCCTGCTGCTAGCAGTTAGAAGCAATAGTCAATATCCGATTCTAAGTCAAAAAAGGCGATCGCCCCAAGGTGCAGAGAGGTACTTGAGTTTGCAGGGGGAGGTTAGGCGGGGAAACGCTTATATTCTGATGAATCTGTAGCAGTTTTAAACCCTGGGTCAGGATATGCGGATTTTTTGAATAAAGCCAATGCTATCGGGGTACTGTGTCTAATCGGATAGCAGCTCAATCGCCTTTGGGATTGGGGTAATTGGATTGTTATCTAAATCAACCTTGATTTGCTTCGACATTTGCTTGAGTACCTCTGGTATTTCGGTTATTTGATTGTGACTGAGGTCAAGCTGTGTCAGATCCGACAGTTGCCCGATTGCATCCGGGACTTTGGTTATTTGATTGTGACTGAGGTCAAGCTGTGTCAGATCCGACAGTTGCCCGATTGCATCCGGGACTTTGGTTATTTGATTGTGACTGAGGTCAAGCTGTGTCAGATCCGACAGTTGCCCTATGGTTTCTGGAATTTTGGTTATTTGATTGTGACTGAGGTCAAGCCATGTCAGATTGGATAGTTGCCCGATGGTTTCTGGGATGGAAGTAATCTGATTGCCATGGAGGTCAAGCCATGTCAGATTGGATAGTTGCCCGATGGTTTCTGGGATTTTGGTTATTTGATTGTGCCCGAGGTAGAGCAGTGTAAGATTGGACAGTTGCCTGATGTTTTCTGGGATGGAGGTAATCTGATTCAGACCGAGTTCAAGCAGTGTAAGATTGGACAGTTGCCCTATAGCCTCTGGGATGGAGGTTATCTCATTGCCGTGGAGGTTAAGTATTTTTAAGTTGGTTAATTGAAGAACAGCATCAGGAAACTTAGTTAGCCGTTTTCCCCTTTCTTTCCGTTTTTCATGGAATGCCATGAACTGGAATTCCATTAACACGAACGTCTCAAGCTGCGTACATTTGCCAATTTCCGAGGGGACTTCCTCCAAGTCCAAACCCGACAAATTCAGTTTCTTCCAATTTTCCTGGGCTGCCCGGTCAATTCGTCGCATTGCTTCCTCTCGCGTCATATTCTTTGTCTCGGTAGGATTCATTTCATTGTGACGACAATAATTTTTGTTTGGTGGCTGACGGGGTGACAACCCCATCAAAAGCTTTATAAAATCAAGGACATAGCCCTCAAACCCGGTGAAAGAATGGGATGTTATTACGCCTAATTCTCATCAAATGAGAAAACACTTAAGGTAACGTAGATAAGCTGGAAAGCATATTGTAATAAAATTTAAGCTTTCAATCTCTACTATCCATGCTCTTATTAAGACCTCAAGGCAATCTAGCAGAAACTTAAAGACTAAATCACTGAGAATTTAATAACTGTTGCCAATTCAGATTCATTAATACTATCTTGCTTTACAGCAGCCCAAACTTTCAGAAATATAGCACTCGCTGTTTTCCCAAAAGTAAGCACTGTATATCAAACCAGCACTCATAAATATCTAAAATTCTGATAGTCGTCTTGGCAGGCTTTTTTTACGCCTCACCGCAAAGGCCTCCCACACTTCTTTGAACTCAGAACTCGATCGCTCCAAAATCAATCTGTGACCATCGCTCTAAATCTTGCCTTCAAACCTCTGATGCCAGAGGATATACCCCGACACGGTAATAACCAGAGTGATGCCTCCTCCTACCCAAGCCAGCATAGGATTGTAACCGCTACGGCTGAGGGTCTGCATCCATAGATGGGTGCGAGCGTCGGATATTAACCAATCTGCGACGACCGGAAAAAGATACATCAAAGATGCACCAACGATAAGCCAGCCCGCCATAGAGGCGAGGAGAAAGATAGTTTTGGCTGTAGATTGGCTACCCATGAGCAATTGCGGTAAAGAACTAACTTTGAGATTAGCTCTTGAGATGCGTTATTTGAAATACTCACCGGCTTCTTATGAGCGGTGATTCTTGACGCTTCATCGGGTTCTGCTAACCGTTGCTAGTCTGACAATCCCTCTGCGCCCGGTTAAACTAAGCGAGACCCTCACGAGTCCCGCTCGTCTTCAAAACCGTGCTTGAGACTTTCACCTCACACGGCTCCTCAGTAATAAGGCTCTTGTCATGAGTACCTCTGTTGCCCGATTTGACGGGCTTAGGCTTGGCACTATTACAGCCAGATTTGTTGCCGAGACTTTCATCGTTGGCAGTCTTTTCATCGTGGCAATGACGGTGTAGTAGTTGTAGGTTTTTGTACTCATTCTTTCCGCCTTTTGACTTAGGAATGATGTGGTCTACTTCCATCACCGATTCGTTGGAAAAGTGCAATTCACAGTGGTTACATTTCCCTTTCTGTCGCTTCAGAAGTGTTGCCACTGTCTTAGGAACTTCGGGGTTTTTACCCATTCTTGAACTCCAATAAACTAGGTTGCCATTATAAGGACTAGCGTCGCCTTTAACTTTCACATAAAGGACAATAGGTGTCTCTTGATGCTTTAGTAACCGCAGAGGATTCTTCCCTTCCTGCCTGGTTGCGAATACCCAGTTGTCACCGCCTATGGATTGCCAATATTTATTGGCTACCCATTCTCCCGATTTACCGGGGTGGCGGTGTTTTGCCCAACTTTTTAGTTTGCAGTACACCGTTCTATCTAGCGTAGAGAATGTCTCTTTGCTGACCACTGTGCTGTAATAGTTAGCCCACCCTCTGATGATTGGGTTCAAATGGTCTATCAGCGCAGCTTGAGGAGCTGTTTTATGCTGTTGTATTACTTCAGCTATGTGGTCGTAGTGTACCTTTACTTTTTCTTTGCTGGGTTTAATGAGTGTCTTGAATCCAAGTTTTTCCCTATGTCCGTTATAACCCGTGTTATATTTTCCAGTTGGGTACTGCCTGACGTTAAAGCCAAGGAAGTTAAACCCCGCGCTTTGCCCTTCATGTTCGTACAAAGTGTGGGCGAGGCGTGTTTTACTTGGTTTCAGTTCAAGTCCCATGCCATTTAACCACTCAGAGATTATCTCTTTACACCTTTGGACTACGGTTATGTCTTCGTGCAGTATCACGAAGTCATCGGCGTACCGGATTAGTCTTAAGGATGAGCGATTTTCTCGCTTACCATGACCACTTCTGGTTGGTAGCGTATCTGCTACCTGTTTTATCCGTTCTTCCATCCCGTGGAGGGCTATGTTAGCAAGTAGTGGGGAAATGACCCCTCCTTGTGGCGTACCCTCAGATGTGGGGAACAGTGTTTTTCCATCCATCACGCCTGACTTGAGCCATGCCTTAATCTGGCGGCGTAAGGTCGGGTATGTATTAAGTTTTTTGAGTAGTTCCCCGTGATTGATACGGTCGAAGCACTTAGCAATGTCAGCATCCAGCACATATTTGGCTTTATACCTAATTGCATTGAAGATTGCTTCTTTGGCATCAAGGCATGAGCGTCCTGGTCGGAATCCATAGGAGTTGGGTTCAAATTGAGCCTCCCATTCCGGCTCAAGCGCTAGTTTGACCAGCGCTTGAGTAGCTCTGTCGTACATCGTGGGAATGCCAAGAGGACGCTTTTCGTCTGTTCCTGGTTTGTCTATCCATACCCGACGAGTAGGTTTGGACTTCCCCTTTAGACCAAGATTTTTCACCAGTGCTAGCCTTTGGACGGGCGATAGTGATTTAATTCCGTCTACTCCGGCTGTTTTCTTGCCCTGGTTATCCTGAGTCACGCGACGCACCGCCAGCATTCTTCCTGACCAAGACCTCATCAAAGTCTTTTGGAGTCTGCGAACTGCTGCCAAATCACCACGACTAGAGGCTCGGAATATTCTCTTTTGCAGCTTATAAACTCGGCGTTCCAGCTTTCGCCAGTTCGTCTGGTTCCATTCCACCGTCTGATTGTTCAGCGTATTAGACATATGTACTGCTACTTGACACTATTCCTTCCTTATCACCGTGAGTCTGTCAGCCTATCCCTGCCATTACAGCAAGGCGTTTGCTTTTGACTCAATCCCACCACCCCGCAGCATCCGGTTAGCACCTACTCCTGGTATTCGACCACCAAAAGAGCATACGAGGGGTTACTTCGTTCCGAGTGACCATACTATAGACATCTCCAATAATTCCAATCCCTTCCCCCGCTTGGTTTCGGGAGTTGAGCCCCGTTAAGGGCTCAACTCCCGA
>NZ_JAUBTQ010000123.1:0-5159 GCF_036702515.1 Microcoleus sp. BROC3
CATCTCAACTTCTACTTAGATTTACATCTCTCATTATACACGCTCGATGATTTACAAATCATTTGCGCTCGCTATATTTTTTGTAGCAGCAGTTTCTACCATAGGGTTTTCCTGCTTATAATACCCTATTAGACGTACTGCCCAACCTACAATTAGCAGCATGATAGAAGGATTCATTTCAGTCTCGTCAAGGTATTGATTGCAAGCGTTTTTAATAGCACGATAGTAGCGATTAGTTTGATTGCTGTGTCCAACCTCTTTACCGTATCCCACTAGAAAATTTAGGTATTTGAAAAAAATAGAACTGGCATCAGAGTGATGAACATTTGCATAAAGATAAGTAACAATTTTTTTAAACTCAGTAGCGATACCATCTGAATTTTTACCAATTTCTTGATTGACTTTCAATTGTTCTTCTGCTAAATTTTTGGCGATGGCGTGGGCAATTTCCCACTGGTTTTCGGTCAAAGCTTCTGTCATTAATTCAGTATTAGACATTTTTAATACATCCCCTCTTTAGGTTGGCGCTCGGTCGGATATTTCAACACTTCAGCTAGTTGTTGCAATTGAGTTGCTTGCACTAAGCTAGAATGAGCAGCTTGAATATTTTTTTGCATAAATTGTTGCAATTTTGTGCCAGTCATGCTGTCAGATTCGGGAGGCTTGTAGGAGGAATAGCGATCGCGCAAATCTCCCTTGTTCTGCAACACCCTTGCCGCTGTTACCTCCACAGTCATTGTTCCCATGCCGATCGGCTTCCCGCCGCCTACCTTGAGGGCGATCGGATATTTGGGATCTTGCCCCAACACAATCAAAAGCGTTCCTAACTCTGCTGGTGTTAAGTTTTTGAATTGTATCTGTGTTTTGAAAGTATACTCTTTAGCCGCTTGCTGAACGGTAATTCCTTGATTTTGACCTTTGTCGATCGCCCGAATTGTGTGATAGTAAAATTTGCGCCCTGCTACGTTGCCTCTTGCGTCAAAATATGCTCCTCTTTGATCGGGACGGGGACGATATAAAGATGGCATAAATCCCGTAGCAAAGCCCGTATTTTCGCATTTAGCATCGCTGAATTCAATTAGCCCTTGCCAATCTAAGGCACCGAATACTTGACTTGCCGGACAGAGTTCTTGTTTATTTTTACATGGCAAGCGTTCTTGCGGAATTTTATCTCTGTATCTTGATGTAATTACTGCTAAAGTGCTGTTAGTAATGGCTTCGTAGGCTGACCGGATGCAGCCTTTGAGGGAACTGCCTTGAATTGATAACTTTTGGTCAATATTTTGAACCATTGTTTTGATTAAAGGGACGCGACTGCCTATGTCGCTACCCATGACAACTACGCCTGTAGAGACGTGCAAAGTAGTCTGTACTTTCAAAGTTAGAAACAAAGTTCCGTGCAGGCGATCGCCGAAATATTGGTGATGTCCGGCCGGAGGATTTTTTGTGGGTCGTTCGTTGGGGAAACTTTCCTTGGGGAAACTAATTAATTTATAAGGTTTAGATTCTCCAGTTTCAGCGGGATTATTATCAGAAACCGGACTACTTGGCTGCGGTGTAGAACGTCGGGGTTTGGGCCGGGGATTATTAGTCATTTTTACTCCTGACGGTGAGGGCGACAAAATGAACGGTAGCAGTTCTTTTTTCTTGAAAGTATCGCTGACCTATGCTAATATTGTTAGAGACAATCTTTTCATTCTTTTCTCCTTTATAGACAAAAGTTTTAGGGAATTTGGGTTCGTCAAGGCGGTGAAAGTAAGCCGCGCGATCGCAAATTTGCCACTCGCAATCTTTATCGATCGGCTCAAATCCTTCTAAATCGGCTTCAACTCGACTCAGCATTAACGCTTGATATGCACTTCCCTGCTTTTTCCAGCGAAATTCGCGATCGGCATTAAACATTTGCCCTTCAAAACCGGGGAAAAACTCTTCGGGCAATTTCATGCAAATGCCGCTGACGGCGTGGGGCGATCGCACAAAATAATAACTTTTCTCAGTTGCTAATTTGTCTAGCAAATTCTTAAGTTCTGCTGATGATGAAACTTGTTTAAAACCAACATATCCTGTCATGCTGCGGCCCCTCTTAAAAATTCACTCCAACCACGAACTGCACATTTAAATAAATTGGGCACACCAGTCTCACCGTCACCTTGCCATTTTAGCTGCACTCCAAAACCTAAATCCATCGGTTCAGCAGGAATAGGGGTTTGTTCGCGATCGGGTTTAGAAAAGCCATAATTTGCGGCTTCTTCAGTATCTAAAAATTCTCCTGCACCCAGCAAAAAAGCCTGTCCCCATCGACCGGGTTTGAGTATTTGTTGAATTTGGCGATTATCTCGATCTAATTGACAACCGGGATATTGAACTACGGCTTCGTTATATTTGACTGTCACTGTCCCCAAACCGCGAGATTTGGCAAAACCGATTCCAAACCAACCATCATTTAAGTCTCGCAAAACTAAGCCAATCAAGCCTAATTGTGCTAAGGAAAAGTTTTTGAGATGTATTTTAGTGCGAAATTCTCCGGCGGTGCAGACTTGGTAGTTAAAGGGCCCGACGGCTACGGAACCGAAAACGCGATCGATAGCGACTCCATTGCGTTCTTGAATTTTGAGCTGTTTCTTATCAATTGGGTGAGCATCTTGGATTCTAACTCTGCTAGCAATTGAAGTATTTCCAAACATTTGGTCTGTAAAAGAAGATAACCGATAAATATCTTGGGAATCAGAGATACTATCAAGATACTTTAATTCATCCCGATTAAGAGGATTGCTTGCCCATAAAGAATCTCCATTAGTAGGACGTTTGTCTGTACCTACTGTCCTGACAATTCTCTCAGCATGAGCGCGAATAGCACCTTTTAAACTGCTTCCCGGTAGATAGATTGACTTTCCTCCTGCATGGTAAGTCTCGACAAATTCCATATCTGGTTTAGTTGGATCTGCTCCTTCTTTACCGGATTTGATGAGAATTGGGCCGTCGGGAATGAGAGTTAAGTCAATTGTACAGTGGTTGACAAATCGTTTGTGCATAGTTAAATTAGATTGACACAAATTGAAAAAATTAAGCAGCTACTAAAGCACTTAGCTGCAATTCACACTCTTGAAATACATAATTGACAGCAGCAAAAGTCTATACAGAGCGTTTTGTAATTGCTAAAAGCCCTATTTCCCTCACTGTGCCTGAGTTTGAGTTTCAGATAGTTTAGTTTCTTTACGAGTCAGTCGATCGATCAGCTTTTGTACCCACTCATCTTTATAATCTGCCGCATCTTCATAAGCTGTTTCATCTCCCATGACTAACTTTTTTAAGTATTCTAACAAAAATTCGGGATGGTCTTCGACATCAATCCAGCGCATCTTATCAATTTCTAGTTTAACGACTCCTAAACCGCGCGATCGCCCGCCTCCTAGAGGTATTTGTTCGGTTTCAAATTGATGCAAACCAATCATTAATAAACCCAATTCCCAATCCTGAGCATTTTCAACTACTGCTTTAAAATCAAAGGGAGTTGCGGCGGGGACAACTTGGTAGTCGTAGAGTTTGCCATCTGCGGCGGTTTCTGTGTCTCTGTCAATGGCTACTCCATCTCGTTCTTGATATTGTCCGAACCACGCATCGGATTGTACGGTTAAGTCGCGCACTTGAAATTTGCTGGCTATCCATGGAGAACCAAAAAGGAGAGAAGCTAGGTCAGTTTCATTAATAATCTTTTCGGTTAAAAGACTATCTCTTTTAGCACTCTGTTCTTTTTCTGGGTACTGCTTCAGTTCCTCTTCCACCTCTTTTTTTATTCCATTGTGGCCATTCAAGCGTTCATTTGTAATTGACCATTCTGCTTCTATAGCAGGATTAGCAGCTAAATTTGGGTCGATACCTCGGAGGAAGCTTTCGAGGCGCGATCGCAGCGCACCTTTAAAACTCGAACCGGGAATCAAAGGTCTACCCAAAGCATCTTTGATTACAGGTAAATCGGAGCCTATCGCTTCGGTCGATCGACCTTTACTAATGCGTAATGCTGTTACGGTGGTCAGTGTTCCTGTGATTTCCAGTCGATTTTTGAATTTGTCAAACATGGTTAATCCTAATTATTGAGAAAACTCTTTTTCCAGATGTAAAGCAATACTATTTGTTTCCGCTTGATTTCGCCCCGTTGTTTGAATGCACAACCCTAGTCCTTTATCTGTCCAAGTTAGAACAAACTCGACAATGCCATTGGGATGCGCCCGCAAAATAGGATTAGGACATTTTGGATTAAAGGGTAAAGAATTGATAATTTTTTTTACATAAGTCGATCGACGGATTTTCTCGGCAAATGCTTGCAATACATCTTTACCATGATCGTCTCTCAGATTAATCGGTTTCTTGTTGGGGTCAGTATCATCTTGAGGGATTAGGGAGAGAATAGTAGTTTCTTGCTTAGCAAATTGCAATCGGGAACGTTCATTAAATAGGACTCCCATTGCCGAGAGACTGACTGCTGTTTCATTGCCAATAGGTTCCTCGTCAATGAGTGACTCCATATACTTACTTTTCAGACTTGCTTCAACTTTTGACTTCTCAATGGTTTGTGCTGATTCAAGCTCGGAAAATAATTGATAGTTATTGAGCCAAAAAGCAAGGTCAAGAGAAACTGGTTGTGGAGGTAGCTCAATTACTTCTGAAAACTTCTCAAATAAGTAGTAAACGGGAATTTCCAACGCTTGTCCGATCATGCCAGCAAACGAAATTTGTGCTTTATATCCGCCAGTAGCATTGATCGCAATTGCTTCCGGAGAAAAGTTTCTTACTTCTGTGCTAATCTCGCGGACGAGATTTTTAAGTCCTTGTTGCTTAAATTTCTTAACGTCGTCATCGCGCAATCCTTCAAGCACTCGAACTTCAACTTTTTGATCGAGCTTCAGAGAATTACCTGAATTTTCATAATACAACTTAAGAATCTCGCCTGTTGTTTTACCATCTTCTGTATCGGAAAGTAGAAAAATTAATTTGGGCGGGCGAGCGATAAACTCTTTTTTGCAGATACTCGTAATTGAATTTATTTCTGCTCCACACAAATAATCGGAGTTTTCTTTCTGAAGTAATATAGCGATCGCAAATCATTCATAAATCGATTGAGGGTTCGATCGAGCATGAGTTTCATGAGAATGTTAGCTCAA
>NZ_JAUBTQ010000124.1:0-5073 GCF_036702515.1 Microcoleus sp. BROC3
GCGGTACGCCGCGTATCAGGCAGGGCTGTAAAAGCTTCGACTTTTGAGCAAGTTGAGACATCGTAGACGGGCCTTTCCGGTGAGAATCAATCCAATGTCATATCAGCCTTTCGATCAGAATGAAATAGCCCTGCGTCTCCATCTCCACTTACAATCGTATCAATGATAAATTGTTTGAGGTCTGGTCTTCGCTCTCTTGAATAGCCATGAACGATTTTTATGGTTTTCATTTCTGATTCTTTATCTTCAGATTCTGTATCAACTTCCTGGCTCTTTCCCTGACAGTTTTTGTATGCTCCTTCTACTGATATTGAACTGCTATCTAGGTGAACGCTTTTTATTGATACTTGAAGTTTCAGCGCTGCTTTCATGGCAATTGCTGTGAATAACTTTGTCGTTCCAGCTCGATGATATTTGTCTAAAGATCTCCCAATTCTATCATCATTTAATTGTTCGGCGGTCACTCCCTTTCCAATCAAATGTTCTGTTGCTTTTCCGACAAAAAACCTGTCGAATAGGTAGATTGGGGCACTCAAAAATCCCAGTCCGTTCAAAATCATTGCTTTCATTACTTGTCCTGGGCTTAGGGTTTCTTTAATTCTTATTCCCACTTTGGTAGTGCTTTTATGTAAAGGATAGAGGATAATAGCTCTATGCCAATCTTTTGAGGAGTCTCAAGATGAAACCCTATCTGATTTGTCCCACTTGTGGTTCTGACGATGTGATGAAAAATGGTATGACTCGTCGCGGAAAACTTTCACCATAAATGTCGTGACTGTGGTCGCCAGTTTGTGGAAAATCCTAAGTTGCAACCCAAAAACACCGACACCTTAGCAAAAATTGAGTTGCTTCTGCTTGAACGGATTTCTCTTGCTGGCATTGCCCGAGTCATGGGTGTTTCCTCTCTTCTGGCTTCTTGCATTATGTAGGGCTTGCTGAATAATCGATCGCTTTCCCAATAACAGAAGCGATCGATATTCAACCAGAGTTAAATATGAGTTTTTCCGGCTTCAATCTGAGTAAAACATAAGTGTAGATTATGTTAAACCCAAAAACAGGCATTGCTTTCCCCGAACGGCATAAAAACACACAAAAAACCCGGCGCCACCAGGTAGAAAGGTTCATTACTAAAAAAGTAATCGCAATGGCTGTTTGCGAGGTATTGTCAAGTTTTGTCATTACCAGATTCAGGCCAAATCTTCGTTTGCCTTGCCCAAATTTGCCCTCAATTGCCTGACGAATCCTCTCATCTTCTTTAGCTTGCTTCTTTTTTGATTTACTGAGGGTTGCTGGGGGTCTTCCCAAGGGCGGTCCACTGATTCTAATTCCTCTTTCTTTGCACCAAGCTCGGTTTGATCTTGTTCGATAAATGCGATCTGCATGAACGGACTCTGGATAATATCCTGTGAACCTATGATATGCTTCTACTTGTGCTTTTAAGTCCCCTGATTCGTTAAAGTTATCCCAGCTCATCCGGTCTAAAAATACATATCCTTCAAAACAACTGGCTGATAGTTTGGCTCGCCTCTCTACGCTTTTTCCGGCTTTTCCTCTGACTATGGGACGGATATGGGGTTGGCTTAAACTTACTATTCTATCCTCAATGCTCTGTTTATTGTTATCAAATAACCATTGCTGTTGGCGACCGACCTCTGTGAGGACTAGCAAGGTTTTATATTACTTTTTGTTCAGGCGTTCGAGGGTCGCACCTGACTCGATTAGCTGTTCAACATGAGCGAGGTTTCTTTTGATATATTGAAGTTGTTTTTTAATTGCCTGTCTTTTTTTTTACGGGAGGGTCTTCTTTGTTTGGCTATTAATAAGTAATCTTTTCGGGCGAGATTACGGTAGGTTCTTGGTTTTTTCTGGATTTGACCTTTGAGCTGTTTATACAGGATATCTATGATTTTTTCTGTGTGAACTCTGGCTCTGTTTAATAGTCCTAAGTCGGTCAGATAACTAATATCGGCTGGGGCCGAGGTCGCATCTATGATTAATATTCCTTGATTGGGTGACTCATTTTTGGCGTCCGAATCCTTTTTTTTTTCGGGTTTGACTGGCGTGATAAAACGGATTTTTTTAACCATTCGTTCGTTGACTTTATTAATTAGGTTCGGACTAATTCTTTGGCGAAAATGAACTAATAGAGATGAGTCAAAGGGTAGCTCGTTACTGTAGCTAGATTGACCAATAAAGTATTGTAGATAGGGGTTTTCCCGGATTTGTTCTACCGTTTCGCGAGCGCTAATTCCCAATTTTTATTTAATAATTAATGCCCCCAATGCCATCCGAAAGGATTTGGCCCTTAAGCCCTTTTCTGTGGGGAAGTTTTCAGCATATTCTGATTCAAATTCTGACCACGGGATTAATTCGCCCATTTTTACCCAACGGTTTTCAGCAGACAACCTTCCTCCGAAAGGCAGTTCAAACTCGGATGGGGGGCTGGAGGCAAGCTCAGCTTTTTTGTACGTGATCGCAGGTGGTGATGTACGGGTTTTGACCTATTTTACCTGTTTATCTTGCACTTTATTCTCGATCGCGCGCTCGAAACCTTTCGCGACGCAATATGCACTCGATTATTCAGCAAGCCCTAAATAGTAGGCTTTAAAATTCCCTTGAACTTTACCAATTGGTTTAACTGCCAAAGCTGTAATTCTTTTCATTTCAATCGTTTTAAAGCCAATTCTTGTTTTATCTTCACACCACTATTTAACAAAAATTTTGGCTGGCTTTGCTGGGGGGGTGACAAGGATGGCTAGGAGCTAGACTGAATCTGACTTATAGCCCTCATCCCCTGTTGGTAAAAATAGCGCTTTTGAGGAGTTAATGTCATTAACTCTTGAATTGCTTCGGAGTATTTGTCCAGGTATGTTAGCCAGTATTGGCTATCATTACCACTACCCCATGTACTCCGTCTTGCATACTTTCTTTTGGACTCTTGAGGGCGAACAATATACTTTTTGACTGTTTTCATTTTCAGGGTTGTTCCTTGCACGATCGCACTACTGTAGGCGAGTGCTATGGGAGCATCTCAGTTATGCAATGAGTATAAATACCTTGAACAAAAATGTGACATAATAGAGAGGTAGTAAGCAAACAAAAAGATAATGACAGAAGCAGAAAGCAGAAAATTAGAAGAGTATTTGCAAGGCGTCGCCACAATCTTATTCAAAAATAAACCCGAAGAGCAGGGTAAACGCATCTAAGTTAATTTGACAAAACCATGATTTTGTGCATTGTTAAATAACTAAAAAAACTTTCTAAAAATCATTAATTCTAACCCCATTTAAGCAGATTAAATCAGACCCTTAAGATTTTCTGAACTTCTTAAAGCCGGAGAATTTTTCTTCTTATTCTTATATTGCTATTAGATTTCGAGTATTAACTAGCCGAGTTTAAAATTTTCACTAAATAATTATTGTCCATTGCCGCTCGATACCGTTTCATTTTTAGACTTTGTTTAGAAGTTTTCTCTTGTTTCAGTAAATTTATTGCTAGCCTCCGATTGAAGTGCAAAATTTTCGGGAGAGTTCTGTTTCCGAATCCGGCTTTCATCTTCATAAAATGTAACATCTAGCGTCCAATGTAAGCTATTTTCAATGCCCCAGTGACTGCGGATAGCCCCAGCAATTCTCTCAGCATTACTGCTTAAACTACTCAAGTAAAAACGAGCTTCCGTGGTGGTTTTATTCCACAATCGTCGTTCACTAAGTATCATGACAACTGTTTTTAATCCCGTCCATAATTCTTGATTATGCAGAGGGGGTAACTCGGATACATCCACAGTCCAGACTTGTCTTTTTTCCACTCGATGATGTCCGGATTCTACTCGTTCATAATAATCATACTTTTTGTCTAAAGAATCGGCTTTTTTAGCTACTTCAAACCACTATTTTACGGCTTTACAGAGGAGTTTTTGATTGCCTTTTAAGGCTAAAACATAATCTCCTTTTTTCTTGACACTCAGAGATATTATATTTTTTTGACATCCCATAGCATCGATGGTTATTACACTTCCGGCAATTTCTAACATTTCTATTAATTCCGGGATGGCTGTCAGCTCGTTAGATTTTTTATGGACTTTCTTTTGTCCTAAAACCAATTGATGAGATGAAGACCAGGCTGTAACTATATGTAGCGCTTTTTGCTGGTCATTTCGGTCATAAGATTGTTTCATTGTTTTGCCATCAATGAAGGGCGATCGCGTTTAGTTCTAATTCCCAGACTATGGCATTTACCCAACTCAAAAAACATTCTTGAAACTGTTGTGGTTCAATTCGGGCAAATACCCGACTAAATGTGTCATGAGATGGTATACCATTCGGTAATTCTAGAAA
This sequence comes from Microcoleus sp. BROC3, assembly GCF_036702515.1. NCBI lineage: Bacteria > Bacillati > Cyanobacteriota > Cyanophyceae > Oscillatoriales > Microcoleaceae > Microcoleus > Microcoleus sp. BROC3. The sequence continues at coordinate 4,338 of NZ_JAUBTQ010000124.1, forward strand.
GCTTTTTAACCATTCATATTTGGCATTACCATAGTCTTCTATTGCCACCCATCCGTCGGCACCGCTGAGGACAGCTAGAATCGCAATCGATCTAATATCTTTAAGTAAGTGTTCTTTACTTCTTTCTATTCTTGGGTCTTTCAAGTTGGCAAAATGCTCTAAAAAACTGGTATTTAAAAGATTCATTGAAGGCAATGAATCTTTTTGTTTTTGTTGCGAAGTTACAGATTTACTAAAACCTCTTGCCATTGATAGCACCAATCAACTACAAAAAACTACATGGAAAATTAGTCGCCTTTAACTGTAGCATATTTTGGGTTCAAGTTAAGATGCGTTTACCCTGACCCGAAGAGCAGTTAAAAGACTTTGGTAGTATTGAATTAGCAGTCAGAGATCATGTGCTCAAAGAAGTTGCTCCCAAGATTGGAATTTTTTTTAAGCACCAGCAGCAAAACAGAGGCGGGCAGAGCAAGAGAGATTCAAACCTGTATGGGTAAATGGCAGGTGAGAGAAAAGCAAAGCCAAAAACTAGGGCTGAAGAAAGGAACCAGACTAAGTCCGCACCTAGAAAAATGCTGCCTGCTATTGAGTGCCAACATATCCTATGCAAATACTGCACGAGACTTACAAGAATTGAAAGGAATCTATGTGTCCCACAGGGCTCTTGAGAACTTGTGGTGATAACTTTATCTAATCAATGAGGAGTCCGGCGTACCAGATTAGAAGCTGAAGCCCA
>NZ_JAUBTQ010000125.1:0-4821 GCF_036702515.1 Microcoleus sp. BROC3
GAGCGAATCCACAAAGTACAAAATCCTTTTTGTGCAGGTTTACCCTCTAATGTCAGCGTCACCCCCAATCGATTTATCTCAGTTTCACACAGTTTTTTGCCACCTTTCTCGCTCAACAAAGCTTGATTCCAGCTCATAAATTGGCGAGCATATTTCCCTTCATTGCTTGTTGCCCACTGAATTGTATCCGCGTTCTTGCGAGCAAACTGACCCTCTTTGCTCAGCCCCCATTCGAGGGCTACGGCTTGTTCTAAAGTGAGCTGGCGTGGCCCTTTTGGGTCGAGTTCAGGCGCTGGAATGAACCGGGGCAGCGCTAGCCCGATAAACGCGCCGATCGCCATTGCCCCTAACACCACACCGCTCCCAAAAATCACCGACCAAATATCGTGAGCAACTTTCTCTAAAGCTGCTTGTCGCACTAGGGTGTAAACTGAGTTGGAAATGTGGCGATGTTGCACCTTAACAGCCGCTTTTCCCTGCCGTTCTAAAAACTCTCTGCTTTCTTTTTCCCAATTTTCAGTAAGCTGGCGAACTTGTTCCAGTTCTTGAGAGATGACAGCTTGAGAATCTTTCAAATCACCTTGCCATTGAGATTGCCAATTCTTGAAAAACTGGTCAATCTCTTGCGGTTTTTTTTCTAACAGCAGTTCGAGTTGACCTGTAGCCAGCAATACGATAAAAAGCGGGTCATTTTTATTGAGACCATATCGGTAAGCTGTCTGAATGACATGAGAGCGAAATTTGGAGTCTTTGCCCTTGAGTACCTGGCTGATTAGTGACTCAGTATCTCTCTCGTACATGGGAGGGGCAGATAAAGGATGTCTGTTCAGAGCTTCTCTTTCCCTCGAATCATCGTCTATGAGTTCCCAAAACTCCTCTTCATTTAGCTTACTCCCATCTGATTTCAACTTTTCTTCTACTGCATCTTCTGGGAATGTATCTGGAGAATCGGGCAAATTTTGCGAATTTTCAGCGGATTGTATGGAATTATTTTTGGTATTATTAAGTCTGCCCTGTTCCCTTGGCGTTTCCAATATCTCGCCCAACTCTTGAGAGTCAACTTCGGAAAGTTCTTCTAAAAGTCGATCGGACATTTAACCTCCTAGCTAATTAAAATCCAAATCTTTATGCTGTTCTGCATCGCGCATTCTCTAGTCTAATAGGCTTGGGATAACAACAATCTGACTTCCTTTCACAAGTCTCTATCTCCCAAAAATTATTGAAATGAAATTCGTCTGAAAGCGCTAACCCAAGCGTATTGTCTTATAGTCTGAATTCACATTTTTTCCCTCCCATAACGAGTTCATTACACATCGACTGTAAAATTTACATTCCTGGACGTAAATTATCGGTTTAGACACTACCTGTAGTAGTAAGATGCGTTTCGGCACACCCAGCCCGCTGGCCCAGTGGTGAAGAAGTTCTTGAAACCCTCGAAATCTCTTAGCGGGCGATCGATCAATCTTCTTATTTTCAGAATTTAAACGCAATAAACGTTGTTTATTGCTAAGAACCAACGCCTGGGATAACACAACTGCGTTGATTGCACTCAGCCAGCGGGCTGGTTTCGGCACACCCTATCAGTAGAGTCTGTGCGTAAGCCTTAATTTAGATTCTTAAAAGCTTACGATACCTTTTTTACAAATTATAGCCTCTTGAGACTTTACAACCTGTTGCTTATTTTGTTACTCATTTTGGGGCTCATTTTCTATTGGCATTTCCTCATTTTTTTTTCGTTCATAGGGCACAATGACTTCTTTTTTATTGCGATTAGGCGCGTTGTTAAACAAGCCTACATCTTCTATCAGACGGAAACAGTCTTCCAGAAAAGTATGCAATCGCTGCTGACTAATCAAGAAGAATTCAGAGTGTTTCATTGCTTGAGAAAATGACAACCGCTTCGTATCAATAAACTTGCGCTCTCTTGCACTCAGAGCGGGCAAATCTACGACAGGAATTCGGTAATTATTAATGAGCTTGTTCATTTCCTTATGGCTTTGTACGTGCGACCAATCTTTGCAAACTCCAAAATTGCGGACAAAAATGTGATTGAGCTGACCTTCAAAGTAGTTGAAAGAGTCAATAAACATTTCAATGCTGTCCGTCGTGCCACCGCAAATAAACCACTTGCATACATCAACTCCTGACTGCTCTTTAAAATCAGGAGAGGTTAAATTAGCTTCGTCAATCCATTTGTTGATAATGCCGTAAACCCGAGCGGGTAAATTGACAATAACAGGAGTTTCTACTGCTGTTTCAAAAATAATATCGATATCGAAAAACTTCTCTTCATCCTCAACTAAAGCTACGATTTTTGCATTGTGTTCAGGATAGCGCTGCTGCACGTCAGGATTTTGAAAATCACCATCAATTAACGTGTACAGCAGTTCATACTTCTGATTGAATTCAACCAGAATCCGAGTTAGCATCGACTTTCCAACGCCACCTTTCTCGCCGTCAACCAAGTGAATCATGTTAGTCATTTCATTCCTCCTTGCTGGATGTCTATTCAAAACTTAATAATTTTTAACTAAAGCTAGGTCCGACCATTGCCGGATCGAAACCAGCTAAGTTAAATGCGCTGTTTTCAAACTCAACTTCTCCCGCAAATTCCTCTGGTTCTTTTTCTTCGGGCAAACTTGCTGGAGTTGAACTCTCAGGGGCAGTTAATTCTGCAGCAATAGATGCACTTGAATTCGATAAGTGAGGGAAAGTAGCTAAAGGAATTAAACCCGAAGAAATACCAGGGGCAATTACTCCTAACTCGGTACAGTTAAATCCCGCATCTCGGCAAACTTCATCTATCTGCCTGAGCAAAAAATTAATGCTTTCTCGCCTCAAATACTCTAAGTCTGTACTAGAATGACTACCGCTATTGCGTAAAGATGCTAACAGCCACCGCGCTTTGATTAGAGGTAAAATCGTTTCCTTGAAACTAAAAAAAGGATGATTTTGCAGGTAAGACAGCAAGATAGCGTCTTCGGAATCTGGCAAAACTTGACAGCGCCAGCAAAATTCCTTGTAACGTTTTCTAGGCATAATTCCTCACCTTCTTCCCAGCACCTCGGTAGGGCCCTCCCAATAAGAGAGCTGCATCTAAGTTTGTTTCTGATTCCTCTAATGAATGTTCTGTATTCGACGACGACTCATCACTCAATTTATTAGAATCATCTAAGCAGGTATCTTTGATACTTGAATCAGCCTTTTGTTGAGCGCAAATTTCAGTGTTTTGTTCAGTAATATCTTCAGTGTTTTGTTCAGTGGGTTCCTCAATTTTTTGTTCAGCGGGTTCCTCAATAATTTTTTGTTCAGTAATATCTTCAGTCTTTTGTTCAGTAGATTGCTCAATTTTTTGTTCAGTAGATTGCTCCGATTTAGCGTGAGTAAATTGCTCAAGTTTTAATTTAGTAGGTGGCTCGGATTTTGGGTGAGTAGGTTGTTCAGATTTTGGCTTGGTAGATTGTTCAGATTTTGGCTTGGTAGATTGTTCAGCACATTCTTTTACACTCTGTATATCAGTCGTGGGGACTGGAGCATCTCCTGAACGGGAAGTTGTATCTTCTGCCCTCTGAGAAGTTGCCGCAACAGACCTTTGCCTCAGTACCTCAAACTGAGATTTGAAGTAAGAAAATAGTCCGTAAACATCAGCTATGCGGCAACCTAAACCATCAGGATCGAGCGTTTTTGGCACTGTTATACCTGCGTGCCAAGATAGCGAATAATGAGAAAACTGATTTCGCAGTTCTGGCTTCATATATTCAGAAGTACCCCCGCAAAATACAATTTCATCTAAATCGGGCGGCAGCACTTCATTAATCCAATGAGATAGCATTCGAGCGTAGTCGAAGCGAGACAGCTTGACTGCTTCAATCAATTGGTCAACTTCTCGATCTTTAGCTGTTTCCTCTCGATTCCGAGCAATTCGGTAAAAGTAAGGGCGGTTGTAGCTTACGCCCGCTTGAGCGATTGATAAAGCCAAACGGGAAGCATCGTAGTTAGAGGTTCGCTCTTGAACTAGATCCACCAACCTTACCATTCCTAAGTCTGAAGTTTTGCCCTTACCGACAGCACCGCGTGCCGAAACTATTACCGAAGCATTGCGAAATCCTACCATAACAAAGGCAGTTACCCGCTGCTTGAAGGCTGAACCTAAATTACTGTTGTGGATCAAAGCAATGCCGCCGCCTTCTTGCAAAGCTTGGGTTTTGTCCAGGGTGACGGATAGCTTGCCGGTGGGTGTTTCAAATGAAGCAGAGTATTGACTTAATAGCTCAAAAAATTGCTTGGAGTCATTAAATTCGCCTGGGGGCAAGAAAACGGAGATCGCAGCGCTAAATTGACTGCCTAAATCTAACTTCCGCGACACTACCCACAAAGCTGCTAGAGCTTTGTACAAAGCGCTACTGTACTTCAGTCCCGCCAAACCGATGTGAGCATTGAATTGCGCTGCTGCTAGGTAGCCAACGGCTCGGCATTCATTACCAATTGCCACCCAAGCAATATTTTCGGGAGATGCTGATGCGAGGTTGGGTTGTGTGAAACAATTGGCTATGTCTTGGCTCACTGGCCCCACCTGCGATTCCATTACAAAGGAGTTTGCTTTACTGCCTGCTTGCGAGCTTTGGCAGAAAACTCTAGTAGATAAGCCTCCAAAATCTATAGCCAGAAGTGCATCTGGTATTGAGGATTTTTTCTTCATAAACGCTGGCTTTTATTACGTTATAAAATGATAGTATTGGCTTCAGTTTAAGTCTGACCTCACCAATTCCGGTGGTTTTAGATAGTTAAAATAGCCCCCTCCAAATGGCGGGGACAGACTGC
>NZ_JAUBTQ010000126.1:0-4561 GCF_036702515.1 Microcoleus sp. BROC3
AAATACAACGCTCGCCAGGATTAAGTGCAACGCCGCTTGCAATCATCGGTTTGAGCCAGGAGAGCCGTGCAACTATCCTTCAATCATCTCCAAAATTGCCTCAATATCTGCGAGTGTTGCCGCTGATTTCTTGCGCTTGGCTTTCAGTCTATTTAATAGGTCAGCAGCCTCTGGTAGCTCAATTTCAGGGGGTGGGGTAGGGTACAGCTCAACCCTCGTGTCGCTCACTAAATTCTGTAAGCTCCTGTTCTCAGCCTTTAACCATGCCACTTCCACCGCTCCAGTTCTTGTGTCACCCGATTGAGACTGTTTCTTTTCTACTTCCGAACCACCACGCCTATCTGCTGTGTCACGCGGTTCGAGTTTTTTGTCAAGTTGTCGGGCATAATCTAGAGTAGCGTCAGTCAGGGCGATAGGAACTCGAATAGTGCGAGTCGGGCCGCTATGCCAAGCAGCTTTAAAGCGGGAATCTTTGATTGAGTCTTCGTGTCCTTTAGGGTTTGGCATAACAAACAAATCCCATGTGTCAAGCGTTTCAATTAGTCCAGCAGTAAGGTCGAGCAGTGTCAAGCGCGTGACACACGACTTTTTTTGTGTCCTCAGCCGGACGGGCAGGCGGCTATTTTTCCGATGGCCGATTTTTTAATTGTGACTACGAACAAGACAATGGCGACCAGTCGTAAAAATCTCGCTGGGAGCTTTAGGCAGGGATTCCCCAATTTCTACATTTAGAGCTGGAAACTGTTACAGTTCCCTCAGCCTATTCATATATTTTCAGATTTGACAATTGACCGAGCGCCTCTGGGATGGAGGTAATTTCATTGCCACCGAGCCAAAGCTCTGTCAGATTCGACAATTGCCCGAGTGCCTTTGGAATGGCTGTAATCTGATTGTTATTGAGGCCAAGCCCTTCCAAATTCGACAGTTTGCCAAGCGCATCTGGGATGGCTGTAATCTGATTGTCACTGAGGGAAAGCAATTCAAGATTGGACAGTTTATCAATGGCTTCTGGGATTTCGGTAATCTGATTGCTCCAGAGGTAAAGCTCTGTCAGATTTGACAGTTGCCCGCTCGCATCTGGGATGGCTGTAATCTGATTTTCACAGACGTAAAGCGCTGTCAGATTGGACAGTTGCCCGATCGCATCTGGGATGGCTGTAATCTGATTTCCACATAGGTAAAGCGCTGTCAGATTCGACAGTTGCCCGATCGCATCTGGGATAGCTGTAATCTGATTGCTCCAGAGGTAAAGCGATTCAAGATTGGACAGTTGCCCGATCGCATCTGGGATGGCTGTAATCTGATTGCCATCAACAGAAAGCCATATCAGATTGGACAGTTTGCCTAGGGCTTCTGGGATGGAGGTAATTTGATTGTCCTCGAGGTAAAGCCGTTCAAGATTGGACAGCTTGCCGATGGCTTCTGGGATGGAGGTAATCTGATTGCCCCCGAGGGAAAGCGATTCAAGATTGGACAGTTGTCCGATCACGTCTGGAATGGAGCTAATCTGATTGTTACGAAGGTCAAGCTCTCTCAAATGCGTACACTTGACAATCTCCAGCGGCAATTCCTCCAACCCCAATCCAGACAAATTCAGTTCCTTCAATTTTTTCTCAGCAGCCCATTCAATTCGTCGCACCGCTTCCTTTCGGGTCATATCCTTTAGCTCTTAGTAATATTCATTTTATTGTGTCCATATTTCCCAGCCTAGGACGTGGAAGCAGTGCCGCTACGTCAGATTATGAGATATTTTGATAAATTTGTGGCTGTTGTAGTTATGAATAAGGATATACCTAAAGTCTCTGGATGTATTGTCTCAGGACTTTTCAATCATTTCTAAAATGAGTTCCACATCTGCAAGCGATGCGCTAGATTGTTGACGCTTGGTTTTCAACTGATTAAGCAGATTAGCAGCGTAGGGAAAATCTTTTCTGGCAAGCGCTGATTTTTTATTTTCAGCTAGGGCTGCTTCAAGTTTTTCTTTCAGGTCAGAGACTTCTAAGCTCAGTTGAGCGCACTTTGCCTCACTGTTGTCTAACTCTTCCCGCACTTCAAGTTGCGCTTGCATTAGAGCCAACTCACGGTCTAAATTGCGGGTAGTTTTAATTTCAGCTTTCCGCCGCCGGAACAAAAGCTCAAAGAAATAGCAGTAAGCAGTAGTTATCGGTAAAACGACGAGGACACGTATTATCTTATTCCACAAATATAAGGGTTCCCAGGGAAGAAGCATTATTATTTCTAGAGAAAATGGAATTGCAAAAATGAAGCCTAAAAATAAAAACACAAAAGCTTTCAACCCTTCTCGCCAGTGCCAGCCAGTTCCCGAACATCGGTTGCTAATAAGCCATTGACGGATGCGGTCGTAGTTCGGCACCTCGCTGGGTAAATTTGTTATGGCTGCTTCTACTATTCTGGCGGTCATGTAGTGGAGGAATGTGAAAAGAAATAGCTGAACGAACCAAGCAATTGTCAGCAATATGAAACAATCAGCAATATTGTTAACTTTTGAGAAGCCCTTGTATACAAAGAAGCTGAAACTCATGGAAACAATGAAGCCCTTTATCAAGGAAACAATGCAGTCCTTTAACCATGAGATAGGATAAGAAAACCATGCAGGCCATGAGTGAACTTTCATGAGCTTAAGGTGTCTAGCTTGAATAGGGATAAAGCTATTGTCTCAAATTTTACGCTCAGGTGGTGGATTCAATTTTCTAGGTCAATGACTGGGAGGTTAAATTATTTCAGCCGAGCATATCAAAAATAGGCTAGGCTCCTGTCCCACCTCTGATAGTAAACACTCCAGGCTCTGCCTCAGCTTATGTAACTTTCTCAGCCTACAACTTGTAACCCTTGCAGCTAAGTCAGAATACTGCAATTTCCCTATTTAGAGCTGAAAACTGTTACAGATTCCTTAGCCTATTCATCTATTTTCAGCTTCGGCAATTGTTTGAGCGCTTCTGGGATGGAGGTAATCTCATTGTTCCTGATGTCAAGCTCTGTCAGATTGGACAGTTGTCCTAGTGCCTCTGGGATGGAGGTAATCTTATTGCTACCGAGAATAAGCTTTGTCAGACTGGACAGTTGCCCTAGTGTCTCTGGAATACACGTAATCTCATTGTGACTGAGGTCAAGACCTATCAGATTGGACAGTTGCCCTAGCGCCTCTGGGATAGAGGTAATCTCATTGTGACTGAGGTCAAGGTATATTAGATTCGACAGTTTTCCTAGCACCTCGGGGATGAAAGTAATCTGGTTCTTACTGAGATAAAGCCACCTAAGACTCGACAGTTGCCCTAGTCCCTCTGGGATGGAGGTAATATTATTGTTGTAGAGGTCAAGCCATTTTAGATTAGATAGTTGCCCGAACTCCTCTGGGATGGAGGTAATCTCATTATTACCGAGGTCAAGGATTCCTATATTGGACAGTTGTCCGAACTCCTTTGGGATGGAAGTAATATTATTATTACGGAGGTCAAGCCCTGTCAGATGGGAGAGTTGCCTTAGCTCCTTTGGGATGGAGGTAATATGATTGTCACTGAGTACAAGCACTTTTAGAGTCGTGTACTTGACAATTTCTGGTGGGAATTCTTTCAAATTCTGCAAGGGCAACCGCAGTTGCATTCGATCGCTAACCTGCTCAAATGGTGGCACTGGATACTCTTTCGTCATGTCTCTTATCTCTCCCTAGCATTTATTGTCACAAAATTCAAAATATTTCTGTTTTATTTGACTCTCTAGCTTTTAGAAGTGGGGCTTCATTGTCAGACAATGACCCATCAAACATCTTGGCATCAAATCAGCCCCAACATTCTAGCTTCTGGGTCGTAGCTAGAGATTAGGACAAGTAGTAAGATAGGTTACAGACAAGCTGCAAGACAAGTGCCAAACACTCCAGCCTAGCGAAAGCGAAGCAAAGTTAACTATGATGTTTACAGTTAAACTAGGCAAACTGATACTGGTTACTCAATATGGATTATTATGCGCCAAGCCAGCTACCCGATATTGATGCAGTTGAACTTGTTGACTTGAAGGGTCTTCAACCTAATCTAGTTAGCGGATACATGGAGGCAGCCAAAAATGCGCCATTCGTTCGGGTTAAAGGAGACACGGCACAACAAATTGCCCATTTATGGCGACACCTTCCCCCCGACGGACAAATGCGCTGCCACTACCCGCCGTTCGGGTTGCGCTTCTACGCGGATAATAAATTGCTAGTACAAGGATCTGTTTGTTGGGAGTGCAATAATATTCATGCTGAGGAGAATGGTAAAAACTTGGTATACGAATTTGATGCACAACATCCACATTCGCAAGAACTCCTTATTTTATTACAGCTTTTAGCAAAGCAATCGTTTTAAACAATCGAGCAAACATCTAGGAGGAAACTAAATTTTTTTGTATAATCCATAACAGCGAATTTGAGGAACCACAGAGGCACAAAGGTCACAAAGTTTTTCATCAGCGCAGATCGCTTTAATCGATGGGAAGTTGACTGAGAAGTTATCATAGGGCAACGGAAAGTAGAAACGGAGCAAATTGCTCTTTCTGTCAGTCTAGCGGG
>NZ_JAUBTQ010000127.1:0-4486 GCF_036702515.1 Microcoleus sp. BROC3
CCCGTCTAATACTTAAACCCCAACGGCAACCTAAGCAGCCAAAACCTAAGAGAAAGAGTGATTATGTGCCAGGGTTTAATTACATTTTTCAAGACGGTTATCTATCCAAAGTTGGCTTGAGTGAGACACCCGAATCACGTCACTATTTCCTATCACGAGAGTACCAAGCTCCGTTAAAAATTAGGGCGATCGTATTCACAATGAATATGAGACTGACAGAAAAGACGACACACAATATCTTTAAGCGTTGGAATGTTCACCGCGCTCCGGGATTAGATGGTAGGACAGAATGGTTTGAAGCCCCTCCTTACAGAATTTTACTGATGCAAATCACGCTATTTGTTATCTGTTGGGTGGTCAACTTCGCTTACTTCGCTCTGACTATTTTAATTTTGATGCTCTTTTTCTCTCTGGTTTTTAGATAATGCTCGAACATATCTTGAAATTATTCCCAAATCTGTTGGCTTCTCAAGAAAAAGTTGCTCAAGCTTCCCGAAAACTGAGTAATAAAATCTATCAAAATTGTGAACACAATGCTCAACATCTACTGCCAGGTTGCTATTTCTATGCAGGGTTGCAAATTCAAATCAAGTTTTTCTCTGCATATTCAGAATTCCTGAAAGAAGATATCGAATGTTGGGATTGGTTAGTCTATGACGGTTTTGGACAAGTAGTTCTAAAGAGTGGGATCGGAGAGACGAAAGATGATGCTATAGCTTTAGCTCAAACATGGACAGTCCAATTTCTTGAGGGCAATATACCTTCCCAAATTAGCAAAGGTAATCAAGATGCTTAAGCAAGTTTTGAATTTGGTGCCAGTCAAGATTCTTGAAAGGATTGGTAGCTCGATCGTAGAAATCTTACACGAAAAAGATGAGCTACGGAATTGGCAGCCGGATCAATCCGATGTAGCCGAAACTTTCGGTTATATGAACTTAGAAATCAAAATCGTTGCCTGTGCAAAGTTGAATTACTGGTACTGGTATTGGTTCGTTTGTGATGGTAGAAGCGCTGACATCCTCAGAAATGGAACAGCTACTACTGAAAATGACGCGATCGCCCTAGCTCTGAAATGGGCAAATGCGTTTCTAGCTGATGATTCTGATACTTTAGCTGAGGAAGAAATAGATGTTTAATTGGCTATTCGGCACACCTCAACCAATAAATCAATATTATCGAAAGATTTACGTTTTCAGCAGCCGTCGCCCAACCCAAATCTTTACACTTTATGCTGACACGGAAATTTGCGTGATTCAGGCAATGAAACAAGTTGAGCGCCAACTCCCCAAACCCGAACCGGGAGAAATGGTCAAAATTACAGCTTACCTAACACCGAATGGTTTACCAGAATAATGCGTAAAAATCTCAAACGAATACTGAATGTATTGCCCGATTCGATCGTCCTGTCATTCACCAAACAGTTGTTGATTTACCTAAAGCTGAAAGGTGCAATCACAGAATGGGTGATAGATCCACCAATCTCTGACGAATATGACCATTGTGGATTGATTATCCGTTTGCGATGCTTCCACATTGATGGAGAGGAACCCTGGAGCGAACAATGGAACTGGTTTGTCTACGACGGTATGTATCGGTTTCTTGATCAAGGGATGACCTATAACTCCGCTGACTCCCTCCTAGCAGCCAAAAGGTGGATTAACGATTTTATGGAGTATGACGATGAAGAATTGGATTAGGTAAGCAATAATGTTAGATAAATTCTTGAATTTATTGCCCGATCGCATCGTTAGCCAACTAGCTATCAAACTCTTGCTTAATCTCCAAGCTAGAGGTGTTGTAGAATCTAACTCTAATTCTGATGAGGAGTATGAATATTTAGGCTGGGTAATCAAACTGAAATGGAGTGAATCAAAAAAGGAAATGAATTGGTGTATTTGCGATCGACTGAAAGAGCCTTCTGATCCAACACAATTTAACTAACAGGAAAAATAATGCAACAACTACTCGACCAAGAACAAGATGTATTGACTTACCTTCTCTCAACCCTAGTCGGGGGCGCTCTTGATGCTGAAGGTGAGCAAATGTTAGCTGATGTTTTCAATATCACAACTGCTAACTTGAACGAGCTCACTCCCCAGGGCTGGGCTGCGATTGGCGATCGGGCAATCCAAGCAAAATGGTTCCTTGACCACATCACCGAAATCAAAGAGAAGTTTAAGCTACTCATTGACGCACAAATCTGTTTCCGTGAGTTCCAAGGCTGGCTGATGGAAGCTGGCTATAAAGGTGCTGAGAAAATTAAGAAAGCTCAGATAGATGTTGCCGTTGCTCGTGCCAAGTATGGTGCAACAGTTGAAGTCGAAGATTATCGACTTACCAAAAAGCAAGAACAATTCACAGGGGAAACTGAACAAGATAAGCTTTTCTGGGACAACACGGTAATTGCTGCGCTTGCCAAGAAAGTTGCCGAAGTTGATGCAGCCAGTATAAAGATGCAAGGAAATCCAGAATTTGCTCAACAGTTAGCAGAGTGGAAAGATCAAGAAAGCAATATCTATAAGCAAGCTTCATACGGTCTGAAACACGGCACTCATGGCTTGAGCCATCCAGCTCTCGGCGGTTCGACTTCTCCTCCACTCCAAATTAGTCAGTCCAATTACTCTCAACCTCAATTTGTTTCAGCTTCAGGTTTAACCACAACACAACGCTCAGCAACAGGCAAAGCGAAGGATTCAATCAATGTAGCGGTGAATTGGTCAGGCGACATGGCAGGCAAAGTCAATGGTGTTGCTTCGCAGATAAATCGTGGTTTTTCAAGATTTAGTAAATTCATGAGAGGTGAAAGTTGATTATTTCTAAAGGTCACGTTTTTAAAGTCGTCAGCTCGATCGATTACAAGAACGGCGTTGCTGCTACGACAAACACAGGCTGGGTAACGACAGATGACCATGAACCGGGGATAAAATTACCCAACCGTTACGGATATTTGGTAGTTGCTGAAGCTTCGGCAATACAGAATATCGAGATTTGCCCCAATTGTTGTCTCCTCTACGGCAAAACCTTCAATAAATGCACCAACCATGTTTTTACAAACTCCACAATTACCACAAAACCCGAAGCCTGCTGTACAACAACCACAGCCACCGAAAGAAGCACTCGTTTTTAAGCCGTCAGCGCAACTGAAACACCTCAAAAATGTCAACAACTGGCTATTTTTGGTAGTGAATTTCTCGATCGGCATTGGCATAGCGAATGTGTTTCGGTTCTTTCCGTCACATATTTTCTTAGGAATCGTGGCGATCGTCATCGGCTCTCTCAGTCTGTTTTTCATGTCACCAGCCGATCGCACTTATCTCGGACTGTGGCGGACTGGCGGTGCAGCACTGGCGATCGGAGGCATTCTCTGCTTCTGGGATTTGTATTATCTCCTGACCTGGAAGCATGGTTTGGCGATCGCAATCTTTATCATCGTCGCTATGTGGATCATTGGTGCTGGTAGTAAATAACACTTGCCTCCCTGTTGCTACGGCTGTATCCGCTTAAGTCAGCAGCAGGGAATTTTAGAGTTTTCCCCCATCACTCCTCACTCATCAGTCATTAGTCATCAGTCATTAGTCATCAGCGGACATCGGGCATCGCATCGGACATCGCCCGTCGCTCATCAGTCATTGCTCATCAGTCATCGGTCATCGGAATCGCGCGGAAATCTCGCGCATCGAATCGGAAATCTCGCGCATCAAGCATCGGGCATCGTCAGGCAGAGTCAGGCATCGTCGGGCAGTCGGGCATGGAATTTGGGTATTGGATTTTGGGTATTGGGGATTGGGTAAAGGATAGGAGTCATCAGTCATGGGTAACAGGGTCACGATCGGATCATTTTTTGGAGCATTTTGCTCTTTGGCGCTGGCATTGATGCCGCTTCCGTTCGATCGCTGGGTGGGAGTTCGCCAAGCCAGCTCTCTCGCTGCGATCGGCTGCGGATATTTTGGCTGGCACGACAGCCAGAAAAAAAAGGAACAGCTCGAACAAGAAGAACTCTGGCAATTTGAGCAGCGACTGAAACAGCTAGCGCTTGATGCTGCTGTTAACTCCGCACTCACCGATGTCCTGGTTGAGGAGGTAGTGGTCAAAGAGAAGCTTCGGGCTGATGCCTCAGTTGAGGTCTACAGAGCGGAGACTCAGCAGAATTTTGTCCGGGTCATGGCTCACGATCACCCCACCATTCTTGAGCATCTTCTCAAAACTTCACAACCCCCAATATCAGAAACAAAAACAGATTTTGATTCTGAGTCAGAAACAGAAACAGATTCTATTTCTGATTCTGTTGTTGATAGTGTTCCGGGGGGTGCAGCCAGAGAGAAAACAGTAGAAGAGAAGAGAGCGGAGTATATAGCTGCTGCCCGATCGACGCTGTTGAAATTGATTGAGGAGCATGAAGGTGGATGGATTGCACAACTGATGCACAAACCCATCCTAATTTATGGGGATATGGGTAGCTTTAAAAGTTACTTCGCAGCTTTTTTAG
>NZ_JAUBTQ010000128.1:0-4402 GCF_036702515.1 Microcoleus sp. BROC3
TAACTAACTCTCAAAATTTGCTCAATTTGGGAGACAACTTGCTGCGGTCGATGCTCAAAGTGCTTCTTAATTTGAAATTTTAACGAATCTGCTGGCACATCTTTTTTGTTGAGTTTAAGGCGAATATGCTCACTTCGTGGGAGAGTGGAATTGAGCGCTCGAATAACGGTGCGGCATTGTCGAAGAGTCAGGCTATCGACTTGAATGAAGGGTAGATTTAATGTGTCGGTATCGAGTTGAATATTAGAAGCAAATTCTGCTTTAACTTGTAGTGAAGAGGTGAGGCGCTGTTCTTCTGTTAATTCTTGAGTAACTGTACATTCTTCTGCAACAGCAGGAAAGGAAGCAATTTCATTGAGAAGAGGCACAAAATCTGGGGCAAGTTCTGCTGAGAGTTTTTCAGAAGGATTCATCCGCTTCGATGCTAACAGCGTAGCGAGATAGTGAACAATTAAGCCACCGTAACCAAAAATTACCACAGTTTCAATTGTGAGGGTGAGAAAATGCTGAATATGTTCGTACATGATTATAATTTATTTGCAAGTGGAACATCTCTCACACGCGCTCGCGTTTAATACAGCGTATCCCCGGTTTATGAAATGCAGCTTTAGACACGGCATTGCCTTGTCCCTACGGGGATTAATCTATCTGGGGTATACTTCATAAACTTGCAATATGCTGTATCAAAGCCTTTTAACAAAAACAGTTATTTAATTTATTGCCAAACGGTTTTACGCTGACTTATTGAGCAACCTACATTCTCGGATAAAACCAATTAACCATAACTTACGGTTTGTAACTGTGTTACAAAGGTTTGAGATTATTCGCATTACTGGCGGAAGCTTTCCTACGCTCAATGGTAAACTCCGTCAAGGGTTCAGAATGACATTTAAGTTATTACTCCAAGCGCTATTAACTAAATCCTTCTAAGAATGCGATCATAAATGTCGCAAATCGAACTGATGCGGTGGGTGGGCGGGCAAATAAAATCCTGCTCCAAGCAGAATTTTATCCCCTTTATCGGGGGTCGTCATTGATTACTTGACAAAATCATCAATCTCTTCATTATCGTCAGTTGCCTTTTTCTTATGAGAAGCTTTGACTGCCGATTCGATATAACGGAAGTGCAAGTCAATCACAGCTTGCTCAGATGAAAGCCAGTAAACGTTGCTCAAGATTTCTTCAAGCATCTCGTCAGCCGAGTAGCCTTCATATTGCTTGTTAAACCAAGTATTGAACGCTTCCCAGTCAAGAGCTTTACCTTTCTGCAACTGTCGCTGTTTGGCACGTCCCGTTAACTCGCGGGCAACGTGCAAAAACATCTCGAAGCGCTGTTCTTCAAGAGTTTCTGCAAATTGCTTTTGCATCGGAGTTGGAGCGGATTTGCGATTAGCCATGATTAACCCTCAAGCGTGTTTTTTTTCACAACTAAAGCGACGGCAGTCTGCTAATTACAATTAATTCAAAAAATTTAGTGGGTGGGTGAGTGGGTAAAATTAAATTCACAACCAAGGTCAAAGTTTCCTTGATTGTGAATTTGTTGGGTCTGCTTCCCAGAGCGTCCTGATTCGGACGGTGGCGATAATCATTACCCAGCATCGCGATTCGTGGAAAAGGCCTCGATAGAGGCAAAAAAATGCTCTGCTTTTTCAGCAGAGCTTTCTAATCAAACTTTAGTAATTATTCGTCGTCTTCCTCAAATTCTTCCTCTTCGTCTAAACTAAAATCATCCTCCTCATCGTCATCATCCTCATCCTCATCCTCATCGCCTTCCTCGTCTTCGTCTTCGTCATCAATTTCATCGAGTATGTCATCAATTTCATCATCTTCATCATCGAGTTCGTCGTCCTCATCGAGTTCTTCAGTATCTTCTTCTGAGGATTTAGCTAACTCGTTGCGACGCTTTAAGCTTTGAGCATTGAACTCCATTAAATCTGCAATGGCAGCTTGCGGGTTGTCAGCAATTGTATCGTAAAGTTGGCTCATCGCTAAGGCAACAACTTCGACACCATACTTGAGTTCTTCGGGCCGGCCAACTAGCTTGGGAAACACAGTATTGTTCCACTCTTGCCAGTCGAACTTTTTACCATTGCCATTGCCGTTGCGCTTGTTCAACTGAGCTTGAATATCCAATCCCAGTTTTTCGCGAATTGCGTGGCCAACCTTTGTCGAAATACGGCTATCGCGACGCTGAATTGTCACGCCGTACTTCTTATGAATTGTATTGCGAATCTGTTTGACTAGCTCGCCAGCAAGTTGCTCGGAGCTGAGGTTAGGTTGAGGTTTTGATTTGGCTCCATTGTTACTGCCGACAGTTTGACTGTTCTGTTTTTCAGGTGGCTTAGATTTAGCAGGCACTGGTGACTGAGAGCGAGTGGGAGTGGCTGCGGTTTGCTTTTTACTTGTGGCCATGATTGACAATTTAACTTACATAACATCAATTTATGAGTGCCGTTAGGCACAATTACCCCCTCCAGTTGAGGGGGCGTATTTCGCTCATTAGCAGGAAGTTAAATTTTAATTACATTAGTTAAAATTTTATGTTAAATCTCCTGTAATTAGTGGTGTATAACGCATGAAGATTTTCAATAATTGGTCTAACTTAAGAGTTATTCAAACTCCCATTGTTGCCCTCGAATATTACAGTGCCGATCGCCAAAAAATCTTGTCATCATTTCATCAGTACGCTAATGAGTGTTCTTTACCTGTTTATTATTGGAATCCCGGCTATGCAACTCTTCAACAGGTGCAGTCAACTCTTCAACAGGTGCAGTCAACTCTTCAACAGGTGCGGTGTTTGGATAAACATCTCCCGAATTTAGGTGGTCATTCAGATATGGCAAGCGTTTCAGATATTTCCCAGATGTATAATAGTGAATGCGTCTTATGTAAAACTGAGCTATCTGTCGAGAGTGATGTCCTGCAATTTATGCTGGAAAATGACTGCCCCGGTATCTTTTTGTTAGAGGACATTTTGGAGTCAGACAGTACCGAACAGCCTCTTGTCCGCCGTTATTCTCAATTGGCTAACGCATTCTTTGAGCTGAAAGGGCGTTGGGCCGAGCAATATTGGGTACTGCTGGGTGAGTACATCCAACTGCCATCAAAGCTAAGTCCATTAATTCCTCTACTCAAATGTCCGTTACCCGATCGTTTTGAAGTCGAAGTTCTTGTAAATAATTTTTGCGATCGCAATTGTTCCCTTGATTTTGGTTCAGATGCGGTAGCTGCTAAAAAACGGCTGGCTGTTTCTAGTCTAGGGCTGCCAACTGCTGAAATTGAATTAGTGTTAGATCGATCGCTCTCTGTGACCGCTTCAGTTGTCCAAATCGCACAGTTGGTATTGGAGCATAAAATATCGCAACTTCGAGACCAGGGGTTGGAGTTCATTGCTTCTCCCGACGTGCCTCATGCTGGCGGTTTAGATTTATTAGACGCTTATTTGAGCGAAGTCGTAAAGCTGTCAGAAGCTGATGCCAAGAAATATCACCTCAGACCTCCCAAAGGAATGCTGCTGTGGGGGCCGCCGGGGACGGGCAAAAGTTTGAGTGCAAAGCTAGCTGCTAAGAAGCTAGGTTATGCGCTTTTAGCAGCAAGTTGGGGCAATATTCTAGGTTCCTCTAATCCAGATCGCGCTCTCAACAAAATGCTGGATACAGCCGATAATTTGGGCGGCTGCGTGCTGTTCTTTGACGATTTTGACAAGGGTTTTTCTGGCTGGGAATCAAATGCTGATGGCGGTGTAGCTAGGCGGCTGTCGCAGAAATTGCTCACCTGGATGCAGGAGCATGAGAGTCCCGTGTTAATGTTAGCTACTGTTAACCGCTTAGAAATGCTGCCGGCTGAACTTATCCGCAGATTTGACGACGGCGGAATCTGGTTTGTGGATTTGCCACACAGCGGCGCTCGCTATGAGATTTTCAATTTGCACTTAGCTAAGTATTTCCCAGAGCAGTTTGGGGAAGGAAAAGAGAATCTTTGGAGCGACAGACAGTGGTATTCGCTACTATCTGATTATGCGGGAGCAACGAGTGCTGAAATTGCGATCGCAGTTAAACGCTGTGCCCAGCGAGCCTATTGTGAAGGGCGACCTGGTAAAATGGAATTGGCCGATCTGCGTTATCAGAGAACTCAGTTTGTGCTATCGTCTGAGCGTTCTTCTGAAGATATCCAGGGGATTCGCAACAAAGCGTCCTTTGCTCGGCCTGCTTCTGGGAGGGATGGGTCTAAATTTGCGGCGGGAGAGCAAGAATTATTCGAGTATCGGCCACCTGCTTACGACAAAACTTGAGTGCATGCTAAACAACAATAGCATGGGTTTGTTGGTGAGCCAAAAAGTTTTGACTGTTGATAGAATTAGCGCAAAAGTTTTATGGCACTTTCTATAGCAGGACTTACGCCC
>NZ_JAUBTQ010000129.1:0-4381 GCF_036702515.1 Microcoleus sp. BROC3
GACATAAATATTGTGTTGATGGACGTGATGATGCCAGAGATGGACGGTTACGAAACAATGCAAGCAATTCGTAATATGCCTCAATTCGCTTCGCTGCCAATGATTGCTCTTACTGCTAAAGCGATGAAGGGCGATCGGGAAAAATGTATCGAAGCTGGTGCGTCTGACTACATTACCAAACCAGTTGATACGGAACAGTTGCTCTCGCTGCTGCGTGTCTGGCTTTATCGATAATGAAGTCAGTTGTCAGTTGGCAGTTGACTGTTGGCAGTTGTTAGTTATTAGTTGTCAACAGTCAGCAGTCAACAGTCAACAGTCAACTGTCAGCAGTCATCAGTCATCAGTCAACAGTCAACAGTCAACAGTTAACAGTCAACAGTCAACAATGTCCAATAACCAATTACTAATTAAAAATGCCCGAAAGCCATGAACTGGAAACAATCGAAATTCAACTCCTACTAGAGGGAATGTTTCGCTATTACGGATTTGATTTTCGCAATTATGCTCTTGCCTCTCTCAAGCGCCGTATTTGGAACACTATTCGCTCGGAACGGCTCACCACTGTCTCTGCACTTCAGGAAAAGGTACTTCACAATCCTGCTTACCTAGACCGTTTACTGCTGGACATTTCTGTCAATGTAACGGCGATGTTTCGCGATCCCAGCTTTTACATTAGTTTCAGAAATAAAGTGGTGCCGGTGCTGCGTACTTATCCTTTTATTCGGATTTGGCACGCTGGATGTTCAACGGGAGAAGAAGTCTATTCTATGGCAATCTTGCTGCAAGAAGAAGGACTGTATGACCGCTGTCGGATTTACGCTACGGACATGAATGAATTAGTTTTGAAAACAGCCAAAACTGGGATATTCCCGGTGAAACAAATGAAAGAATATACGCAACTCTACCACCAAGCGGGGGGGAAGAAAGCGTTTTCTGAGTATTACACTGCTGCCTATGAAAATGCGATTTTTCGCTCTTCACTTAAAGATAATATTGTCTTTGCTCACCACAACCTAGCAACGGATAATTCTTTTAATGAATTTAATGTTATTTTATGCCGTAATGTGATGATTTATTTCAATTCACACCTCCAACAGCGGGTACACAAGCTTTTTTATGAGAGCCTGGGAATGTTTGGGGTTTTAGGACTAGGACATCAGGAGTCTCTGACTTTTACACCTTATGAAAAATACTATGAACCAATTGAAAGTAGTGATAAACTCTACCGAAGAATTAAATAAAAAAAATTTTGAAATAGTGGTTGTGGGCACGTCTTTGGGAGGGCTAGAGGCTCTGACTGTACTGCTGGCAGATTTGCCACAAAGCTTTCCTTTGCCTGTAGTTATTGTCCAACACCGCCATAAGAGTTCTCAGAATAGGCTTACTTATTTTTTACAAAAGCAAAGCTCTCTCCAAATCACAGAGGCCCAAGACAAAGAGCAGATCGCACCGGGACGGGTTTACTTGGCTCCTGCTGACTATCACTTGCTAATAGAATCGCCCTCTGAGGAGGAGTCTAGCTTGTATGAAAACGACTTTACAGAATGGGGGAGCGTGGCAGTGGAGTCAATCCATAATTCAAAATCCCCAATCCCCAATCGCGGAACTCCTAAATTTGCACTATCAACTGAGGCTCCTGTGTGCTACGCGCGGCCCTCAATCGATGTGCTGTTTGAGTCTGCTGCGGATGCCTTTGGGGAGAAAGTTATCGGCATAATTTTAACGGGAGCTAATTCGGATGGCACTAAAGGGCTGGCAAAAATTAAGGCTGAGGGAGGATTGACATTTGTGGAGGAACCGGCTTCAGCTCTATGCCCGACCATGCCCGCGTCCGCGATCGCAAATGTTGAAGTAGACTGGATTTTACCCCTCTCTAAAATCGCTCCGTGTTTAGTCAACTTGCTAAGAATTAAAGATTAAAAAATTTATGAATCTGCAGCGCCCCGATCGAGTAAATGTCCTTTTAGTTGACGATCGCCCAGAAAATTTGGTGGCTCTAGAAGCTATCCTCAACAGCCCCTCTTATAATCTAGTACAAGCTAATTCGGGCGCAGAGGCTCTGAGATGTCTGCTTAATGAAGATTTTGCGGTAATTTTGCTTGACGTGCAGATGCCGGGAATGGATGGATTTGAGACAGCAACAATGATTCGCTCAAGAGATCGATCGCGATCGACTCCGATTATTTTTATCACAGCATTCAGCAGTAATGACACCCACGTATTTAAAGGTTATTCTCTGGGTGCGGTCGATTACCTCTTCAAACCTTTGGAACCAGAAATATTGACATCAAAGGTCGCGGTATTTGTGGAATTGTTCCAAAAAACAGCCGAGGTGAAGCGGCAAGCAACAGAGTTAGCTGCTGTTAATAGTGAACTAAGCAAAAGTGAAGAGCGGTTTCGCACTTTGTGTGCTTGTTCGCCACTGGGAATTTACTTAGCTGACGTTGAAGGCCGGTGTACTTACATCAACCCCCGCTGTCAAGCGATTTGCGGGTTAAGTTTGGAGGAAAGTTTGGCTTCTGTTTGGCAGCGGGAAGTTCATCCAGAAGATCGCGATCGTGTAGTAGCAGATTGGTTAGCTTGGATTAAAGAAGGGCAGGAATATTCTAACGAGTTTCGATTAGCTTCTCACGAAAATGTGCGTTGGATTCACGTGCAGTCGTCGCCAATGTTTTCTGATTTGGGAAAACTGATCGGTCACGTTGGGACGGTTAGAGATGTCACAGACCGCAAGCAAGCAGAGGAAGAACGCGGCAGACTAATCCGCGAACAAGTGGCGCGCCAAGAAGCTGAGAGAGCTAACCGGATGAAGGATGAATTTCTCGCTATTCTCTCTCACGAACTCCGTACTCCTTTAAATGCAATTCTTGGCTGGTCTAGGCTGCTTCGGGCCAAAACATTTGACCGAGACACTATTGATAAAGCCCTAGAAACAATAGAGCGCAATGCTAAATCTCAAGCGCAACTCATTGAAGATATTTTAGATGTTTCCCGGATTCTGCGCGGAAAACTAAATTTAAATAAGCATCGGATTCAGTTGGAATATGTGATTGAGATGGCAATTGATTCTCTGCGACCGCTAGCTGAAGCAAAATCAATTGCAATAGAATTGGAATGCAGCCCAAATATCGGTAAAGTTGTAGGCGATAGCGATCGCTTGCAGCAAATTGTCTGGAATTTGCTTTCAAATGCGATTAAGTTTACTCCTGAAGAGGGTAAAGTAAAGGTGCAGTTGGAGTTAGTTGGCGACCAGGCGCAAATTCAGATAATTGATAGCGGAATTGGTATCGAGCCTGATTTTCTGCCTTATGTTTTCGATCGCTTCCGCCAAGCTGATAGCAGCACAAGTAGGTCTTACGGGGGTTTGGGACTGGGATTGGCGATCGTCCGTCACTTGGTGGAACAGCACGGTGGTAAGGTGGGCGCAGAGAATAATACGGGCGAGGGTGCGAAATTTACGGTTTCTCTGCCAGTTGCTGAGGAGAACGGGCAAGGTGCAGGGGATGATTGGTGCCCGCTCAATGACGCGACAGAGGCTCTCCCAACTCTTGCTAATTTGCAATTGCTGGTGGTGGATGATGACGATGACACGCGGGAGTTTTTGATTACTTTACTGGAACAGGAAGGAGCTATGGTGCGATCGGCGGCATCGGTGGCCGCGGCTCTAGCTGTACTGGAGAGTTATTGGCCGGATGTGCTGCTGAGCGACATTGGAATGCCGCAAGCAGACGGCTATGAGTTGATCGCGCGGGTGAGAGAAATGGAAGCGCTGCGTGGTGGATATCTGCCTGCGATCGCCCTGACGGCCTACGCCAGAGAGGAAGAGCGCCAGCAAGCGCTCGAAGCTGGTTTCCAGATGCACTTATCTAAACCCGTTGAGATAACTCAGTTAATTGCAGGAATTGCTAACCTGACAGGAATGCTAGGAAATCCCGCTCCAACTCACATCTTGCACGATCCTCAAGAACAGGCAAGATGCCTGTTCCACAAAGATTAGATTTTATTGTGGGGAGTAGGGGTTGGGCATCCTGCCTGCCCGTGAAGGCTGATTGACAATGGCGATCTTCGGTGATTTCTAACGGACTCGGCGGTTGAAACCGCTTTGTTGACCCCCCAATCCCGTGCCGATTAATGAGAAAAATATTAAGCTAGCTTAAAGGACAAGCGATCGACAGTTCGGAACAAGACACTCGTTTTTCCACAAAAAAGTGGATATTTGCCGTTTTTTTGCTTCAATCTGCCGTCAAAGTACAAAATTACCCGCCAATCAATACATGAATATTTTTAGCAGTCTGCTTTCTAGCCCAACTCAAGCACCCCAAGTCAAAAAACAGCGTCGAGGCATTGAAATTAAGTCGGAACGCGAAATCGAAATTATGCG
>NZ_JAUBTQ010000130.1:0-4340 GCF_036702515.1 Microcoleus sp. BROC3
CAGTTAGAAATAAGTCAGAACAATAACAGCGCGCTGATTAAGTTGAAAGGAAGTGGAGAAGTAATTGCTTCGTTAACTGGAGTCAATGCCAGCTTAATTGCTGTTAACGATTTCCGAATTGTCTGATATCATGTCCGCTAAGAGAACCGTTATAAGTTTGTAGTAGCCACTAGATTGTTTGGCTGGGAATTGAGAATTGGACAAGTTCGATCGACCAAAAAACCTTCTTAGATCCCAGAATCCCGGGAGAAAACCCCCCAGCGCTTGGGTTGCGGGTGCGATCGCCAACTGATTTTGGTCAAAACTTCTCATAGGACATTTTTTTGCCCAAAGCAATGACCGAGGTCATCATTATTTGCGAAGATCGATCGCACTTTTCTCCAACTCGCGAGTCTATAATACAATACGCTTCAGTTAAAACTATTTATTCCTCGGAGATCCCCCTCGCATCCCCCTTAAGAAGGGGGACTTTGAGTAAGTTCTTGTCCCCCCCTTTTTAAGGGGGGCTAGGGGGGATCGCACTTTTCTCCAACTCGCGAGTTTATAATAATGAACGAAGGTGAGTGCCATCTACCGCCAGATAGATTTTGCAATAAACTCGGCGGTAATTCCGTAAAGTTATGCAACATCCAACTTAAAGCAGATACCGTCTCAGATGCTGGAGGCACTGTCTTGCCTCCAGAGATTATTGAAAGTCAATAGTGTGCAATGATACAGCAAGTAGCAACCGCAAAAGCGATCGCTTTCTTCTCTTCAAATGCAGACTATTTGCCCACCTTAAATATATTCCCACTGGATGCCCCAGAAAGCCCACTTCATCTCGGGATTGCCGCGTTCAGGCTCTACCTTACTAGCAGCCATCTTGCGACAAAACCCCCGGTTTCACGCCTCCATGACTAGCCCCGTGGGGGGTTTAATGGAGCGGCTGAAAACACAAGGGTTATATCAAGCGTGCAGCCAAGTTGAGTTTAAACCGAGAAAAACGATTTAACCTCCAGACTTGTTTGAGCGATTTAATGGCTTATCTTTTTGGGAAGAATCGAGTTATAGCAAAGCCAGTGTCATTGTCACAAAACTGAAATCAACGGGCAATTAAAACGGCACGGACAACTTTAAACCTCAGCCCACAGGCGTAATAAATTGGTAAAAGTTTTACAAAGCGAGTCAAATTCAGAAGTTTTTCCATGCTTTTCAAAAATGCTTTGCCGCGCCGTATCCAAATCAAGCAAAATCTCCCGGTGATGAGCATCGCGGATCAGGCTTTGCACCCAAGTAACTGCCGCCAACCTAACACCTTGCGTCACCATTTCCACGCGATGCAAAGATGTAGAAGGATAGACAACCAAAGCTCCGCAATCCAATTTTACAGCTTGCTCACCATGCGGACTTTCTATCAGCAACTCTCCTCCAGTGTAACTGGATGCTGGACTCAAGAACACTGTCACAGAAAGATCCGTCCGCATCATATAATTTTCACCAGCCATCAGGGCATTATCAATATGCGTTCCATACTTCATCCCCGGTTCATATTTACTAAAAATAGCAGGACGTATAATCTTTGGTCGCGTCGCCATTTGAAAAGGTTGAGCACGCCATAGAGCTTGTATTACAACTTTATTGAGTTCCTGCACCAGAGGAGAATCGGCTTTTAATTGCAGGTTATCCTTTACCGAGGATGCCCCCACACCCGCAGTAATTTTGCCATCAACAAACTCACCGTTTAGAAGTTGAGAAGTTACCCAGTTTAACTCTTCAGGACTTAGCACATCTCCGATACAAAAAATCATCTTTTTTTCTCACTTACTTAATTTCCCACTAAAATCATGACTGAATCAATGAATCTCGCAGCCAAGCAAATTATCATCGTCGATCCGACTGTACAAAATTACCATCAACTCGTCGCCGACATTCCCCCAGATACGCAAGTTGTGGTACTGGATGAAACCCGCGATGGCGTTGAGCAAATTACAGAAATACTGGCCGACACTTCTAATCTTAGCGCTGTGCATATTCTTTCACACGGCAGTCAGGGCAGTTTAAAACTTGGTGCAACCTACCTTAACAGCGAAAACTTAGAAAGCTACTCAAATTTATTGCAGCAATGGCAAGCAAATTTGAGTGAAAATGCTGACATTTTATTGTATGGCTGTAATGTCGCGGCTTCTCCCGACCTCATCCCTTTAAAAGGGGGGAAAGAAGACTCAGAACTCCCTTTTTTAAGGGAGGCAGGGGGGATCTATTTTATTCAAAAACTCAGTGAAATCACAGGGGCGGATATTGCCGCAAGTAACGACAAAACCGGGAGTACAAAATTAGGGGCAGATTGGGATTTAGAAATACAAACCTGCTGCATTGAAGCCACAAATCCCCTTAATGCTGAGGTAATGCAAAACTATGACTTTAGCTTGGCAACTTTTAATGTCGCCGTCGCCACCGATAACGGCACAGGGGCGACAGCTAACACCCTAAGCTGGGCAATTAATCAAGCAAATACCGCAGCCGGCGATGACATTATTACCCTGGCAAATAATGTCCGGTTTACCGCAGATCCCACCATCCCCATTGACAGCAATATTGTAATTAATGGGGGTGGGTTTAGCGTCAGTGGGGATGTCAATAATAACGGTACAAATGATAGCGGGGATGTTCGTCCCTTCTTTATCAAGTCTGGAGGTGTCACTTTATCTAACCTCACCATTACGGGGGGACGGGCGCAAGGCGGAAATGGCTCCGGTGGCGGTGGCGGGGCTGCCGGTATGGGGGGCGGACTGTTCATTTCTGACGGGACGGTGAGGCTGAATAATGTGAACTTCACGAACAACTCTGCCATCGGGGGGAATGGTAGTGTCGGTAGCGCTGGTGGCGGTGGTGGCACCGGCAGTAGCAGTACCAGTGGCACCGGTGGTAGTGGGGGTATCTTTGGTGGCAGCGGCGGCAACTTTGGCAGCGGCGGCGGTGACGGCGGCGGTGGCGGCGGCTTTTTTGGTGACGGCGGCTTTGGCGGCGGCGGCGGCAGCAACGGCATTGGCGGCTTTGGTGGCGGCGGCGGCGGCGGCAACGACGGCGGCGGCGGCGGCTTTGGTGGCGGCGGCGGCGGCGGCGAAGGCGACGGCGGCACTGGCGGCGGCGGTGGTGCTGGCTTTGGAGGTGCTGTCTTTATCCGCCAAGGCACTTTAACCCTCAACAACGCCATTTTTACTAGCAACTCAGCGACAGGTGGCACAGGTCCAATCGGAAACTCCGGTCAAGGCAAAGGTGGGGCAATTTTTGCCATGACTTCTTCCACCAACACCAATGGCAATAACCAGGGTATGCCAACTACCCTACCCACTGTCACCTCATGGGGAGCCACCTTCACCGGCAGCACTGCCGCCAACCAAGCTAATACTCCCACTGCCACCACCCCTACCAACGGTGTCGGCAATAACCAAGACAATAACGATGTTTACGGCACGATTCTTCCGAATACCGCCCCCGTTCTTGCCGATACCGTTGTCACCCTCAGTGCCATCTTAGAAGATGCAGTTGCACCCACAGGCGCTGTGGGGACACTCATTTCCTCTATTGCTGCCATCGGTACAGGGCAAAACAACATCACCGACCCCGACACTGGCGCAGTAGCAGGCATCGCCATCACCGGCGCCGACACGAATAACGGCAGTTGGTTCTACACCATAGATGGCGGTACTACTTGGAACCCCTTGGGTGCAGTCTTCAATACTAACGCTCGCTTACTTGCGGCCAATGCCAATACCCGCATTTACTTCCAACCAACCACTGCCAACTACAACGGCACCGTCACCAACGGCATCACCTTCCGCGCTTGGGATCAAACCAGTGGCACCAACGGCAGCACCGCTGACACCACTAAAAACGGCAGCATTTATGCCTTCAGCACTGCCACCGACACAGCCGCGATCACCGTTACCCCCGTCAACGACAAACCCAGCTTCACCAACTTAGGCAACCAAACCCTAACATCTTGGACAAACACAACTCAAACCGTCCCAAGTTGGGCAAATACCATTACTTTCGGCCCAACCGATGAAGCAACCACTCAAGCTGTTAAGAATTACACGGTTAACATTACCAGCGGTAGCAGCTTATTTACCACAGCACCAACTGTAGCAAATAATGGCACGCTCACCTACACTCCCAAAGGTCAACCGGGAACTGCCACGGTTGAAGTACAACTGCAAGATAACGGCGGCACGTTGAATGGTGGTGTTGATTTTTCGGACAAAGCTACTTTTAATATTACCATTCCAGCACCGAAAGTTAACCTCACTGCCAGCACAACTACTGCCAGCGAAGCCGGGAAAACTGCTATTACCTTTACC
>NZ_JAUBTQ010000131.1:0-4229 GCF_036702515.1 Microcoleus sp. BROC3
AAAACGGCTGAAAAAAGATACCAAAGTGCTTGGGGAATCATCGCAGATTTAGAAGAATGCCTGGAACAACTACAGGCAAAAGGAACGATTGTAGATTTTGATCTCGCCCAAAAAGATCTTACAGATAAGTTTCAAATCCCTCAAAAACTTTATGGTAGAGAACGAGAAATAGAAACCTTATTAGCCGCCTTCGAGCGCGTTAGCAATGGCACAACAGAAATTATGTTAGTGTCGGGTTACTCGGGCATTGGCAAATCAGCCTTAGTGCAAGAAGTTTATCAACCGATTACTAAGGCAAACGGTTATTTTATTGCCGGGAAATTCGACCAATTTCAACGCAATATTCCTTACTCAGCGATCGTTAAAGCTTTTGGGTCCTTAGTCAAGCAACTGTTAACTGAAAGCGAAATCCAACTCAATAGCTGGAAAGAAAAACTTTTAGTGGCTTTTGGTGGTAACGGTCAAATAATTATAGATGTCATTCCCGACATAGAACTCATCGTTGGCAAACAGCCACCCGTCCAAGAATTAGGGGCTACAGAAGCGCAAAACCGTTTTAATTTAGTCTTTCAAAAATTCATCCGGATCTTTGGCTCTGTGGAGCATCCCTTAGTCATTTTTCTGGACGATTTGCAATGGGCTGACTCCGCTACTCTAAAACTGCTGCAAGTAATGATGGCAGATGAGGAAACAAAATATTTATTTCTAATGGGTGCTTATCGAGATAACGAAGTGATCCCCACACATCCCCTGATAATGACTTTGGAGGGGCTGCAAAAGCAAGAGGCTACTATTAACCAAATTACCTTAACTCCCTTAGATATCGGACATATTGCTAACTTGATTGCTGATACTGTGCGTAGGGATAGAGGCGCAGTCATGCCCCTAGCTGAGTTAGTCGTCGGTAAAACTCAAGGCAATCCTTTTTTTGTCAATCA
This sequence comes from Microcoleus sp. BROC3, assembly GCF_036702515.1. Taxonomy (NCBI): domain Bacteria; kingdom Bacillati; phylum Cyanobacteriota; class Cyanophyceae; order Oscillatoriales; family Microcoleaceae; genus Microcoleus; species Microcoleus sp. BROC3. The sequence continues at coordinate 939 of NZ_JAUBTQ010000131.1, forward strand.
GTTTCTGAGAACTCTCTATGAAGAAAACCTCCTGAATTTTAATTCTGAGCAAAGAAACTGGGATTGGAATATTTCAGAAATTGAAGCCGTAGGGATTACCGATAACGTTGTTGAGTTGATGGTCGCAAAATTGAGAAAGATGCCCGATTCAACTCAAAAAATTTTACAATTAGCAGCTTGCGTTGGCAATAGTTTTGACTTAAATACTCTGTCTGTTGTTCATGAAAAATCTCCCGCTGAAACCTTTCAAAAGCTATTGCCAGCCATTCAAAATGGACTAATTTTAGCCACTTCTGAACTCGGCGTAACAGAAGAAGAAATCGTTCAGTCTCATCTCGTCATTACTACTTATAAGTTTTTGCACGATCGCGTGCAACAAGCAGCTTATGCTCTGATTGAGGAAAGTTCTAAAAAAACAGTTCACTTACAAATCGGTCGCCTGCTGTGGCAAAATACCTCGCCAGAGCAACGAGCGGAAGATATATTTGCGATCGTCGATCATTTGAATCTGGGAATTGAACTCATTAGTGATGAATCCGAACGAACTGAAATTGCAAAACTTAATTTAACCGCAGGTCAAAAAGCTAAAGCAGCAACGGCTCATGCTGCGGCTACCCAATATTTGCAAGCTGGTTTGGGACTGCTAGCAAATTCTAGCTGGACTCATCAGTACGAACTGACATTAGCACTACATACCGAAGCAGCAGAGGCAGCATTTCTGAGTGGTGACTTTGACCGGATGCAGAAATTAGCTGAGGTCGTGCAAAACTGTGCCAAAAACCTATTGGAAAAAATAAAAGTCTATGAAGTCCAGATTCAAGCTTCCGTGTCGCAGAAAAAGCTACTAGAAGCCGTTAATACAGGGTTAGAAGTTTTAAAGCTGTTAGGGGTGGAGTTTCCCTCTCAGCCAAACCCGTCAGATATTGGGCAAGCACTGGGGGAAACGGCGGCAATTTTGAAGGGGAAGCGAATTGAGGATTTAAGTGACCTGCCTCAAATGACAGATCCCTATAAACTAGCAGCTATGAGACTTATATCAAGTATCTTTGCTCCTGCATACATTGCTGCTCCACAACTGTTGCTCTTGACGGTGTGCAAACAAGTAGATTTATCCGTCCAATATGGTAATGCTTCTCTTTCTCCCTTTGCTTATGCCAATTATGGTTTTCTTCTTTGTGGAATTGTGGAGGATATTGATTCGGGTTATCAGTTCGGTCAATTAGCTTTAAGTCTATTGTCAAAGTTGAATGCTCAAGAAATCAAAGCCAAGACATTTGTCCATGTAAATATATTTACCCGACATTGGAAAGAGCATCTGAGAGAAACGTGCGAGCCTTTAGTGTCTGCTTACTCTAGCGGAATAGAGACAGGAGATTTAGAATATGCAGGCTTTAGTCTAATACATTCCTCCTGTGCAGCTTACTATAGTGGCCAAGAACTGACTCTGCTGGACAGAGGGATAGCAATTAACAGAGATGCTATTTATAATGTCAAGCAAGAAATAGCGCTTAATTACATAGAAATAAATTGGCAAGCTATATTAAATTTGTTGGGAAAAAGCGAAAAACCTTGCATTCTGAAGGGTGAAGCCTGTGATGAGGAGCTGAAGTTGCCATTATACCAGCAGGCAAAGGACAAATCGGCAGTTGCATACATATATTTGAACAAAATTTACCTTTGTTATTTGTTTGAAAATTACTCAGAAGGCATTGAAAATACTGCTCTAGCAGAGAAGTGTTTAGATGCAATGGTAGGATTGCCCGTTATTCCTATCTTCCATTTTTACGATTCTTTGGTGCGGTTGGCCGTGTATTCTGATACTCCACAGTCAGAGCAACAGGGCATTCTTGACAGAGTACAAGCTAATCAAGAGAAAATGCAGAAATGGGCGCATCATGGCCCAATGAATTATTTGCACAAATTCTATCTAGTAGAGGCAGAACGGTATCGGGTTTTAGGGGGAAAAATCGAGGCAATGGAAATGTACGAGAAAGCGATCGCTCTGGCTAAAGAAAACCAGTATATCAACGAAGAAGCACTCGCTCACGAACTGGCAGCCAAATTTTACTTGTCATGGGGCAAAGAAACGATCGCCCAAGTTTATATGCAAAACGCTCATTATAGCTACCAAGCTTGGGGCGCTGTAGCTAAAGTTAAGCATTTAGAAGAAAAATACCCCCAATTCCTAGCTAGAACCTCGGCCAAGACAACAACTCAAACGAACGTTAACACAACAACCAATGCGCCTAATAGCACTAGCACCAATTTGGGAGAGACGCTAGATTTAGCCACAGTAATGAAAGCTTCTCAAGCAATTTCAGGTGAAATAGTTTTGAGTAAGCTACTAGAAAGATTGATGAAAATTGCCATCGAAAATGCAGGCGCCCAAAAAGGATTTTTAATTTTAGAAAAAGCAGGAAACTGGGCGATTGAGGCTGAAGGTTCGGTGAAGGAGGATGAAGTTAGCGTGCTGCGTTCGCTTCCCCTCAATGCAGAAGCAGCTTCTGGGGAAATACCCAAACTCGCAAGCGCGATCGCCCACTACGTCATCCGCACCCAGGAAAACGTGGTTTTAAATAACGCCGCCCAAGAGGGACAATTTACCCGCGATCCTTACATTGCAGCCACTCAACCGAAATCGATTCTCTGCACTCCTCTGCTGCACCAAGGCAAACTGACAGGCATTCTTTACCTAGAAAATAACCTCACAGAAGGAGCTTTCACTACAGATAGGCTGGAGCTGCTAAAATTGTTATCGGCCCAAATAGCCATTTCCATTGAAAATGCCCAACTCTACAATAACTTGCAGGAGTTCAATCAAAACTTAGAGCAATTAGTGAGCGATCGCACCCACGAATTATCCAACGCCTTAGATAACTTAAAAGCTACTCAAAGTAAGCTAGTCGAAGCCGAAAAAATGGCATCCCTGGGAGGATTAGTTGCAGGCGTCGCCCACGAAATTAATACTCCCATCGGCGTAGGTGTCACCGTTGCGTCAGCTTTAGCAGAACATACCACAGAATTTGCTTCTACTTATAACAGTGGCAAAATGAAACGCTCGGAACTCGAAGAATTTTTGGATATAGCCACCACTAGCAGCAACGCCCTTCTCACTAATCTAAATCAGGCAGCAGCATTGATTCAGAGCTTTAAAGAAGTGGCAGTCGATCGCTCGAGCGAAGAACGACGAACTTTCGGGGTAAGAGATTATCTCGATGAAATTTTAATCCAATTAAAACCAAAATTGAGAAATAGCAAACATTCGCTCGAAATTAAAGGAGACACCAAGAT
>NZ_JAUBTQ010000132.1:0-3984 GCF_036702515.1 Microcoleus sp. BROC3
CTCATTATTATCTCGGATGATTCACTTTTACCTCCTCAATCCGCGTATGTGCCAGTTGGGGGTGCGGAATGTGGGTTTTAATCGAATTGTAGAGGATATCTACAATCTTTTCTGTTTGCATTCTTGCTCGATCGAGAATGCTTATGTCTGTGGGATAGGTAATATCGGCGCTGGCACAGGTCGCATCTAACAGTAATTTTCCTCGGAGTACAATGTCACTCGGTTCTTCTGGTTCTTTTTTATTTGATTCAGATTGAGGGGTGGTGGCTTCTCGGAGCTTTTTCACCATTTTTTGATTCACTTTATTGACCAGATCGATACTTATTCTTTGTCGAAAATGAACCAAGATAGAGGCATCAAACGGGATTTCATTGCTGTAAGATGAGAGACCAATAAAGTATTGTAGGTATGGGTTTTCCCGTATTTGTTCTACGGTTTCGCGATCGCTGGTTCCTAATTTCTCTTTGATGATTAATGCCCCCAATGCCATCCGAAACGATGCAAGCTGGTGCTCCCATAGATGAGGCAAAATTTTGAGCATATTCTGATTCAAATTCAGACCACGGTATCAGTTGGGCCATCATCACCCAACGGTTATCCGACGCTAATTTTCCTCCGTGGGGAAATTCAAAGCTTTCTGGTGGCGTGCCATCTGGGTCAACTTTTCGGTACACGAGTGTTAACGGTAGTGCAAGGGTTTTGTGCTATTTTACCTATTTTCCTTGCACTTGCCACTCTCCGGCGCGATCGTCCTCCACAGGCCCTGTAACCTTTTAGCTGATTATTCAGCAAGCCCTAATTAATGTTTACGAAACTGAACCCATTTCCCAAAGACAACTAGCCAAGCGGTAATGCGAGTGCTATCAGCTTCAGGGGGCGACAATGCAGCTAAAGTGCTTGCCCTATAAGCTTTATGGCTCTCAATCCCTTCTGATAAAATGACTTTTTATTGCGAACCTTGCCTCAGCATTGACTCTACCCACTCCTGACAGGAGTCAACAGCAATTAACCAATTTTCGCCATATAAACCAATCCAAAACTTGCTATGTCTTTTTCTCTTTCTATCTGGCTCGCTTAGACGACACACATATTTTTCTTGTCCTTGAAGCTGAGTTCTTTTCCCTTTTAACCATGCTGAAGTCATCGCCAAAGCGATTACAATCATTAAAGCAATCAATTTATCCGGTGATGCTTGACACCCCTCTAGGTTATATCCTGCGGTTTTACAGTCTTTAAACATTGCTTCGATACCGTAACGTTTGCTATAAACTCCGATCGCGCTTTTCAAATCAGGGAGATTAGTTAATAGATACCAAGGTTCGTCTTCTTGTTTTCCTCGATATTTGCGTTTCCAGGAAGCAACTAGGTTAAACCGAGAAAATCCTTTCTTTTGAGTAAAGCTAACTTTCGGATAGAATAGATGAATTCCTGGTTGAACTGGAATGCTATCTAGGGCTTGCTGAAGAAGCGATCGCACTTTACGTGGCTTAGGTTAAGAACTGGCACGATCGAGATCGGCGTGCAAGAAAAACAGGTAAAATAGGTCAAAAGTCGTGCATCACCATCTGCGATCGTGTACAGAAAAGCTGAGCTTGCTCCTCCCTCACTCTCCGACTTTGAACTACCCTTCGGAGGGAATTTGTCACGCCTATAACCGTTGGGTAAAAATGGCCCAAATAATCCCGTGGTAAGGATTCAGGTCAAAAATATTTCAGAGACACCAATAAATGTGGTAATGTAGTCAAATGAGTAAACAACCAGAGTTACCAGCACTAAAAATCGAAATAATTGAGCAGTGGAGCCATGAGGAACTGGTAAGACTGGTGCTGACTCAACAGAAGCTGATTGAAAAATTACAACAAGAACTCGAACAACTCAAAGAGAAACAGCCGAGCAATAGCAAAACATCATCGAAACCCCCATCGAGTGAGCTCATACAGAAATCAGAGACAGCCGCTTTTGATAACTCAAAAGAGTCAGAGTCCCAACCAAAGCGAAAACCAGGAGGACAGCCTGGACATATCGGCAAAACCCGCAAAGGATTTGGGCGAGTAGATAGATATCAAATCAGCACTCCTGACTAAGAGTGAGCATTGTGGCAGCAGAGAATTAAGTGAGATGATTGGTTATAGCAAGCAGCAGGTAGCGTGCTTAGTAAATAGACCAATTGAAGTAGTGGAATATCAACGAGCCAAATGTCAGTGTAATGAATGTGGAGCAATGGTGATTGGACCAGTCTCACCGGGTATAGTGCCTTGACTTGACTTAAGCATCGACCTACAAGCATTATTGGTATGGCTAGGTAATTATGGGCATATGTCTTATGAAAAGCAACAAGAATTGCTGCGGGAATTAGGTGGTATTGAAATTGGGCTCGGGACATTACAAGCAACCAATGCGCGAGTAGCTAATGCTGTAAAGCCCGCCGTTAAAGACTTATGGCAATGGGCACCGTTACAAGCGTGCCGTCCATGTCGATGAAACCCCGTGGTGTGTTAAGGGCGTCAAAGAATGGTTGTGGACAGCTACGGGTCAAGATTTTTGCCTGTTCCATGCTGCGGACACTCGCAGTCGCTCAGAATTAGAAACAATGCTGGGGAATGAGGCAAGCTGGAGTGTTGAATTCTGATGATTTTAGCGTATATAACGGTGTGATTGTGGGAGCGCAGCAGAAATGTCTGGCCCATCTACGACGACATTTTAAGAAAGTTCTTCAAATCAGTCACGGTAACAACACTGTCGTCGCAGAGGCATTTTTGGAATTAATTGATGAGGCATTTCGACAACATCGAATTCAGGGCGTGAGCACCCTGAAGAACTCGATTATCATACTTGGGCGAGGGACTTTAAGACCAGACTGGCAGAATTGTTAAATACTTGGCAAGGTCATGTTGGTCATGCTGCTGGACTGTTATTGCGCTCGTTGCGTGAGAAAGCACATCAATGGTGGTATTTTTTAGACCATCCTTCCATTCCTCCTGATCATAATTTGGCAGAACGTTCTTTGAGACTAGCCGTGACTAAACGTAAAGTATCTGGCGGTTCCCGCTCGATGTCTCGATTTGAACAAACTGCTGATTTGTTATCTGTGATTCAGACTTGTCGGTTTCAAGGTATTCGCGCAATGGCTTTTTTCCGTGATGCTCTATCTGCCCATTCTTGTAACTTTTTCATGCCTTCTCTGATTCCCGAATCAAAGACCTGAATCCTTACGTTTTTTTTATCAAAGAAACCACGGGAACAGACAAAGGACGTCCCCGAACAGTAAAAAGCTGTGTGGGTGAGTTAAAAATTACCGAAAAACAAGCAGAAAAATTAAATCTCAAAAAATCGACTCGCTTGGCCCCTTTTTTTGAGAAATGCTGACGGAGACAAGTAGCCCTGTTATCCTATTCCAAAGCATCTCAAGAAATTGAAGTACAGACGGGAGTCAAGATAGGTCATAGCAGTTTACATAGATTGGTAGAAAACCACTCTTTGGGTCGAACCAGTAGCATTCACCCCAATTAAAGAAACCAGTGTGGATGGAGGGAAAGTGCGTGTTAGAGGACCAAAAGGGGAGGGTTCTCACTGGCTGGATTACAAAGCAGTTAGTCTTCATGGCAGCTTTTATGCTGCATATTTTCTGAAAAATGAAGTATTGATTGATTATGTCAATCGTCAGCCGTTAAATTCCCTAGTGACTTGTTTGGGTGATGGACATGACGGAATTTGGAATCTGATCGGTAAATTCAATCCGGATGGTAATCGCCGAGAAATCTTAGACTGGTATCATTTAGTAGAAAAGCTGTACAAAGTAGCAGGGTCTAAGAAACGGCTGTCTAGAGCCAAAGAATTGTTGTGGCAAGGTCGTATAGATGAAACCATTAAGTTGTGGTAGTGATAAATATGTAGTGATTAGATATTTATTGGCTCAAAACATAGTTGTAATGATGGATAAAATACCAAATAGCACCAATATGGTTTTCTAACTTTTTAGAAAAT
>NZ_JAUBTQ010000133.1:0-3914 GCF_036702515.1 Microcoleus sp. BROC3
TTAAAAAATTATTTAGGCTGGTAACTCATTGTCAAACTTTTCATTTTACCAAGTTATATATGTATGACTTTTTTGTTTGTTGAAAAGCCTGAATTAATACCCACTTAATCACGATTAGTGAAGCCCGATTCGTTTGCAACTGATTTAGGATTGCTATAGAAGATCCTTTAAAACTTCTTGCTTACCTTTTGGGTTGTGCGTGGGTTGTAGCAAATCATCAAGATCCCCTATCAAATTCTCCTTAAAAACCTTTTGTCCATATTTGCGATAGAAATTTACAAGTTCGGCAGCGGTATACTCGGGCTCATTATTAATGCTAGAGTCTGAGTTCTTTCTAGTTAAACCCAGTGCTAAAATTCCTCCGGTTGAAGTGCCTGCAATAAAATCAAACATTGTTGCTATGCGTTTTCCTGTACGCTCTTCAATGTAGTTGAGAACGATCGCAGGAATGATACCGCGAATACCACCACCATCAATTGAGAGAATTCTTCTGTTGAATTTAGTACCATCACACGTACTCCTTTAGATTTTGCTTAAATGGTCAACAAAAATGAAACTAAGAACTGGTTGCTCCGGCGCAAACTATCTTTTAGACCAAAGCAAATTCATATACCATCAAAAAAGGTCATCATCCGGATAACCACAGCAGATATCAAAGAAGACGATTGTTTCTGTTTACCAATCTTGGCTCCTGAGCCGGCGACCCGCTAAGGCGCGGATTTGCTCGTCGGCGTCAGAAACTGCAAGCGATCGTGCAGCGGGCCAAGCAAGACCCGGCTTTTCGGGAACAGTTGCTCACGTGGGAGAAAACAGCTTCGGATTGCGATCGTTGTTCGATGATGGGGGAAGCCGTGCGGTTTGCGATCGGCCTTTTGTGGGAATGAATAGACATCAAAATCAACTCCGGCAAACTTATACCAGTTCCCAAAAATCATGCAACAGTAGCGGTAGTAGGTTGATTGTATGAAGTTAATCAAAGGATGCAGATTGTAGAAAGACTTTGGAGTATTTGTATTAATACGGAGTGGCATTGGCAGCTTTCTGACGATCGCGACGAGCGGCAATCCGTTTAGCTAAAGCCAAAGCAGCTTCATTTGCAACATAACCGCCACTCTTAAGGGCATGGGCAAGTTTTTGAACTTCGCTACCTGAGACTGGTTTGGAAACTGTATGCAGTGGGTACTTCATTACAAAAACACTGTATACTTTTTATGTTTGAGGTAAAAGTTTATGAAGATTAGTTATGATTCCGAAAGGGATCCTCTCTACATTAAGTAGGTAGGCGGTAAAAAACCTCTCTATGTAACAAAACATTAAGTTACCTAATTGGAGTTAAACTTAAGACGTTGTGTAGTGTAATTTCCCCTTTGTCCTCTAACTTCTACTCCCTGAATTACGGCGTAGGCGAGTTCTAACTCATCATCAAACAAATGTCGCAGCCAATTCATCTTTTTTAATGTGTTGCCACTCCAATTCAATGGGGTTCATTTCCGAACAATACTTGGGCAAAAAGAAGATATATAAACCTTGATTTTCCCAATGCGGCCATAACTCTTGGACTTCTTTGCATCGGTGTATTGGGCCGTTGTCTTGTACGATTACTCTCCGTCGTCCAATCTCAGCAGCTTCCTGGGCTTCTCGCTCCATCATTTTGATATAAGCTTTTCGATCAACACCCCCAATGACTAAACCGTAAACAAAACTGATTCCCTGTTGAAGAAGTCCGACAATACTTAGTCTGCGACCACGCCGTTTCGTTTGTTCCAACCGTTTTTGCTCACCTATTTGGTAATAAGGAATGAAAAATAAATAAGGTGACTAATAGAGCAATAGTTTACCTTGGATCAAGGCTTCTGGGGTTTAATTGTGCAAGTTATTGATTTTTCATTCCTAAGTATAACCAGGTTCACTCCACGCACAAAATCCTGATTCATCTAAATATTTTAAGTCAATTCCTCCCGCCGCTGCCTCTAATTGCAACATATCTAAGTCTGATTGCTTCGTTTCTTGTACTATGAGGTCTTGTTTTACTTTATGACTTTTTCTAAGCGAATTTCCAAATAAACCTTTTTTTTTAGTATCCGTCTTAATCGGTCGGCACTTAGTTTAACCGAACGTTCTTTTTCTAATTTCTGGACTAATTGAAGACTGTTATATGTACGTGGTTCGTTTTTGAGGCATTCTTTTAAAAACTCTATATCTGACTCTTTCCACTTGGGTTTTGCCCCTCGACCAGGCGATTCCCAAAGCCCTTTCATGCCTAGATGCGACCATTTATGTAAAACCTCTCTCACTGTTTGTGGAGTCCAGTTAAAATGAGCAGCTATTTTTTCCACCTACGGGCCATGTGCATTTAATCTAATTACTTCTGCTCTATCTTTGACTTTTTGTGGAACATCCGCAATTCTCAGTTCTAATAGAGTTTTGTCTTGTTGTTGAGTCAGGAATACCCTTAATCTAGCGCCCATATATTGAGTTACCTCAGTAGATGTATTCTCTTTCTTTACTTATTTTAACATAGTTCGGTTTTTTTGCGCCGACCTACTTACTGCATTCCTTCTACGTTTATCTGTAGTAAACTGCGCCTCGGCGCACCCTACTAATAACTACAGGACTTACCCCACTGGCACATGGTGAGGGCGCGATCGCACCCATCACTTTAACCAGTCCGGATCGCTCACAAGTTGACAGTCGCGACTAACGACAAAACTCAATAAGCGCACGAATGACGTACACTCATGTGTGTGCTATTCGTTAGAAAATTGAGCAATTTCTTAGGGAACTCAAGCAATTAACCGGGAGAGAATCTTGCCAGTCCCTTCAAGCTATAATTCAAACAAATCATATTGCTTGCCATGAACTTGTGTGGGGTGCTCAAAAGTTGAGCCGATAAAAATGGTAAGTAAGTCGGCGCTTTAAAACGCAACTCTGTAAACGATGTAAAGTGTCCAAATGCTCTCTACTGGCTGACTTAAGCCTATTTACATACTGTTACATTATTCGGTTTAATCCTGCCTACCTACTTAAAACAATAGATCGAATTAAACACGGCTGCTATTAAGTGATTTAATTCAGACTAAAACTTCCCCTTCGATGTTTATTGTCTAATTTTGTGATTCTGGGTGCGATTCGTTTAACCTAAAATAAGTTGAAAGGCTTATGGGACGGTTAGCCCAGTTAATAAGACTGGTGATAACTGATTACATTTGGAGGTGAACCGCCTTGCGGTAAGTCCTTCCCCTCAAGTGCAGAGGTGAAAGCATAACCCCTAGTTGGATGAGTAGCAACCATTAAACTAAAGCGGGGTTAAAAGGCAGAACTACTAGAAGTCAAATCCGGTAACTGTCGAGCAAGAGTCCATGCGTAGCAAAAGCAAAGATACGTCTGAACCGCCGTAAACAAAAATGGTGTAACTGACTGAAACAAGGCATAAACCCGTTGAAAAATACGGTAAAAGCTGATTAACACCAAGCCAAAAGGCAAGGATAGGGCATAAGCGGTTCCATGACCGACTTATAAGCACCGCTCAGAAACCCGGTGGAAAGTATCACGCTAAAGACTCAATCAAATATGTAATCGGAACGAAGTAACCCCTAATTATCTCTGGTCAGGTCGATAACCAGTAAGTAGCTAACGAATGATGGCTAGGGGAGGGATTGTATCAGAAGCGAATGCCTCACTGTAATGGTGTGGATATGCTGACAGATACACGGTAATTCCAAAGGAGTAGAACAAGTAGCAATGAATATATCTAATACGCTGAACAATCAGACGGAGGAATGGAAAGACCTTAACTGGCGCAAGCTAGAAAAGGTAACTTTTAAGTTGCAAAAGCGCATATTCCAAGCGAGTGAACGTGGTGATGTTAAAGCAGTTCGCAAACTTCAGAAGACCCTGATTAGGTCTTGGTCTGC
>NZ_JAUBTQ010000134.1:0-3885 GCF_036702515.1 Microcoleus sp. BROC3
ATTGGATCGTAACTACCGTTGGATACAACTACTCCTGTTAAACCAGGAATGATGCTGTCAGTAATTGTGACGTTATTTGCTGTGTTCGGCCCGTTGTTGACTGTGGAAATTGTGTAACTGACTGTCCTACCCACAGTTTCCGTTACTGACCCGTTTTTGGTGGTAACGACATCGGCACTAGGTATCAGAGGTGTGGTGACTCTAGCACCGGACTCAGTGCCGTCATTGTTGGTGGCAGTTGGGTCATAGGTACTGGAGGTACTTCTGGCGGTGTTGCTGACGCTGGCATCTGCGGGTGCGATGAAACTGACTGTGTTGGTAATCGCAGCAGGAGCACCTTTGACCAAGCTGGGGATCGGTGAGAAGGTGACAATGCCACTAATTGGATCGTAACTACCGTTGGATACAACTACTCCTGTTAAACCAGGAATGATGCTGTCAGTAATTGTGACGTTATTTGCTGTATCCGGCCCGTTGTTGACTGTGGAAATTGTGTAACTGACTGTCCTACCCACTGTTTCGGTAGGGGAGCCGATTTTTGTTTTTGTGGTAACTACGTCGGCAAGAGCATCAACAATTGTAGTTGGAGCTTGAGATATTAGTAGGGAACCGTTGTTGTTAGCTGGGTTGGGGTCGTAAGTGCTGGAGTTGCTAAAGGCGGTGTTGGTTATGGTGGTGCCGATCGCTGTCATTGCAGAGACCCTTGCGGTTATGCTGCGGGTAGTGCTAGCGCCGCTAGCTAGAGTCGGAATCGTCGGCCAGGTGACAGTCTGCCTTGTAGCGTCGTATACGCCATCGCCAGCGCTATCGCCAGCGTTGAGGAACTCTAAGTTTGCCGGCAGTTGATCTTGAATCAGAACGTCTGCGGCGCTACTGGTTCCGTTATTAGTGGAAGTAATGGTATAGGTAATGGTGCTGCCGGGAGCGGCGAACACCGGACCTGTTTTAGCAATGGAAATGTCGGCTGAAAGTGCAGGAGTGTTAATAGTTTCTACCGCGAGATTAGCAATCTCGTGAAAGTTTGTAAACGAGCCTGTAGAACTAGCGAAACCAAATTTGAAAGTAGGCGGTATTGCTTCGTTTACCGCCACTACATTCGGTATGTTGATAAAAGTTTCAAATACGCCGTCGGCGTTATCGTCGAGGGCAACAGAAAGAATGTTTGAAACCGGAATTAATGTAATTTGGACGGTTTTTTTTACATTAGCAGCGGTGCGAGTAGTTGCCGAAACATTATCTATGCCGCCGGGAACGGTAGCGTTAGTTAAAAAGCTATATGTTGTGGCTGCGCTGCCTCTAATTGCTATTGAATCTAATAGCTGCCCGGTGCCACCCTCACGCCCTTCATTGGAAGTGGAAAAATTGCCAAATTCGTCTAATCCGACACCTAAATAACCTCCTGCAATCCCGGGTGTACTCGAAGTGTTGTTGGGAGCATACCCGAGAGAGCCGCCGAAGCCTCCCGCTGCTGTTGGGGTAGTTGTTCCGTTAATTAGGAAAAAACTAACGCCATCAGCACCAGTACTGCCACCATAGGCAAATAAATCAAAGGTAACTTTTAGCCCGTCAGTGGAAGAGATGGGGCTGTTGTAGATGACAAAAGCTGCTTGATTGAAATCCGCTGACGTTAATCTCAAAGCGCCGCTGCCTGCGGGATCGACTGGCCCTCCCACTACACCGGGAATAATGCCGGGGCCGTTGCCTGCGGTTAAGCCAGGAGCCTTTGAAGTGCCGCTAGTTCCATAAATCCAAGGCCCTAGTGCTGTTGAACCTTGAAAGGTTTCGGTAACTAAAGTGACCAGGACAGATGTATAGGCTTCTAGGACTTCTTGTTTAAACGCTAGTTCGGTATTTATTTGTCCTGTCGTAATTTCTAATTCCCAGTCGCCACCTAATGCTGCACTCCCTGTTAGGTTGTTGGAAGCGGTAATATTTGCTCCTGTTAGTTCGCTGAGTTTTTGTATGAATTTAATGCCGGATTCGCCGGCGGCTACGTTACAGCCGTAAAGCAGAATGTTGCCTTGCTCGCTAAGGGCTTTTCGCCACTCCTGCAATTGGCTGCTGTAGGTTTCTAGGTTATCAAGATTCAGTTCTGTTGAGCCGATTTCTACTGCTGCTTCTCGGCCGTGAGATACTATGTGCAGGCTGTTGATGCTGTTGCGCCGACCCAAAATTTCGGTGATTTGTTCGATCGCATCTTTGGTTGAATTAAGTACAAATACTTCGGTTCCAGCTTTGAGACCACCGATCAATTGCTCGTAGTTTTCTACTCGGGAGTCAACAACCACTAAATCTTTTTTTGATTTTAGCGCTGCCTTAGAGTTTGCGGCGTTAAAACATAACTTGTTTTTAGTGGCGATATTACTAGATAGGCTTGTTTTTATGGCTGACAAATTCGACATATTGGGGATCGCTTTCATTATTAGCTAATTCACTTATCAGTTCTAACTTACCCGCTTTGAGAAAATTCGATGAACACCAAAATATAAATTTTTACTAACTTATATTTTTTAAAATAATAGTTACGTGTTTATTTTAGTTAAGATGTTAGAGAAGAATTGGACGGGGACTGCTGTGCGCGATCGCGGGTCGCCCTAGGTGGCAAATCACCGCAACTCTTACGCAAACGATGTCTGGCTTTGACTGGACCTGTCAAGTCTTTTTTTTGAGAATAGGCTATGCCAGAACCTTGAGATTGCGATCGCCCGTTACTTAGGCATTGCGGAAAAAAAACCAGTGATTACGCTAACGGGACGGTTCTCAGTACGGTTGTAGGTGTGATTTTTGTTTAATTTTCACAGTCAATTCAGTTAAAAAATCTGTTTCCTATAATGGGAAAAATTATAATTTTCTATGCTATTTACTACCTTTTATAGTTGACATCGCCACTAAACTCATTTATATTCAATCAATCTCAAAAAAATCTCCTAACGACCACTAAAACATACAATAATTCATAGAATGTAAGACAACTTAACATGAGGTTGGAGTTGATAAGTTCCACCAATATATGATTTCACAGATTGGGTGTTCGCAGCCAAAAGCCGTGAAGCGATCGCAGGATTTGAGAAGAGAACGCCAGATTTGCCAAAAAAATTCTTTCAAACACTAGGCAGGACTTACGTAAGGTTAGAGTCGATAGCGACATCACTACCCCTATCTCTCCTTTAGAACGGAAAGTGATAGTTTCGCATCATGCCGCCCCTCAATATCTCTACCCTTGTTATGGCTGCGATTCCATACTTCCATCATTGGCTGTCTTTGTGTCGTGGCAATGTCTATGTAAAAGTTGTAGGTTATCGTAGGTATGCTTTCCACGTAATAACTTAGCGATAATGCGGTCAACTTCTACAAGGTCTGTAGGTATAAAATACAAAGCACAGTGGGTACATTTACTTTTTTGTGCCTTGAGCAACTTAGATACTCTGAGTGGCATTTCTGGGTATTCGCCGCGTCGTTTACTCAAATACATTCAGTTACTCTTATAGGAGCTATAATTGCCTTTTGCTTTTACGTGACTTACAATTGGCATCGCCGAGTGTTGGGGTAATTATAGACCCTATTCTGTACTCAAACACCCATTTATGTCGCCTAGTTTTCTATAGTATTTGCCTTTGTTAAGGCTACATAAGCTATTTATTCTTATTTCATTCTTTATGTCCATTTAACGGGACTTAGATGGAACTTTCCCTACTGCGCTGCTTCCGTTATAGCAAGGCTGTTAGCTCGAATTAGCTAGCCTAAATCGAGTGTCTATAGCAATCCTAAATGATTTTATATATCGAGATCAATCCTAAATGCTTTTCTGTGTGTAAGTATATTGACGTATTTTGGGGAAATCAAATTTATGTTCGTTAGTAAAAAAGTCTCTCCAAAAATTTGACA
>NZ_JAUBTQ010000135.1:0-3825 GCF_036702515.1 Microcoleus sp. BROC3
CGTCACACTTTGGTTAGTGGTTGTTCCTAATGCAATTCCTGTTGACGGGTTGCTAATTGTTAAAGTAGCTGTTTCCGTACCTTCAGCAATCAAATCATCATTAACTGTAATGGTTACTTGTCCCGTATTACTTCCATCTGGGATAGTTATTTGAGCGGGAATAGCAGCAGTAAAATCAGCAGCGCTAGCAGTACCCGTTAATGCTAAATTAACTGTTTGAGCGCCGACGACTTTACCTTCGGCAGTGGCGGTAAAGGTAATAGCCGTTTTCCCGGCTTCACTGGCAGTAGTTGTGCTGGCAGTAAGGTTAACTTTCGGTGCGGGAATGGTGATATTAAAGGTCGATATGTCGGAAAGGTCAACACCACCATTTGCCGTACCGCCGTTATCTTGCAGTCGCACAGTTACGGTGGCAGTACCGGGTTTGCCGCTGGGAGTGTAGGTGAGTGTGCCATTGGTTGCTACACTTGGTTGAGTTGTAAATAAGGTGTTGTCGGTGTTAGTAACGATGTAGTTGCTAACAGTTTGACTTGATTCATCGGCGGGACCAAAGCTAATAGTGTTTGCCCAGTTGCTAACAGTTTGAATTGTGTTTGTCCAAGCTGTTAGGGTTTGGTTGCTTAAGTTACTGAAGCTGGGTTTGTCATTGACAGGGGTAACGGTGATGTCTGCGGTGTCGGTGGCAGCGCTGACACCTATGTTGATGCTGGGATTGGATGTGCTGCCATTTGTTCCAGTTATTTGATCCCAGGCGCGGAAGGTGATGGCGTTGTTGATGGTGCCGTTGTAGTTGGCCGTTGGTTGGAAGTAAATGCGGGTGTTGGCATCGGCGGTGAGTAGGCGAGCACTGATATTGGAGACTGCACCCAAGGCATTCCAAGTAGTACCGCCATCTATGGTATAGAACCAACTGCCGTTAGCTATGTCGGCGGCGGTGATGGCTACCCCTGCCAATGCGCCCGTGTCGGGGTCGGTGATGTTTGTACCCATTGCAATCGAAGAAATGAGTGTGCCGACAGCGCCAGTGGGTGCAACTGCATCTTCTAGGATGGGATTGAGGGTGACGGCGGTATCGGCAAGGAGGGGGGCGGTGTTGATAACGGTTCCGTAGATATCGTTATTATTTGTGGTAGTGTTTGCGTTCTGAGCAGCAGTATTAGCGCTGGTGCGGAGGAACCCAAAGGCACTGACAGTGGGTAGCGTCGTTGGCATTCCCTGGTTGTTGCCGTTGCTGTTGGTGGTGGAAGCCATTACAAAAATGGCACCGCCTAAGCCTTGACCGGGGTTCCCGCCAGTGCCACCCGTCGCTGAGTTGCTAGTAAAAGTGGTGTTATTTAGGGTTAAAGAACCCGTGCGGATGAAGATAGCACCTCCCATACCAGCGCCGCCGCCGCCGCCTGAACCAGTAAAAAAGGTTGTGCCATTGCCACCCCCGAAACCGCCAATACCGACGTTAGCAGAGCGGGTGCTACCACCACCACCACCAAATCCGCCCGCACCGCCCGGAGCCCCCGCGCCACCGTAGCCACTACCACCACCACCACCACCAAATCCGCCCCCACCACCACCACCACCATTACCAAAATACGCCCCACCACCACCACCACCACCGCCAAAGCTCCCCGTACCACCAGAGATGCCCCCCGCACCGCCAGCACCCCCCGTACCACCAGAGATGCCCCCCGCACCGCCGTTGCCGCCACCGCCAAAGCCCCCAAAGCCACCACCACCGCCAAAGCCACCGCCACCGCCACCACTGTAGAGGGCCAAAGTAGACCCACCGTTACCGCCAATTGCCTGATTGCCAGTAAACGCAGTATTATTAAGTGCAACCGTGCCGTTATAAATGAACAAACCGCCACCCATCCCAGCAGCAGCACCACCCGCACTATCACCACCTCCGCCATTACCACCTTGGGCGCGCCCCCCCGAAATGGTCATGTTGGAGAAACTGACGATTCCCGAATTGACAAAGAAGGGACGAACATCAGCCGCATCATTGGTGCTGTTGTTATTGATATCCCCGCTTACGGTGAAACCGCCACCAATAAAGGCAATATTACTGTTAATCGGAACATTAGGAGTTCCTGTAAATCGGACATTTGTTTGGATAGTAATAGTGTCATCCCCGGCAGCGGCATTCGCATCTAAAATGGCTTTGCTTAAAGTACCTGCTACAGTGCCGGTGCCATTATCGGTTGCCACCGTGACACTAAAATTCGCCAGTGTATAATCATAATCTTCCATCGCCTCCCGATTAAACGGCACGGCGGCTTCTATCTTACCCGTTGCTATTTCTAAATCCCAGTCTCCGCCTTGGGCTGCATTTCCTGTTAAATCGTTAGAGGCGGCGACATCTGCCCCGGTGAGTTCGCTCAATCGCTTGACAAAATTATTACCAGTTTCACCGGCGGCTACATCGCAGCCATATAATAGGATGTCGCCATTTTCTGTGAGGGCATTTCCCCACTGTTTTATCTGATTGCTGAAAGTTTCTATATCCTTCTCATTTAGTATATCTGCACCGAGTTTTAAAGTGCCTTGGTTGCCGTGAGAAAGGATATGTACAGATTCAATATCTTTTTGATTTGCTAAGGCATTAGTAATTTGTTCGATGCCGCTCAAATTTTCATTTTAAATGAAAATTTGAGCGGCATCGGCGTTGTGAATTAGGCTTTGGTAGTCTTGTACTGAGGAGTCTACGAAAATTATTTGGTTGCTCATGGTAGATGACCTGTTAAATTTTACTTAGTGTTGTCAATGTTACAGTCACCGTCAAGGCTTGACGGTTTATTTAGCTTTGGCGACAATGGTACTAGCGCGGCTATTTGTTGCTTCTATCCAAAAAGATAAGCTATCAAATCTCTCAAATAAGTCGGGAGGTAAAACTGTTTTTCTCGGTTTAAACTCGACTCGCTCGCGAACTTGATGTAAGCCTTTTGTGTTTAGTCTATTATCAAATTCTGGTTCTTGATATTGAACATTATTAAAATCATGCTCGAAAGGCTCTTCACCCAGAAATTGATAAATCAGCGACATGGTTTTAGCCGGCCCTTTGGTTAATAAATCGTAATCAACTAATAGGAGAGAGGCACTCTGTTCGCTGTAGAATGCTTCTTTAAGGGCGTTATAGGCATAACCAACTAAACGCGAGCCTTGACTTAATGCCTCAGTACGGCTATAAACTGTAGCCCGTTCCGCTGGATTATTAAATAACCTGGAAACATCAAAGGCATTGCGCCGAATTAGTAGCTCAATGCTATCCATGATCCAAGCGATGTTTCTGACACAGCAGATAACTTTAGCTTCGGGAAATAGTTCCAGAATTAATGGCAATTTGCTGCACCAAAGACGATTGGTGTCGAAGATGATTTCTTTGTCAGCTTGCGGGTGGTAATAAGCCGAAAAGATGCTCAGAATCAGCGCCCGTTTTTGTTCGGGGGAAATAAACACCGAAAACTCATTGTCTTCGCTCATGGCTTCCAACATTCGATCGACTAAACCACCGACTGGTGAAGTCATAGCAGCATGAAAGCGGGGATTTTGCCGGAGTAATGCTGCGAGTAAAGTAGAGCCTGAGCGGGGTAGGCCGGATATAAAGTGAGCTTTCTGGGGCATCCAGTTGGAATATATTTAAGGTGGGCAAATAGTCGGCATTTGAAGAGAAGAAAGCGATCGCTTTTGCGGTTGCTACTTGCTGTATCATTGCACACTATTGACTTTCCATAATCTCTGGAGGCAAGACAGTGTGCATCCAGCATCTGAGACGGTATCTGCTTTAAGTTGGATGTTGCATAACTTTACGGAATTACCGCCGAGTTTATT
>NZ_JAUBTQ010000136.1:0-3548 GCF_036702515.1 Microcoleus sp. BROC3
TTCTACTCCGTTCGACTTGCATGTGTTAAGCAGACCGCCAGCGTTCATCCTGAGCCAGGATCAAACTCTCCGTGTTGTTGAGTTCTTTTGGCTTTAGTCAAGTTCTTTCCACTCAGCACAAAGGCTGGTTTTTTTCCCTTGACTTTTTTCTCGTTGTTTGTGATATTGAGTATTAGCTTTCGCCTTGACTCTCTATCTTAATTTTTTTGACGAGGTTAATAGTGCTTTAAGCTTTCAAACTATTCTTTTTTCTAGGTTCAGTTTTTTGCCTTTAGTTCGCGGTTGTTTGAACCGCTTCTCTTCTGGCGCTTTATTAATATACTGATTCCGCAAGATGTTGTCAAGCGTTTTGTAAAAATATTTTTGAGTTTTGGGGGAAGCCATACACACCAAGGGTTTCGGCTCTTAAACCCCGATCGCTCCTCCGCTGGCTGACTCCTCTTTATCCCTTGGACCTGCTTTTTGGGGGCAAAATGTGGCTTTTGGGCGGGCTGTGTCATCATATGTAGAACTTCAGAATTCAATAATCATGGGACTTAGGGACTTCCAAATAAATAATCATGCCAATACTGGCTCAGGGCGGTAAAAAATATCGATAAACCATTTACCGAGATTCAAGGGTTTGTCGTTGACCACGAATTCGCCCAGACGCTGAATCTGCGTTTCAACCTCAGCCCGGAGCGAGTTTGGTGAGTTTGACTCCAGTTTGGTAGGTTTGGGTGACGAGTTTCACCACGGGATGATGACCGTTCCAAGTCATGGAGTGGGCGAATTGCAAAACCGTGTCAATCTCATCAAGAATGCTGCCATTCCCATGATTTTCCAGAACGCCCCAAGTCCGCTCAATGGGATTGTATTTACTGTGATAAGGCGGATAATAAGCCAATCGGAGATTCACCTGATGCCGAGAAAGCAAAGTCCACCAGCCGTTTCATAAACTGGGTGCGCCGGGAATGATTTTCTGGTCCATTATCCTGGTTGAGCAATAAAGTCTCGACTGCTGGGAACCGTCCGCGATGCGCCAACCACCAAGCCTCCAAAACATCGACCATGAAGTCACTGGTGACTTTTGAAGTGGTGCAGTAGAGAAATAACTCGTCCCACTCGGGGAGAAAAATCCCGTAAGGGATGACCGTATGTTTAGGGCCAAAGTCATGGTCACAAGCTTCGGTCTCGACCCGATTTTTGCCCTGGCGCGAGAACGGTCCGACTTTCACTCCGGCTTTGGCATCCCACGAGAGCCGTAATACAGTGGGGTCGGCAGCGGCAGCGACGTTAACGATAGCCAGTTGGTCAAAAATGGCATCGGTCAAGGCAATTTTTTTTGAGGTTTCGTTTTCCCGACTTTGCTGGGATAGTAGCCCAATTGATTGGGCCGCGTCCGAATCGTTTCGGTACTCGGCAAGGCTTCACTACTGTAACCGTTTTGCCCAATCAGTTGACGACGGACTTCGGCGGCACTGAGGCGGGTATACAAACGATTCGTGGTGAACTTCGGGTCGGTCTGGCTTTGACTGTCTACAATGGCTTGAATGTCGCTCAGCAAGTTCGGTAAACGGCTTTCGGTGCGCTTTCTACCCCGCAATTTAAACGCATCGACACAAATCAGGTTGTGTGCGACTTCGCATTGCCCTTTGCGAATCAGGTCACGGTGCCAACCTAATTCGCGCTCGGCCTGGCGCTGTCCGCCCCGCCCTAGCTCCGCTACGGTTTGGGCCATAAACCGGCGACGGGCAGCACCAGGCAGGTGCTCGGCTGTCTCTTTAAATAACACTTTGAGTGAGTCTGTAAGTTTCAACATGGCTTCAGTTTAGTTCATTCAGTCCGGGACGATTTATTTTTTGGAAGTCCCTTACTAGGAGGTAAGGCTTTCGTTAGGGTGTGTCATCAATTAGACTTGTTGGGAAATAGCGGAGAATAGAGGTCAGTGAGAGGGTAGAACGATGCTGGATATCGAATGTGTGCTGAACCAAGACCGCTTGCTGCGAGCATTGACAGGGTTGAATCGCAAAGCGTTTGATGGGTTACTCTAAACCTTTAGTCCCCTCTACGAACAGAGTCGTCAGAGCGAACCTCACCAACGGGCCCTTGGAGAAGGGCGTAAAGCTCGACTACTGGGAACCCAAGAGAAGCTGTTTTTCATCCTGTTCTACTTCAACCCACATTCCGAACCCTCAACTGTCACAAGAGCCTTCCCTTGCTCCTTCGCCATAAAAACAGCACCTCTGGTCAACTAAGTTAAGTATAAATACTTAACTTAGTTGACAGCAATAAATCACTGGGTCGATTTTTACAATACTCCGGACAGTTTTTAAGCAGCCAAAGTACCATAAGACAAGACTGAAGGAAGATTAGGGTGATTTAAAATCAAATCCCGGTCTAAATCTAACTTATCAATAAAGGTACAAAGTAGATGCTTATTGAATTCCAGCCGTTTATAAGAGGCCATAGAAAATACAAACGACTTGGCAGATGAATGACAACTAGAGAGTTCATGTTTAGCTAAATTTAAGGCAATTAGACTGGCATTAAAATGAAAATCAAGCCGTGGAAAATGACGAGCTTGACAATCAGACAATCCTGTAAATTGCTTGGCATCACGAAAAATAAATTCAATCTGGAAGCGAGCCTGATAATATTCAAGAATTTGCTCAGGTGGTAGGTGAATATCAGTGCTAAACAATAAAGCATTTTTGATTTTGCCGTTGGCTTGAACCTCAGAGATACAAACCCAACAAATTGGGCAATTCAAACAACAACGACCCACCTTCAATGTATATAATGAAACTCCCGGTTTTAGGTCTTTAACAAAATTAAGACGACTCAAATCATGGCAGTCAACCTTGCCATCATATTTACGTGGAGATCCCAGTTTCTTTTGTTCACCTGTATATAGCAATCCTAAATGATTTTCTAGACCTAGAGCAATCCTAATTAATTTTTTCCGTGCAATTATATTTATGTATTTTGGGGAAATCAAATTTATGTTCGTTAGTAAAAAATTCTCTCCAAAAATTTGACAATCTTAAAAGACCTACATAAATACCAATACTTTCTTAAAAAGTTTTTAGCCTGTAACCAAATATCTTCAACGGGATTTTGTTGGGGAGCATTTGGAGCAAATAAAATACAAGTAATTGACCACTCATCAGGCTCTTTGTCACCATTTACTTCTAATAAAAAATCTCTAAATTCGCCATATTTATGATAACTGGCTCCATCCCAAATCAAGATAATCTTGCGATTTTTATATTTATCTTGTAAGTATTTTATAAATTTAACTGTTGATTTTCCATCCCCAGATGGATGGCTCTGAACATGGAATTCTTTGCTTTGATAATTGAGTGCGCCAAAATAAGTTTGTCTATCTTTTTCATTGGTAATTGGGACTTCAATTCTGATTTTTGATTGACCCCAAACATAACCAGTCAGATCGCCATGAAGTAGATGACATTCATCTATAAATAATACTATTATTTGCCCGGCTTCTATGCCAGCCTTGTTTTTGAATAAAATATTGTTAATTTCTTCCGTCTTTTTTTTTACCA
>NZ_JAUBTQ010000137.1:0-3431 GCF_036702515.1 Microcoleus sp. BROC3
TTAAAAAATTATTTAGGCTGGTAACTCATTGTCAAACTTTTCATTTTACCAAGTTATATATGTATGACTTTTTTGTTGAAAAGCCTGAATTAATACCAACTTAATCACGATTAGTGAAGCCCGATTCGTTTGCAACTGATTTAGGATTGCTATAGTGTAGTTGCTCGGGCTAGTGTAGTCGAGCCAAAGATGACAAAAAATATCAGACATCAATCAAAAATGAAATTTTACTCGGTTGACTTGCGGCAAAAAATAATTAGGGCTTGCTGAATAAGTAAAGTTTGGCTCCCCAAGCTCAAGCTCGCTGATTCAATGAAGCAGATAAGTTAAGTTTTTGTTTGAATTCCTGGTCGAGAACATAGAACATGGGTGCATCTCACTTTGGCGAATGTGTCAAAAAATAGTTAAAATGAAAAAGCTAGTAAAATCGTCAAATAAATATAAGGCAAATAAAATGATACCATCAGACCAACAACAGCTAAAAGCCCACTTAAAAGCGGTAGCAGAAATTCTTTACAGAAATACAGATCCAACCCAGTTAAAAAGTTTTGAAAGTATAGAAAAATCACTGCGTCAGAAAATGTTATCAGAAGTAGGCCCAGAACTAGGTAGCTTTTTTTTTCAGCAGTATCAGGAATTCAAACAGGAAAACCCCGAAAAATAAAATCAATAATCGGCTCGCTCGACATTACAGATAATCAGGCAAAATATTTTGACTTAAAAGCTTACAGTCAATTTAGTCCACTCATGGAAAATTGCTGTCTTTTAATCAGTGCCAATGAATCTTATCAAATGGCAGAAAAAGATTTGGAAAATTTTACGGGAATCAAAATTTCTCACAGTACATTACAAAGATTAGTGAATCGACAAGAATTTGAATTGCCTACATCTAAACAAGGAGTCAAAGAAATTACATTAGATGGCGGTAAAGTTAGACTACGCAACGAAACCAAGGGCGAGAGCTGTTACTGGAAAGACTATAAAGCTGTGTGTTTAGATAATGTTTATTCGGGAGCGTTTTTTCAAAATAATCAAGACTTAATTGATGGGACTAATAGCCAAAAATTACTACACCATCTGTATTGTTTAGGAGATGGTAATGCCGGAATTTGGAACATATTTAAAGAAATTGGAGATAATGAACAAAGACAAGAAATCTTAGATTGGTATCATCTCAAAGAAAATCTCTACAAGGTAGGGGGTTCGATAAAACGATTAAAATCAGCAGAAACTATGTTATGGCAAGGCAAAATAGATGAAGTTATAAAAATATTTAAAGACTTTAAAGGTCAAGCATTTAAAACGTTTTGTAATTATTTAGAGACCGATCGCTGCCGAATAGTAAATTACCAATACTACAAAGAAGAATCCATAAGTTCGATTGGTTCTGGAACAATTGAATCAATAATTAAACGCATTGGATTAAGGGTAAAAATATCGGGAGCACAATGGAATATTGAGAACGTTTCTTTCGTCTATCCTTGCTCTTCGCTGTGCTTATCTCAACGGTCAACTTTCAATTTGATGTATTTGCCAAACTGAGATGCACCCGAGAACATAAGCTTTGATAATCACCGCTCGCTCGTCGGTGGTTATTGATGAAAATTGACACAAAAAAAGCCACAATAACCTTTTGAATCCTGCGACAAGGTTCATGACTAAAAAAGTAATCGCAATAGTTGTTTGGGATGTATTATCAAGTTTAGTCATCACTTGATCGAGATTAAATCTGCGTTTCGCTTGCCCGAACTTGCCCTCGATAGCTTGACGAACTCTCTCATCTTCTAGCGCTTGCTTCTTTTTGTCTTTACTTACATTCGTGGGGCGTCTTCCCAAAGCCGGGCCACTCATCCTAATTCCTCTTTCTTTACACCACGCTCGGTTAGATCGAGTGCGATAAATCTGGTCAACATGAACCGATTCTGGATAATACCCTGTGAATTCTTTAAAAGCTTCCACTTGGGCGATTAAGTCTCCTGATTCATTAAAGTTGTCCCAGCTAATTCGATCTAAAAATACATACCCCTCAAAGCTACTCGCTGATAATTTGGCTCCGAATTCTGTATGTTTTCCTGCTTTTCCTCTAACTATGGGGCGGATGTGGGGTTGGGTTAAACTTACGATTCTATCGTCAATCCTATTTGTCTTGTCTTGGTACATCCAGTCTTGTTGTCGGTCAACTTCATGACAGACTAGCAGCAGCTTATATTGCCGCTTACTCAAGTTGTTTAAAGTAGCTCCTAACTCGATTAATCTTTCAATGTGAGAGAGATTTCTTTTAAGGTATTGCAGTTGTTTTTTAATCGCCGTTCTTTTTTGGCTCTGTGATGGTCTGCGCTCCTTGGTAATGGATAGGTAGTCTTTACGTGCTTTGTTGCGGTAGGTTCGAGGTTTTTTCGCTCCAAGCTTTTTAACCCACATTCCGCACCCCCAACTGGCACATACGCGGATTGAGGGGGTAAAAGTGAATCATCCGAGACCAAGCGTGAGTAAAAATACTCAATAATTTCGGTCACGCTCCCATCACGAGCGTTAAGAATTCCTGACAAGAGACGTGAGGGCGTGAGTCCTATCTGATGTAAGTTAAAATTGCGATCGGTAATAAACTTGGTTTTTTACCTCACAATAACCCGATCACAGTCGCGAAAATGCGTTAATTGTGAGCGCTCTTCCGTAACCAATCATCACCAAAAATAGTGTAAACTGGCGATCACGATCAACGCTCAAATCATGACTCAGCAGTCCATGCAGAAAGCATCCCAGATGAAAGTAGAAAACAAGGATCATCTGGGCTTGATAGCCGGTCTAATCGATGAAATAGGAATTGTCCAAAAAATCAATGAATTAGTAGGCGAACAACCGGGCGAGATCGTCAGTCCCGGCCTGGTAGTCAAAGCCATGATTATCAATGGATTAGGGATGGTTTCCGCCCCATTATATTTATTTTCTAAATTTTTTGAAGGGAAAGCAATAGAACATTTACTTGGCTCAGGAATTCAAGCGTCACATCTCAATGATGACCGTTTAGGAAGAGTATTAGATAAATTATATTTGGTAGGAATTACCGAAATATTCACAACTATTGCCCTGTGGGCCGCTCAAAAATTCGAGATAAATACCGACACATCTCACCTCGACTCAAGTTCATTTCATCTACATGGCAAATATGAACAAGAATTACCATCAATATCTTTTGAAAGCACAGAAAAAGATAACAATCAGTTAGATAATTCATCAATCAATCATCAAACATCCCCAGTACCAATTCAGATTACCTACGGCTACTCTCAAGGGCCAAGCCCCGACTTAAAACAGTTCATTTTAGACCTAATTTGTAGTGGAGACGGAGATGTGCCACTATTTTTACGAGTAGCTTCAGGAAACGAATCAGATAATTCCATATTCGCCTCAATTTGTCAAGACTTTAAAAA
>NZ_JAUBTQ010000138.1:0-3360 GCF_036702515.1 Microcoleus sp. BROC3
GTTTAAGTCTGACCTCACCAATTCCGGTGGTTTTAGATAGTTAAAATAGCCCCCTCCAAATGGCGGGGACAGACTGCTTTTCAAAGAAACCCTCGGGAGCATGTCACTTTTGCGATAAGTATTTATACTTGTGCAGTTTTTCGAGGTCTACCAATTAAGCCATTTAAGTAAGCACATCGATGAGCCAATACCTGCCCAATATGGTCTAATTTCCAACTTGCTCCAGATATTTTAACCCGTCTAGCTATTTGCTTGATTCCTGATTCTACTGCTCCAGAACCAATCGAACAGATTCCATCTCTCTGGAAAAGTTCGTAATTAATAATTCTTTCTTTATGCTTTTCTAAATACTTACAAAAATTAACTGCTGGCTTTTTCTTCAATCCTATGAATAGTGCTATTGCATTTTTTACATTTCCTTTCCATAAGTACGTTTCCGCTTGCTTCAATCGCTTAATGGAACCGCCTACTTTTTGAAGATTTTCATTCAAATGATACCAGTCTAGAATTTCTCTTCTGTCCTGTTCACAACAAATTTATTTAAATATATTCCATACGCCATCATGTCCATCACCTAGACAAGTTACTGGTTTTGCTAGTGGCTGTTGATTTACCCAATCAATAATGATGTCATTTCGATCGAAACTGGCTACTATGCCTACTTCCGACACAATTGCTTTATAGTCTTTCCACTCGGACTTTTCTCCGAGTGGTGTGAGCAATCGTGCTTTTCCACCATCTGCACTTAACTCGGTAATATCTGCTGTTGCTACAGGCTGCTCAAATTTTTGATAATGTACTAATCTTTGTTGCGTCTTTGCTGGAACCCTAATCCCTGTTATATATTCAATATCGTTGGCTGCATTTTGATATGCAACATTAGCACTCAGTCTTAAACAACAGTTCTCTAAATGTGGACTTAATCTACTCCCACTCCCACACCCTAGTTTATCCGCTTGCTTTTTGGTGATACTTAAATCACCTAACGTACTTTTTAATTTTTTTATCCTTCCTGCTTTTGTCCCGCTAGCTGAGTAAATAAAAAAAAACCGATCTGCGGTGTCACATGAGTTAACACCTTATCTTTAACCGTGATCTCGATATCTTCTAATGTTTTCAACGATTCCGGGTCACAATCAGCATACAGGATTGCTGAAATAGCCTCTACATGTGTTTGAATCGCCTGTTGCTGTTCAGGAGTCATAGTTGAATCGCCACTAATTAAGACATGATTATTTTCGCCGATTTTGCCCAACAATAGCTCAAAACCTCTGCCCTAGTATTTC
Source organism: Microcoleus sp. BROC3 (assembly GCF_036702515.1). Taxonomy (NCBI): domain Bacteria; kingdom Bacillati; phylum Cyanobacteriota; class Cyanophyceae; order Oscillatoriales; family Microcoleaceae; genus Microcoleus; species Microcoleus sp. BROC3. The sequence continues at coordinate 1,287 of NZ_JAUBTQ010000138.1, forward strand.
TGAGTATTTATACTCATCGCAAAAGTGACACGCTCCCGAAACCCTCTCGGTTTGTGTCAGTTGCTCTGCGCTTCCTACAAATAGCAACTATGTCAAGGTTAGGCTAAGATGAAAGGCGAAAGATTGATTTTGATAACTATCCTGTCTTCGTTTAACTCAAGCTGAGCGGGTAATTATGGAGATTCAAAGAAATAAATTGGGTACGGTAATCTTCGGGCAGCTTGATTTGATGTTTCCGCTCGAAACTTTGCAACTCGGCTTTCGCAAGCGTTTGCCTCAGTTTGTATTGGTGAGAATCTGCGCGTGTTCCGTGCAGATTTTTATCTTCTTGCTGCAAGGGTTGAAGCAGTTCTGCTAATTCTTTAATATTCTTTGATATTTTCAATTGCCGATTCCAGAGAGCAATCCATCATATCCCAGTCAATGCCATCATCGGGGAACAGCGATAATTGTCCAGGCGAGACGTTGGATTGCCCGCGATTGTGATAAGAAAGGTGGCAGGCGGTACAAAGAGCAATTAAGTTTTCTGGGCGATTATCCTCCGGTATCCGGTTGCGGTGGTGTACGGTCAAAGTTAAGGCACAGCGTTCGGACTTGGTTAAACCACTTTTCTTACCAGGTCGGAGGCATTGTTGGTTGCATTTAGCACAGCGCCAGAGCGCACTTTCTTTCACCGATAACGCAATCTCTCGCCAATTCTTTGGATACCTTTTGGGTTTTGCCATAAACGTCAAAGCTCATCTCTCTATAGTGTGATCGCTTTTGTTCCCATTACTCAGAATACCGTCTCCTCCTGGCCTAAAAGCGATCGCACTCATGGATTTTGGGCATGGCCTACCTGTGGGGGTTGGGGGTTGGGTTTGGGTTTGGGTTTTTGGTTCGGTTTTAGTTTCCCCCAGAACTGAGGCGAGCGTATCCTTGGATAATACGCCTAAATTGCTGGGGCGATCGTCCCTCCTCAAATGATGAAAAAATTGTCGTGTGCCTGGTTTGCTTGGATCTTCCTCCCTACGGGAGCTGTGGCCGGCTGTTCTCAATCGATTCAACAAGTATCAAACACCCCTACACTTCCACCGCCTGCAGTGGAATCAGCATCTCCAACCAATATTCCTTCGTCGAAGCCGATATCAGGCACCAACGTAGCTGCTGGTAAACCAGTGATTGCCAGAAACGGAGGGATTACCTATCCTGGCTGGGCTAATGCTAACGATCCGGCTGATTACCAAACAACAACGAATTATCCAAAACTGGGGCGGTGGGGAAACGGAACCAATCAAGGGACTGGCACTTTTCAAATCGTCGATTTAGGTACGGTTTATTCACTTCATGGTGTTGGTTACAATATTGATTGGGATGGCGCGTTTAAGAATTCACTAACCTTTCGCGTTGAGGTTTCAACAGACAATAAGACTTGGCAATTAGCTTCTGAAATAGTCCATCCTTACTCTCCAAATACCAGTTTCAATAAACTTGATATTGATGTTGCAATTTCACCGATGACCGCTCGATATGTCAAGTATTGGGAGCCACCAGACGGCCAATGGAATGGTTGGGGGACGTTCCATCAACTCCGGGCTTACTCCCCAAAAAAGTAAAAGGTTCAAGTGTCTTTTAGGATAGCCCATAGCTGAACTCGGTGCGGTAGCGATGCGGGCCGACTAAACTTAAATTCAAACACACAATACTAAAGTCTTCTTCTAGCAAATCTGACCTTGCTTAGCAGCAGTAGAGTGACCAATAGGGTTACTGCCAACCCACCTTTCATCCACTGGTTCCGATGCCAATTGATAACGGCTATCCGAGGAGAGTCGAATAGAAGGAGAATGGTTATCCAAACTGGCATGAATGGTAAACATACCAAAAATCAGAACATCTCCCGCCTCGAATTCGGAACTCAACCAACGTCCTCCGTATTTACAGCGCAAAGAAACCGGGTTTTTGGATAAGGCTCCATCCCACCCTTTTTGATTGGACGCATACAAAGGGGCCGTTTTTCGGTTGGCACAATAGCGATCGACATCTTTACATCCATAGCTATTTTTAATAGTCTCTAGATGATGAGAATTTTCCAAAA
>NZ_JAUBTQ010000139.1:0-3350 GCF_036702515.1 Microcoleus sp. BROC3
TTAGCCGCCTTCGAGCGCGTTAGCAATGGCACAACAGAAATTATGTTAGTGTCGGGTTACTCGGGCATTGGCAAATCTGCCTTAGTGCAAGAAGTTTATCAACCGATTACTAAGGCCAACGGTTATTTTATTGCCGGGAAATTCGACCAATTTCAACGCAATGTTCCTTACTCAGCTATTGTTAAAGCTTTTGGGTCCTTAGTCAAGCAACTCTTAACTGAAAGCGAAACGCAACTGGGCGCCTGGAAAGAAAAACTTTTAGTGGCGTTTGGTGATAACGGTCAAATCATTATAGATGTCATTCCCGACGTAGAACTGATTGTTGGCAAACAGCCATCCGTCCAAGAGTTAGGTGCTACAGAAGCGCAAAACCGCTTTAATTTAGTCTTCCAAAAATTTATCCGGGTGTTTTGTTGTGTCGAGCATCCCTTAGTCATTTTTCTAGACGATTTGCAATGGGCTGACTCCGCTACTTTGAAACTGCTGCAAGTAATGATGGCAGATGAGGAAACAAAATACTTATTTCTAATGGGTGCTTATCGAGATAACGAAGTGAGCCCCACCCATCCTTTAATAATGACTCTGGAGGGGCTGCAAAATCAAAGCGCGATTATTAACCACATTACCTTAACTCCCTTAGATATCGAACATATTACTAACTTGATAGCTGATACTGTGCGGAGGGATAGAGGCTCAGTCATCCTCCTAGCTGAGTTAGTCGTCGGTAAAACTCAAGGCAATCCTTTCTTTGTCAATCAGTTTCTCAGAACTCTCTATGAAGAAAACCTCCTGAATTTTAATTCTGAGCAAAGAAACTGGGAGTGGAATATTTCAGAAATTGAAGCCGTAGGGATTACCGATAACGTCGTTGAGTTGATGGTCGGTAAATTGAGAAAAATGCCAGATTTAACTCAGCAAGTTTTACGGTTAGCCGCTTGTGTGGGCAATAGTTTTGACTTAAATACTCTCTCGATAGTCAACGAAAAATCTACGGTTGAAACTTTTAAAGAGCTAGTGCCAGCAATCCAAGATGGCTTAATTTTAGCCACTTCTGAACTCGGCGTAACAGAAGAAGAAATCGTTCAGTCTTATCTAGTAATCACTACTTACAAGTTTTTGCACGATCGCGTGCAACAAGCAGCTTATGCTTTGATTGAGCAAAATTCTAAAAAAACAGTTCACTTGCAAATTGGCCGCCTGCTGTGGCAAAATACCTCGCCAGAGAAACGAGGGGAAGAGATATTTGCGATCGTCGATCATCTTAATTTAGGAATTGAACGAGTTGGCGATGAATCCGAACGCACTGAAATTGCAAAACTAAATTTAATTGCCGGTCAAAAAGGTAAAGCAGCAACGGCTTATGCTGCGGCTACCGAATATTTGCAAGCAGGTTTGGGACTGCTAGCAAATTCTAGCTGGACTCATCAGTACGAACTGACATTAGCACTGCATGAAGAAGCAGCAGAGGCAGCTTTTTTGAGCGGTGATATTGACCGAATGCAGAGATTCGTTGAGATAGTACAAAACTCCGCCAAAACGCTGCTGGATAAAGTGAAAGTGTATGAAGTTCAGATTCAAGCTTATGTGTCGCAGAACAAACTACTAGAAGCAGTTAATACAGCGTTAGGGGTTTTAAAGCTGCTAGGCGTAGAGTTTCCCTCTCAGCCTAACCCTTCAGATATTGAGCAGGCATTAGGAGAAACTGCGGCAATTTTAAACGGGAAGCGAATTGAAGATTTAATTGATCTGCCTCAAATGAGCGATCCCTATAAACTAGCAGCTATAAAAGTTTTGTCAAGTACCTTTGCTGCTACATTCATTGCTACTCCTGCACTATTACCCTTAATGGTGTGCAAACAAGTAGATTTATCCGTCCAATATGGTAATACTTCTGTGTCTCCCTTTGGTTATGCCAATTATGGTCTTCTACTTTGTGGAGTTGTCGGAGATATTGATTCGGGTTATCAGTTCGGTCAATTGGCTTTAAATCTACTTTCAAAGTTGAATGCTACAGAAATCAAAGCTAAAACCCTTGTTATTGTCAATATATTTACCCGACATTGGAAAGAACATCTCAAAGAAACATTAGAGTCTTTCAAGTTAGCTTACTCTAGTGGAATGGAGGCGGGAGATTTAGAATGGGCTGCCTTTAGTCTATTTGACTACTCTTTTTGCACTTACTTAAGTAGCAAAGAACTGACTGGGCTGGAAAGAGAGATGGCAGCTTACAGAGGTGCTATTTATAAACTTAAGCAAGAAACAGCCCTTAATTATCACGAACCGTTTTGGCAGGCTGTCTTAAATCTGCTGGGAAGAAGTGAAAATCCTTGCCGTCTCCAGGGTGAAGTATATGACGAGCAAATAAGTTTACCATTGTACCAGCAAGCAAATGATAATTCGGGAATTTTTTACTTATGTGTCAACAAAATTATACTTTGTTGTTTGTTTGAAAATTACTCAGAAGCGATTGAAAATATTGCTATAGCCCAGAAGTATTTAGATGCAGTGGTAGGATTGCCTGTTATTCCTATCTTCCATTTCTACGATTCTTTGGCGCGGTTAGCCGTGTATCCTAATACTTCACAGTCAGAGCAACAATACATTCTCAACACAGTAAAAGCTAATCAAGAAAAAATGCAGAAATGGGCGCATCATGCCCCAATGAATTTTTTACACAAATTCTATCTAGTGGAGGCAGAACGGCATCGCGTACTCGATGAAAAAGTAGAGGCAATGCAGATGTACAATAAAGCCATTGCTTTAGCTAAGGAAAACGAATATATCAACGAAGAAGCACTCGCTGACGAACTCGCCGCTAAATTCTACCTGTCATGGGATAATGAAACGATCGCCCAAGCTTATATGCAAAACGCTCATTATAGCTACCAGGTCTGGGGCGCTATAGCTAAAGTTGAGGATTTAGAAAAGAAATATCCCCAATTCCTAGCTAGAACCTCAGCCAATACAACAGCTCAAACAAATGTTAACCGAACAACAATTAAGACTACTACCACTAGCACCAATTTGGGAGAGACGCTAGATTTAGCCACAGTAATGAAAGCCTCTTTCGCGATTTCAGGCGAAATTGTTTTGAGTAAATTGCTGGAAAGGTTGATGAAGATTGCCATCGAAAATGCAGGCGCAGAAAAAGGATTTTTAATTTTAGAAAAAGCGGGAAACTGGGCGATTGAGGCTGAAGGTTCCGTCAAGGAAGATGAAGTCAGCGTGCTGCGCTCGCATCCCCTCAATGCAGAAGCAGCTTCTGGGGAAACGCCCAAACTCGCAAGCGCGATCGCCCACTACGTCATCCGCACCCAGGAAAACGTGGTTTTAAATAACGCCGCCCAAGA
>NZ_JAUBTQ010000140.1:0-3317 GCF_036702515.1 Microcoleus sp. BROC3
TTGTCCGATACCTAGAAAGTAGACGACCTATATTTATCAATGCACTATTTTGTTATTCTGTCAATGCGTAACTCCTAATGTCTTTACTTGGGGATTTCCGTCTATCCTATGGAGGGAATTTGTCAAGGCTGCTATCAATATTGAGGACGAGGATTATGATTTTATTCACTGCACCTTGGCGACGTGCTTTTAGAGTTAGGCTAGCGGTAGCAGCATTTTCAGTCTCGTTAATTAGTTGTGCTGTAGCATTTACTGATACATTTTCAGCTTGGCGATCGCTCTTTCTTGACTTGCGGTACTAACGTATTCGTGGTAAATGATGAGGCGTTAAGAGATAAAGCGGTGGGCGATAGTTTGGTTTACGAACAAGGATTCGGTAGAAGCTCGAATTTTGAGTGGCTGCTTTTCAAGTATGATGGCAAAGGAAGGAACGGGCTAGTTGTATTCAGTCCAGTGCTCAACCAAGTGGCGGAGGCTGTATTCTACGCCCGCCATGCAGAGTTAGGCTACCGCAAAATACAGCCTGCAGAGGCAAGTATCGGCTGGTGAGCGATCGCAAATTCCGAAGGCGGTTAGTTTGATGCACCCTTGCGACTAATCTAGAAAGAGGTGTGTTGATACGATCGTCCCTCTTAATCGTGAGTTTTTAGAGATTTTAATTAATTGAGACGTATTTGGACTGCTTTTTTCAAACAACTGTTCTTGAGAGAGATGATGATATGGACTTAAATCAAAAGTCTGGCAATCACCGATGGCGAGGGCGACTAATAAAAGCTGGAGGAGGTATTCTACTAATCTTCGGCACAGGTTTAAGCGTTGTTACCTGGAAAGCCTTCTCGCCACCTTCTGTTGATCGACTACCACTTCCCAAAACTTTGGTTTCTCTAGAGTCACCATTCGGACAACAGCTATTGAGCCAAAGCAACAGCAAACAGGATTTTCAACCGCTTAACACCCACATTGAAACTCAAAGTGCGATTCGTTGAAGCGTGAATCACGGTGAAAGTCCGTACATAGCGTTTCCAGCCACAAGGCTGAACTCTCGGACTGATAAGGGTGCAAATCCCTTCTGCCAGACTCAGGCATGACTCCCTATCTGCCCACACCGACCAAGCTCGATTCTTGGAGAGTGAAGCTGGGAACAGGACGCAATCAGACATCTAATGTGAGGTGACACTGGCGTTAATGGGGGGTTCCAATGGTGAAACAGAGCCTAGAAAAGTAACTTATTCAAGAGCGGGACACAGACCAAAATCCCGACTCCACTGGAGATTATTCCCGCCGAATCATTTTGAGAATATCGGCAAGAGTCCAGGGAATCCAGTAGTTAAATTGGCTCCACCTAAAGGAACAATCAATCTAACCGAGGGAACGAAGAAAAACGAATTGAGGGTCAAGGGGAAGTCGAACCCTTTCGTAGGCTAGACGAGCAGCGGAACCCCCTTAGTTCGGGTAGGACAGACCGTATTGGTCGCTCGGTGTTCAGAGTACACAAACTAGAGCAGAGCATGATTAGACACAACAGTAACGAAGCGTGAATCTTGGAAAACGTTACCGTGGAAGAAATTCCGCCGTAATTTATTCCGCCTACAAAAGCGCGTGTATAAAGCGATTCAAGTTGGAGACAAGCCGAAAGCAAAGTCCCTTCAAAAGCTAATTCTGAAATCTCGGGCTGCAAGAATGCTGGCGATACGTCAAGTAACTCAACTTAATGCTGGCAAAAAGACTGCGGGAATCGACGGGAAAGCCTCACTCACATTTGAGGAAAGGTATTCTCTGGGTGAAGAACTCAGAACCAAAAGTAACAACTGGAAACATCAGAATTTACGTTCAATACCAATCCCAAAAAAGGATGGGAGTACCCGCCTCCTCAAGATACCGACTATTGCCGATAGAGCGTGGCAATGCCTCGCAAAATACGCGAAGCGAGCCAGCGCATGAAGCAACTTTTCACGCTCAAAGTTATGGATTCAGAACAGGAAGGTCGGCGCACGACGCGCAGAAAAAACTGTTCAACAATCTACGCTCTAACAGCAATGGAATAGAAAAACGGGTTATCGAACTCGATATCGAAAAATGCTTCGACAGGATAAGCCACACCAGTATAATGAAACGACTCATCGCCCCAAAAGGCATCAAGACCGGAATATTCCGCTGTCTAAAATCAGGAGTCAATCCAGAATTTCCAGAACAAGGAACCCCACAAGGGGGCGTGGTAAGTCCATTACTAGCCAATATCGCTCTCAATGGGATTGAGGAAATACATCAATCAGTCCGTTACGCGGATGACATGGTAATAATTCTGAAACTTAAAGATGATGCGGAGGCAATACTTGATAAAGTCAGCGAATTTCTGGCAGAACGAGGTATGAAAGTTAGTGAAAAGAAAACCAAGCTAACTGCTACGACAGATGGATTTGACTTCCTCGGTTGGCATTTCAAAGTGCAAAACAACGGGAAATTTAGATGCGTTCCATCAGCGGACAATTTTAAAGCGTTCCGTCATTCGGTAAAACATATCGTCAACAACTCGAATTATGGTGCTACGGACAAGGCTGAGAAATTAGCCCCTGTGGTTAGAGGCTGGAGAAATTACCACCGCTACTGCAAGATGGACGGGTCGCGCAACTCGCTATACCACATCGAAACAAGAGCTTTCAAGGTATTCAATAAGGAATCGAAACAATCTCGCTACACCAGCAAGAAACTGCTTGATAAAGCATTCCCATCGGTTCCTTACTCCGAAAACAAATTTATCAATGTCAAAGGAGAGAAATCTCCCTACGACGGAGATATAGCCTACTGGAGTGAGCGTAACAGCAAGCTTTATAACGGCGAAACCTCTAAAGCGTTAAAACGGCAAAACCATAAATGTGGAAAATGTGGCTTAAAAATGCTAGGCGATGAAAAGGTGCATCTACATCATGTAGACAGTAACCATAGTAATTGGAAAATAAACAACCTTCTAGCGGTTCACTCTCATCTGCCACGATTATCTCCACATGAGCTCTCATCGAAAGCCAAGAACATCGGGAGCTGGGTGCGGGGAAACTCGCACGCCCAGATCTAACTGAGAGGTGCGGAGGATAATACCTCCCATCGACTCAACCAACGTCCAGCCTATTGTGGCGTGGCTAGTAGTGTGATGGTTCTGAATGCACTCGGCAGCAGCAAAAGACAGGGATATCGCCCCCTCACCCAAGACACCTTTTTTGACGGTCACACCCAGAGCATCCGTTCTAGGAGTTACGCATTGACAGAATAACAAAATAGTGCATTGATAAATATAGGTCGTCTACTTTCTAGGTATCGGACAA
>NZ_JAUBTQ010000141.1:0-3196 GCF_036702515.1 Microcoleus sp. BROC3
ATGGTATCGTCCGTGAACAGAAGGACTAGAACAAATCACCAGGTTTTCTGGCGAGTTATTAGATATGTCCTCGTCCAGGTGATGAACAACTTCACCGGGTCTGAGTTTACGCTTGATGGTTTGTTCTGCCACCATCCGATGCAGATACACGGTTTTATAGGTCATAGCTTTTACGATTGAAGTAAATGGGAAATACTGCTACAGCTTTCTCTAAATCCAGAGGCTCAACTTCGGTTTGTTGACGGATTTGTTCAAGCCAAAGGATATCGAGAGCAAATATTCTTGCAATCGCGGGTATCAGCCAGTCATACTCACCTGATCGAATGTCGATTCGGTTATTTTCTATCTTTGAAAGCAGGCATCGATCCACTGTCTCAAAATCATCTGATGGAATAACCAGCAGTTTACACAAGTCTTTATGGCTAAATCCATATTCTTGCCGAGCATTTTTAACAGTTTTGCCAAATGTTATTTTGCTTTGGTCGTAGTTGGTCATGATAAGTAAGAATTCTGGGAGCGGCCCAGATATACGCTATTAGAATGTTAGATAACCAAATTGTCTGTTTGCTAACTCGACAACTTTCTGAATTAGTTGCTCTCTTTGTGCATCAAATTCTGCATGAGGCAGTTTGACATACCGATAAACTTCAGAACTTGACCATCGGCTTTCAGCGTCATATCCTTGATCACCACTAAGTATCACGATTTCAATTGATGTATTTTTCGGCCATCTGGTAATTTGTAGATGATATTCATTCCAATCTTCCCAGGCACTAAGCTGGTAACTTTCTTTTGTGTATTTTACTACTTTGCCATCTTTTGTTTGCCAGCTACAGTTTTCTACCTCAAACTCTGGTTGTGACATGATTTAATCCTCCATATCAAAACCTCACAAGCGAAGCTAATTTTTACTATAACTATTGCTAGTAACATTCCTAGAAACATTCTTAGAAACATTTTTAGAAACGTTACTAGAAACAAGAAACAAGAAACAGTTATATCAACCACCAATTTAAAGACTGAATTAATTGAGTAGCTTTTTCGATAACCTGAGTAACGATCGGTTGGGTAATAATCTGAGTATTGGACAAACCTAATTCAGAAACAGCGTCAAGACAAGCGCTTTCCCAAGCACTTTCCTTGGTTTGAAAGAGCTTGATGGGAGTTACACCGATCGTCACATACTTTTGTCGAGAGAAACAAACCAATTTCTCTGCATTGCCCGGTAAAAACTCAGGAGCAACGACTTCATGGTTGACCTCACACGGCAAGAGCTGACCTTTGTTGAGATATGAAGCTTCTTCAATTACAGGACATATTCTGAGTAGGTTTTCGACTTCTTGAGAGATTGAAAAATCTGGGCTGTGCATAGTACGATCCTGCTTTGCAGGCTAACGTTAATGATCCGCTAAATCACTACTTTACAGCGAAGCTTAGACTATGCAATAAGCTATCAACAGTCAGGGGTGGCAAATCTGCGACCCCTGCGCTGACTTTATACCTCGCTTATACCTTGGCTATACCTCATTTTGACCTGATGAGGTAATTACCAATTCATCATCGTGCAAACAGATTCCCAATCCCAATCGATTTCTTCAGCAGTGAGGTGCGCGACAGAACCAGCCAAATGAGCTGTAGTGACAAGAAAAACGCCCTCTCTGTCGTATCGGAATTTATCTTCAAGTTCACATTCAGCTTGTGCGATCGCTCCAGCAAAATCATCGTTAACGGGGTCAGGGCAGTTAACAATCCAAACTGCCTGAGCTGGATCAGGTTTGGGTTTACCTGCCAGAGATATCATTAGCTGTTTCAAATTCATGGGTTTTCCTCAAACACTTTGTAATTCAAAAGTTCGCAAATAGTCAGATAAGCGGTCAAACGGCTGAAGGTCAGTAACGGAAAGTTCTACAGTATCGCCGTCGATATCAGCAGCGGAGAGAAAGCCCAAAAGTTTTACCTGATCCAATGAGTCTGGCAATTCAACAAAGATATAAGCAATACGATCGTCCTGAGCCGGGACACAAATTTTTGTTTCTCCTTCACCAATTCGACAGCATTGAATTTTTCCGATTCCGGGCAACTCCAAATCAGCCAGTTCTAAAGCTGATTCAATTGCTACACTCCAGTCATCATCTTTATCGAGAATGGTTTCAAATTCCATCCAACCGATAAGATGATTGACTGCCCACACGGTCATTGTATTGTAGAAATGTTTTAGACCAACTTCTAGGTTAGCTTGTTCGGAAGCATAACCTAAAGCTAAATTGTACACTTTCTGTTCGATCGGGAATTGCAGCAAATTATCTTTCATTTTCTGTGATTGAGAAATCACAGTCTGAAAGCGAAGCATTACTCCATTACTAAATCTTGAAATGAAGAGGCAATTAATTTTTCTAAACTCTCTTCAAACCAAGGAAGCAAACTATGATAAATCCCTTGGCTTAACAATCTCGGTTCAATATTTTCAGGAAACTTATTTCTAGGTACTTCCTTTTGATAGGCTACGCCAATATCATAGTAAGTTTGGCAGTAGTAAACAAAATTCAAGATTATTACTCTTCTCAGTTTTTCTGCTGAAAGAATCTGTACTAAGTAATTCATTGAATCACTTAAAGTTTTTATGTTACCTTTAGCCCATTCCCGATCTTGAACTTGTCGAAACCAAATATAACTATACCCTCCGCCAAAATACCATTTTTTTTTGCCGTAGAGCGTGTGTATGTAAGCAAGAAGTTTTTCACAAGCTAATCGCAAAGTATCTATTTTGCTGTCAGGATATAGATGCCCATGTCCAACAAGATACCATCCTAAATCATCGGTTGTTAGAGTATTTTCTAACATTGAAGAAACGCAAATTTTTCCAGTTCTTTTTACTGTTGGGTCGATTGATTTATCTTTCAAAAACTGCACCATCAAATCAAAACCAACCTCACCATATTTACAGGCTTCACACAAACCACCAATTTGCGATAATCGGTGATTGGATGCTAAGCGACTCTTGACACCGAATAAACCTCCTAGCACCGCAGCGCCTTCGGGGACTAAGACTTGACTGCCAAGTACCGCATCATATTCTCTAGGGTTTTGTTGGTCTAACATTATTTGCTACTTCGTGTTTTGGCGTTGCTTAATCAGGGTATGAAAAAAATAACTTGAAAATCCCGAAGTTTTGTGGATACTGGTTTCTCTGACTTGC
>NZ_JAUBTQ010000142.1:0-3159 GCF_036702515.1 Microcoleus sp. BROC3
GTATTTCCTTACCCAATTACAACGGAAAGTCGGCGTAGAAAACTACAAAGATTTCTGGATTTACCAAACTTAACTATCTCATTAATTTGGTTCCCATTAATTACTTATTGGTTGACCACTTATTGCCGCATTGGTACTCGTTTATCAATTGCAATCGACCGCAGTCAATGGGGGTGCATTAATCTCTTTATGGTTAGCCTGATCTGAGAGCGAAGAGCAATTCCATTATACTGGTCGCTGTTGCCCAAATTAGGAAATAGTAACTTCGAGTCACTCTCCTACCAATTTAGAGCAAGTTTTACCATTATTTTCATCAGATAAAGTCATCGTTTTAGGAGACCGTGAATTTTGTTCTGTTGATTTGGGAAACTGGCTTAAGGAAAAGGGTGTGTCTTTTTGCTTAAGACTGAAAAAGAATCTTTGTATCGAAACAGAACATTTAGTTTGGCAACGGTTGGATGAATTAGGAATAGTACCCGGAACTTCTTTGTATGTTCAAGGGAAAAAAGTGAGAAAAACTCTACCTACTACCGGATTTGAGCTTGCTTGTAAGTGGAAAAGGAACTATGGTAAATATCAAGTTAAAGAAGCCTGGTTTATTCTCACGGACTTAGGCTCATTGCCAGCAGCGCTCAATGCTTATAAGCAGCGGATGGGCATTGAATAAATGTTCCGAGACTGTAAAACAGGAGGCTACGATCTTGAAGGAACAAGCCTCAAAGGGAACCGACTTATTAACATAATTCTGCTCATGACACTTGCGTAAAGTTCAGCAATATTTCAAGGTAATGGACTGAAGAAAAAGCAGGTACAAGAATATGTATCTCGTCGCACAGAACCCAAGAAAAAATATCGCATACGGAGTACATTTGGTGTGGGATTAGATGGAGAAAAGTGGGTTAATTATCTAGAACAATATTCTTGGGAGGTGGAACAGTAAACGCAAGTTAACTCCTTCTCAACGCCGCTTTTATCAACAAGGTATGCGGGCTGCAACCCTTATACAGTCTATCTCGTAGACCTCTTTGTCACCCCCCCCAGTTATAGCTTCAGATGGCTTTTTCATGGTTTTTAGAGTTGCTCTAATTGCACAAATTATTATACCTTAAAAAACTTCAAATGATTGCATAGCAATCATTTGAGGTTTTGAAAATTCTGAATTTCTTTGAAATTAAATCCGATCGAATATCTGCGGAATGTGGGATAGAAGTATTAGCGGAGATTAAAGGTGTAGTAGTCCACGACCACTGGAAACCTTATTATCAACTCGAAGATGTGAATCATGCTTTGTGCAACGCTCATCATTTGCGAGAACTCAAAGCAAGAGAGGAAATTGACCGAGAATCTTGGGCTAAGTCAATGAAAAAGCTTTGGCTCTTAGCTTGTAATTATAAACATCGCTATCCCAAAGGTATTCCTGAAAATATGATTGCTCGCATCAATCAACTATATGAGCAAATTCTCAACCGAGGGCTTGATTTTCACTCTTCTCAATCACCTTTAAACCGCAAAGGTCATCGAGGTCGAGTAAAACGACGAGTTGGTCATAACTTGTTGTTGCGGCTTCAAAATTTCCGAGGTGATGTTTTACGGTTTCTGACGGAACCGGATGTTCCGTTTACCAATAATCAAGCGGAACGTGACTTACGGATGATGAAGTGTAAGCAGAAAATTTCTGGTGGCTTCCGCTCGTTTGATTTTGCGGTTTCCTTCGCCAATATTCGTTCTTTTCTTTCGACTGCATCTAAGCGTGGTCTTCATCTTCTGGAAGTTGTTACTGATGCGTTACTTGGTAATGTCTCTGTTTTCTTTCCGTCAAATACTACTAGCTAGGCAGTTACGAATAATTATTGAATACCCAAAAACATTTAATTAGAGTTTATTATTATAAAACTCAAACCTAAAACTACTATTGCTGACCATTTTTGCGACTTAGAAGATCCAAGAATTGAGCGGACGAAACATCATCAATTAATTGATATTATCACCATCTCAATTTGTGCCGTGATTTGCGGTGCTGATACATGGGTGGATATCGAAAGTTACGGTCGAGCTAAATATGAATGGTTAAAGAAATTTTTAGAGTTACCGAATGGCATACCTTCACATGACACAATTGCGCGAGTATTTTCTCGTCTCAAACCCTCCTGAGTTTCAGAAATGTTTTTTGAGCTGGATTCAATCTATTAGTTGCTTTAATGCCGGAGAGGTGAGCGCAATTGATGGCAAAACTCTTCGCCATTCTTACGATGGGGGAGCAGATAAAAAAGCAATTCATATGGTCAGTGCTTGGGCGACCCATCAAAGATTAGTTTTAGGACAAGTTAAAGTTGATAAAAAATCTAATAAAATCACAGCTATTCCGGCTTTACTCAAAGTATTAGAATTAAACGGAAGCATTGTCACGATTGATGCAGCAGGCTGTCAGAAGTCAATTGTTAAGTCAATTGTCGAACAGGGAGGAGATTATGTAATCACCTTAAAAAAGAACCAGCCATCCCTATATGCCAGAGCCGAAGAGTTGTTTAAACAAGCAATTAGACAAGGATTTTCGGCATTTACACATACAGCTTATTCGACCAAGAAAGAGAACTATCACGGTCGCTCAGAATTCCCACATCACAACCATGTTAAGTGACATCAAAGAGCTGATTGACCCCGACAATCATTGGAAGAACCTTCACAGTATAGGCTTGATAGAATCCGTGAGAATAGTGAAGGGGAAAACAACTATTGAAAGTCGTTATTACATTAGTAGTTTACCAAATAATGCTCAAAAGCTGGGTGAATCAGTCCGCAGCCATTGGGGCATTGAAAATTCTTTACATTGGCAGGACTTACGCACGACCACTAGATATAGCGTACCGGGTTTAGAAATACCCATTGGATAGAGCGATAATATAAAATTAACTATCTTGAGTTTTACATGAGAAATTTCAATTCTAAGAGAGGTAGAGTCAATAGATTTTTTAGAGAAATTATTTTATAGTGGAGGCATAAAAAAGGGGTAAGTTGTATGGGATTTACCAAGCTAGACTATTGCCAATATTTACTGAGCAGTCAGGTTAATTATACAATTACCCAGGGCTATTTCATTCTGATCGAAAGGCTGATATGACATTGGATTGATTCTCACCGGAAAGGCCCGTCTACGATGTC
>NZ_JAUBTQ010000143.1:0-3057 GCF_036702515.1 Microcoleus sp. BROC3
CAGATTGACACATCTGCACTAACTGGAGAATCAGTACCTCGAACCGTGAAAGTTGGAGAAACAGTTTTAGCAGGAACTATTAACCAGACAGGAGTTCTCACCGTCAAAGTTACCAAACTCTTTGGTGAATCTTCAATCTCCCGAATTCTGGAATTAGTAGAAAATGCCAGAAGCAAAAAAGCTGAAACTGAGAAATTTATCACCAAATTTGCTAGTTACTACACGCCGTTTGTAGTATTTGCATCGCTAGCAGTAGCTTTAATTCCGCCTTTGTTCATTTCAGGAGCAACTAATGCAGACAGATTATTGTGGGTTTACCGCGCCCTAGTCTTGTTAGTTATTTCCTGCCCTTGCGGATTAGTTATTAGCATTCCTTTGGGATACTTTGGGGGAATTGGCGGTGCAGCCAAGCGCGGGATTTTGGTTAAAGGCTCGACTTTTTTAGATACCCTGACAGCAGTCAAGACAGTTGTTTTTGACAAAACAGGAACTTTGACAAAAGGAGTTTTTAAAGTAGCACAAATTGTACCTACAAAGGGTTTTTCACAATCTGAGTTAATGGAAATAGCTGCTAAAGTAGAATCTCAGTCAAATCACCCTGTCGCGAAATCTATTATGGAAGCTTACGGCGGAAAGATAGATTCATCGGATGTGAAAGATTACGAAGAAATAGCGGGACACGGCATTCGAGCAAAATTAAGTAATCAAATTGTGCTGGCGGGAAATGACCGTTTGCTGCACCGAGAAAATATCCCTCACGATGTCTGCAATGCTGAAGGTACGATCGTCCATTTAGCAGTAAACAACCGCTACGCTGGCTACATTTTAATTGCTGACGAGCTTAAGGAAGACGCAGTACAGGCTATTCGCGATCTCAAGAAAGTCGGTGTCGATCGAATCGTGATGCTAACAGGAGATAATCAAGCTGTAGCTGAGAGTGTTGCGAAAAAGCTCGGTTTAGATTCCTACTTAGCTGAGTTATTACCTGAAGGAAAAGTAGAGGCGATCGAAAAACTGATCTCCCAATCTAAAAAAGGCGAGAAAATTGTCTTTGTGGGAGACGGAATTAATGATGCACCTGTGCTTGCTAGGGCTGATGTGGGCATAGCGATGGGGGGTTTGGGTTCGGATGCGGCGATCGAAACTGCCGATGTTGTAATTATGACCGATGCACCGTCAAAAGTAGCTGAAGCCATTCAAATTGCCCGAAAGACTCACAATATTGTTTGGCAAAATATTATTTTTGCCATGTTAGTCAAAGGCATATTTATTGCTTTTGGTGCTTTTGGGTTAGCTACAATGTGGGAGGCCGTTTTTGCCGATGTTGGGGTCGCTTTAGCAGCAATTTTCAATGCGACTAGAGTTTTGAAATAGAGTGTTCGCTGGGCGGGCATTGCCGAACTTACGCCACAATTGAAACATACATTTTGAGGTCAAATATACTATGCGTCGTCAACGTTCTCAGCCTTGGATTCACCGCTATTCTCGTCCCATCACGGCAGGAATTGCCTCGATAGGGGCTGCGATCACTGCTTATCTAACAGTGGTCAAGTTATCCAACGGAACGGCAGTTTGTCCGATCGAAGGCTGCGATATCGTGCTTTCGAGTCCCTATGCCTATGTCTTTGGTTTGCCTCTTTCTTTGTTCGGTTTTTTGGGCTACTTGAGCATGATAGTTTTTGCCGTAGCTCCCCTACTTGTTAATCCAGCAGAACAGAAGAGTCTCCGCTCTAAGTTAGAGTCTTGGACGGGACTATTTCTGTTTGCTGGTAGCACAGCTATGACGATTTTCAGCGGCTATCTGATGTATGTACTGGCTGTTGATATTAAAGCAGCTTGTATTTACTGTATTGCTTCTGCTTTGTTTGCAACTAGCTTGTTTGTCTTAGCATTAATCGGTCGCGAATGGGATGATATCGGGCAACTATTTTTTATAGGGATTCTGGTGTCTATGTTAGTGCTGATTTCCTCTCTGGCTCTGTATGCCGATGTCAATAATCTCGGTACAGCTAAGGAAACAAGTATGAACACTACAACATCCTCTGGTACTTCAGAAATTGCTTTAGCCCGACATTTAAAAAGAGTGGGAGCTAAAATGTACGGCTCTTTTACCTGCGATCACTGCCAAATGCAGAAGGAAAGTTTTGGCAAAGAAGCGGCTGGCATCCTCAATTATATTGAGTGCAACCCGCAAGGAAAAAATGCTCGCCGAGATCTTTGTGAAGCTGCCAAGATTCAGGGTACTCCTACTTGGGAAATTAATGGTAAGTTTTACTCAGGGCAAAAATCTTTGCAGGAGTTAGCTGATTTATCAGGTTATCAGGGAACTCGCGAATTTAGAAACCTTTCTAATTAGGAACGTTGACAAGAGTGATTTTTGGCGATCGACCTAATCGTAGTCGATCGCACGCATCTCGGTTTAAGGTATGAAAAAATACACAATTTTATATTTATGGTAATCGTGCGGTTGTAGCTAATGGGCGATCGATTATAGTTTGTTACTTTCTCAGGAACAGAAACTGTTGATTGTTTCTGTTCCTGAGAGAAACTAAAGTCGGATGAGACGAATACGATTTTCGGGCATTCGTTGGAGATTGGCAGCAACTCTGGGGCTTTTATCGTCGTAAACTGTCGATGTTGGCACAAAAGACGGGGCGCAAGAAAGTGAACCCAAGTGCGGATGCTTTTTGAGGATGGGTTAAAAGAAGAGGTATAGGGCTAAGGATTCTCTTGATATTGTGTGATCGCTGTAATCCGAGAGTGGCGATCGCCGGCTATCTTGGATTTTAAACATTCAAGAGCGAGGAAAACTGCCACTCCCCGCGTTCCTCAGCACAAAAAGCCAGGTTTCACTGCAATCACAATTGGGCTTCAGGTGAGATTATGTGTAACGCCCCAGGTTTTACTGCTGTGCCTCATGCAGCAGCCCGTGTAGAAACTTCTTTAAGAATAGAAAATAATTCATCTAGCAGTTTAAAAGGATGCAGGGGTGCGATGGCGTTCCGCCCCGCAAGCTACGGCATCAGTTACGCTTGCTGTCAGAATGTCCTAACTGTG
>NZ_JAUBTQ010000144.1:0-2998 GCF_036702515.1 Microcoleus sp. BROC3
ACAGGTTGGCGCTTTCGCGCTGCTGTAAGGTTGTGGTCATGGTTTTATGATTGCTTTATTTGGTTTTCAATGTTCGCTACGGCTTTGTGTTCCGCCATGTAAATAAACATAAAGCTTTTATTTCAGTTTGTAAAGGGGTTTTAAGCACAGTTTTTGTTATGAATCTCATAAGCTGCGCTGATAAGAAGCCAGAAGGCTTGCTGTATGGGGTTTGAAAAAGCAGAGTGCGGAATTTGTGGACGATCGCACGAGATACAGAATGCTCATAATTTAGCTGGGCAACCAGATTGTGGACTGGCGTCAGTGTTAAGATAGATGAAGGGTTAGGATGGTAAACCGCAAAACTTGTACTGACAGATATATGTTGTTGCGTAAGTCCGATCGATAAAAATCCCAAGGAATGTCCCGCACAGTCACCTACAGCCCTGCTTATACTCTGGTTCCCACTTACGAGTGTTTTAACCGCTGCACCTATTGCAATTTTCGGGCCGAACCCCTGCAAAGTCCTTGGCTGACGCTACCAGAAGCCGAAAAACAGCTCAACTTCCTGCAAACTCAAGGTGTAATTGAAATTCTCATCCTCAGCGGCGAGGTACATCCCCAAAGTAAACGGCGCAAAGCTTGGTTGCAGCGGATTTACGATTTGTGCGAACTGGCACTTGCTCTGGGATTTTTGCCGCATACTAATGTGGGGCCGCTCAGTTTTGAGGAGATGGCACAGTTAAAAGATGTGAATGTATCGATGGGGCTGATGCTAGAACAGCTTGCCCCAGATTTGTTACAAACGGTTCACCGACACGCACCGAGTAAAGTGCCGGCGCTGCGGCTGCAACAGTTAGAATTGGCTGGGGAATTAAAGATTCCGTTTACAACTGGTTTGCTGCTGGGAATTGGGGAAAGTGAGGCCGATTGGATTGAGACGCTGGAGGCGATCGCCCGGATTCATTCGCGTTACAATCACATTCAAGAAGTTATCCTCCAGCCACACAGTCCGGGAAATCAACAAAGTTGGGATGGTGAAGTTTTTGATGCTACAAAAATGCCGGAAGTAATTGCGATCGCCCGCAGCATTTTACCATCTGAAATCAGGCTGCAAATTCCCCCCAATTTAGTTGCACAGCCAGACATATTGCTGGCTTGTTTAGAAGCAGGTGCTAGAGATTTAGGAGGAATTGGGCCGCGGGATGAAGTTAATCCCGATTATCCTCACCTGCAACACCAAACTTTAACAGAAATTTTAGCAGCATCGGGATGGCAACTTGTGCAACGTTTGCCTGTTTATCCTCAGTACGATAAGTGGCTGCCGCAGACATTGCAAACTGCTGTCAAACAATGGAGACTTGGGAATATTTATTAAATTTATGGCGTTTACGTCACTTATTTGTTGAGATATCATATAGGGGTTCTTGGTCAGGTGAGGTATATCCTTGGAGATCAAAAGCTTGACAATCGATGGATTCAGCATACCTCACTAGGGTGAGAAAGGCTATATGTAAATAGAATTTATCAGTTTGCGGGCAATCTTATGTTCAAAAATCTTGTGATTAATCTAATCTTCACGCCCGGAGTTTTCTTTCCTTCTTTTTCTGGTGGGAGCGTCGCTACCCCCTTGCTCGAAGTTCAAAATCCCAGCGCATATCAGGAGGCTGACAAAAATGGAGACTACTGCATTGTCAACGGAAATAGTGGAGTCATGCCTTGGGTGTGGGAAGCCGTAGATCCAGAAGGTTTGAATGTTCGCTGCCAAGATAGGACTGGTCAAAGTAACCGACTGGATATGCTTGAGTTGCCAGTTGATAGGATTATGCCAACTGGAAAAAGATTTGATACTGTTGGAATTTCTCTTGACCGACGGGGAAAATCTTGGCTATGGGTTGGTACTTCATTCAGTCGATTTCGCTGCTGGGTCAGAGCTCATACAAATTACGTCCGACCGATTCAAAGAATTAATCGCAACCTATAGCCTTTCTCGCTATAGTGAGGTATGTTGAATTCCTTTATTAGTATGGTTTTTAGCTTCCAAGATATACTTCATGTGACTAATAACCGCTATATCAGATTTTAAATCAAAGAACCGCCACCATCAATCCACACTTCAGTACCTGTGATAAAGCTGGACGCATCTGATACCAGAAATAAAACTAACTGGGCGACTTCTTCACTAGAACCGGCGGTATTATCCCTCAAAGGAATCAGGTCTTGAATGGCATCAGGCGGGAGTGGAATGTCATCAAGATGGCGCTTAACCGTGCTTTCCCCAATGGCAGTCACCACCGCCCCCGGACAGATAACATTGACTCTGATTTGGCTGGGAGCAAGTTCTAACGCCAGCATTTTCGCTAAAGCTACTTGGGCTGCTTTGCTGGAAGCGTAAGCTGTGGCGCCAACTTTCTTGAAACTTCGGGTGCCATTAATCGACGATGTAATGACGATGGAACCTCCTTGTTTTTTCAGATAAGGAACAGCATACTTAACAGTCAAAAATGTTCCTCTGAGGTTGGTATTAATTGTCCTGTCCCACTCTTCGGGTTCTATCTCTTCTATCGGCGACCATACACCGTTAATACCTGCATTTGCCAACACAAGATCAATCCTTTGATATTCATCAAAAATGGTTTGAAATGCCTGTTGCATTTGCAGATAATCGGCCACATCTGCTGCAATAGCTAGCCCGCAGCCTCCTTCATCGACCAACTGGCGGACGGTTTCTTGCCCGGTTTCTAAAGTGCGATTGATAATAGCAACTTTTGCGCCTTCCTTGGCCATTAAAATTGCTGCTGCACGACCAATTCCCGACCCACCGCCGGTAATAACGGCAACTTTTTGTGAAAGTTTCATAATTTTTTATGTAAAATCACATTATACACGATCGTATCGCCTAAAAATAGGACTAAAGAGAGAGCTTTAGTCCTAACCATAGATGTAATTGCTCAACTAGGGGAAAAAAGGGAGCCATCAATCGAGAGAGCTTGTTGAATAGATTGATAAGCAGTTAAAC
>NZ_JAUBTQ010000145.1:0-2860 GCF_036702515.1 Microcoleus sp. BROC3
TATACGGTCAAAGCATTTGGCAATATCAGCATCCAGCACATATTTGGCTTTTTGTCTAATACTGAGATATATTGCTCCTATCGCATCGTGACATGAGCGCCCTGGTCGAAAACCGTAAGAGTTTGGCTCAAACTTTGCCTCCCATTCCGGCTCTAACGCTAGCTTGACTAACGCTTGCAAAGCGCGGTCGTTAATTGTGGGGATTCCTAATGGTCTAGTTTCATTTGTTCCGGGTTTGGGAATATTAACCCTACGGGTGGGTTTAGCCTTTCCGGTTAACTTTAACTTGCCTACCAGGTTCATACGATGTTTTGGGGTTAGTGTTTTTACACCATCCACACCTGCCGTATTTTGTTAACCTAAGCAGGCAGGTCGCCCTACCTGCTCGGCTCCAGAACCGAACGTGAATATCGCTATTCATTCGGCTCCTGAGTGTGTGACTGTCACCTTTGCTTGTGACATCTCCAATAAGGGAAAACTCCCTCAGCGCGGTTCTGTTTCAGATTGCCCGTGAATTTGGTCGTGACAATGCAGGTGGACTAATATCAGGTTTTTGTCGGCATTATTTCCACCCTTGGCTCTAGGCTTTAGGTGGTGTTTTTCGATTGAATCACCTGGGTTAAAGTTCAGTCCACATTGGGCGCATCTACCTTTCTGCCGCTTGAGCAGTCTTGCTTTCTGCGGTTCTAGGTATTTGTAATTTTCGCCCATTCTGGCGCTCCAATAAATCGAGTCTCCATCGTAGGGGCTGCGTGTTCCTTGTACCTTTGTCCATCTCAAACCCGCAGGAAATGCGGCATGGAGTAGGAGGTTGAAGGAATCCTGCTCTTTCCTCGAGCTTGCAAAGACCCAATTGTTATTACCGATGGTTCGCCAATATTTTCTGGCAACCCACTTTTTCCCTTTGTTAGGGTGACGGCGTTTCCCCCATCGATACAGTCTGCTCCAGAGTAGGTGGTCGAGTTTATTGAACGTTTCCTTTGAGTTCCAAGGAGATTGGTAGTGACACCATCCTCTAATGATTGGATTGAGGAAACTGATTAGAGCAGCTTGACTACTGCTGTTATTCTCCTCGACGTACTTATCGAGCTTTCTGTAATGAGCTTGAAGCTTTTCGTTGGAGGGTTTTACGATGGTTTTGAAACCCAACTTTTTACCTTTCGATGTTTCACCTGAATGGTGTTTCCCTACTGGGTATTGGCGAAGGGAAAATCCTAGAAAATTAAATCCCGGCTTTTCTCCACCATGTTCTTCTAGTGTATGTACTAGCCGAGTTTTTTCGGGTTTCAACTCAAGCCCCAATTCGCTTAACCATTCTGATAGAATTTGCTGACATTGTTGTACCACGGCAAGTTCTTCGCATATTACAACTAAGTCATCCGCGTAGCGTATAAGCGTAGGAGCTTTCACTTCCTTTCCAAATAACCTTTTGGTATTTCGGATTCTGTTTGCTTTATCGCTGGGAAACTGTGCCTCTATGCGTTGTTGCATACCGTGGAGCGCGATGTTCGTTAAAAGTGGTGAGATACTACCACCTTGCGGAACACCCAGAGAGTGTCTCTTGAAATCCCTTCCTCTGTGCCCATCTGCTGAAGTCGATTACTCCCGCTTTGAGCCACGCTTTGATTTGACGCTCGAAGATGGGAAAGGTATTAAGTTTTTCTAACAGTTTGGTATGGTTTATTTTGTCAAAACACCGACAGATGTCTGCATCCAAAACATACTTCGGTTTTTGGGCGATGTACGTTCGGATTGCTTCAACTGCGTCATGACAAGATCTGCCAGGTCTAAAGCCGTATGATTCCGATTCAAAACGTGCTTCCCATTCTGGTTCTAACGCCAGCTTGATTAGCGTTTGTTTTGCTCTTTCCTCAATTGTTGGGATTCCGAGTCCTCGTTTTTCCGGCTTTCCGGGTTTAGGAATCCAAACCCTTCGAGTTGGTGCTGATTTCCCGTTTACTTTCAGGTTTTTTGCCAGTTCTAATCGTGCTGGAGGTTTTAAGGATTTTATCCCGTCAACTCCCGCCGTAACCCGACCTTTATTGTCCTGTGTAACCCGTCGCACGGCAATTAGTTTTGCAGACCAGGACTGAGCTAGACTCTTTTGGAGCCGCCTAACTGTTTGAACATCTCCACGTTGTGAAGCGCGATAAATCCGCTTTTGGAGCTTGAAAACTGCAAACTCAGCTTTCCGCCAGTTCACATTTTTCCATTCCACTTGTGATGTAATCTCCGTTTTGGACATCTTCACTCGAACTAAAGCGAACGTATCTTTCACACAGCAGTGAGTCTGTCAGCATATCTTCTCCATTACAGAGGGGCGTTGGCTTCTGACCCAATCCTTCCAAAGGTGGCTTACGCTAGCTACTACTCCAGAGTTTGACCAATTCTGGAGAGCCGTTCCCCTGGTTTAACTCGTTCCGAGTTTCCGTTGGTACTGGTTGTAGAACCTCTCAATCCGCCGGGTTTTGGTAAGTGCCGATAGTCAGTAGGGCAAGCTGCTATCTACCGTTCCCGTGAGCCTCGGAGCGCTCCCTGCGTATTAGCCTTATTCCGCAAGTTGACAATGACGACGGTTTGTACAAGAGTTCGCTTTCGCTGTTCTGCCCCAGATGCTCCCGGTTTCACTACATTTCAGGCTCGTAGCCGATCCGGTTTTCACCCCGCTTCAGTTCTGGCGGTGCTACCCTCTCCATAGCTGGGGGTGATGCTGTTTCCTGGACACTTACAGAAGGAGGACTTTCACCTCCACGGAAACTAAGTTATCTCGGTTTCGAGTGTTGCCACCCTTCCCTATTGACCTGCTTTCAGCAGGTGTGACGCTTTCGGATTTCTCCTTGGCGCGTCAACAAGCCGCACT
>NZ_JAUBTQ010000146.1:0-2583 GCF_036702515.1 Microcoleus sp. BROC3
AATTAAAGTCAGTGAAGGAGTCGCCTCCTCCACTGCTCTCCAAAACGGAACGTGATAGTTTCCCATCATTCCGCTCCTCAATAAAACGGCTGTTGTCATCAGTACGTCATTACCAACATATCGTTTTCCCACGCCCAAAGGCTTGGTTCCACTGGTGGCTTAGGTTTAGCACTGTTACAGCTAGATTTGTTACCGAGACTGCCATCGCTGGCGGTCTTTGTGTCGTGGCAATGTCGATGGAGTAGCTGCCAGTTATCATACGATTCCTTTCCACCTTTCGATTTGGGGATGATGTGGTCAACCTCTATCGAATCTCCGTCTTTGAAGTAGTTATCGCAGTGAGTGCATTTCCCTTTTTGACGCTTGAGTAGTTTGGCTACTCTTGCGGGTATTTCGGGGTGTACTCCCATTCTTGAACTCCAATATATCCAGTCCCCGTCATAGGGTGATGCCATCCCTTTTACTTTTACATAGCGCTTTATTTCAGTGGAGCTATGTTGTATTAGCTTTAGAGGATTATTACCCTCTCCGGTTGCGAACACCCAGTTATTGCCTTCTACGGTTTTGAAGTATTTAAGGCGTATCCACCCTCTGCCTTTGTTCCTATGACGATGACGACCCCATTTGAGAAGCTTCCAAACCACTAAGTGCCACAGCCTTTCAAATACTTTCTGGCTGACAACTGTTGAGAAGTAGTTACACCAACCCCGTATGATAGGATTGAGATTCTTAATTAAAGTCGCCTGATTTAAGCCACGCGACTTGTTTATTACTTCTGCAACTTTTCTGTAGTGCCTTTTCTGACTTTCCTTGCTGGGGGTGATAATAGTCTTAAATCCGAGGATTTTGCCCTTGACTCTGCCTGAATTGTGTTTTCCAACGGGGAATTGCCTAACGTTGAATCCTAGGAAGTTGAATCCAGGTTGTTCATCTTCTAAATTGTTCAGGGTGTGGGCTAATCTTGTCTTACTCGGTTTTAATTCTAACCCAATGCCACTTAACCACTTCTCTATCTCTGATTTGCACAGTTTTACGACTTCTAAATCCTCATGAAGGACTACAAAGTCGTCTGCGTATCTTATCAATGAAATCGATTTCAGTTTATCCCTTACACTCAATTGAGTGTTGTCGGCTCGCTTCATGTCGAATTTTGGGGCTAAGCCCATAATCCATTCCTCAATCCCATGTAAGGCGACATTAGCAAGTAGAGGTGAAATCACCCCGCCCTGTGGTGTACCTTCATTAGTTGGGAACAGCTTATTTCCATCCATTACACCAGCTTTTAACCAAGCTCGGATTTGTCTCCGTAGGGTTGGATAGGTATTCAATTTTGAGAGAAGTACATCATGGTTAATGCGGTCGAAGCATTTGCTAATGTCGGCATCCAGCACATATTTTGATTTATGCTTTATTGCCGAGAATATTGCTCCGATAGCATCGTGACACGAGCGTCCTGGTCGAAACCCATATGAGTTAGGTTCAAATCGCGCTTCCCATTCCGGTTCTAACACCAGTTTGACTAACGCTTGCAAAGCTCGGTCTTCCATTGTCGGTATTCCTAAAGGTCTTTCTTCATCTGTACCGGGTTTGGGTATCCAAACTCGGCGTGTTGGTTTGACCTTAGAACCCAGTGTAATTTTATTTATCAAGGCGAGACGTTGCTTTGGGGTTAGCGATTTAACACCGTCCACGCCTGCCGTCTTCTTACCTTGATTATCCTGAGTTACCCGACGAACCGAAGCGGCTTTTGCTGCCCAAGAGCTTATCAACAGTTTTTGAAGTCTGCGTACTAGCTTGACATCACCACGATTAGACGCTTGATATATCCGTTTTTGCAACTTAAAGACGTTACGCTCTAGCTTTCGCCAGTTAATATCGCTCCATTCATACATCGGTTTTTATTACCGTGTTCATGATATTTACATTGCGAATTGTAGCTATATCATCCGTATTACCGTGAGTCCGTTAGCATATCCTTCACTATTACAGTGAGGCGTTGGCTTCTGACTCAATCTCTACCACCTGTTACCTGGAAATCCAGATGTTACGTGCAAAGCTTGACTGCTCGAAGTATTCGACCTCTTCGAGAGTAATCAGGTGGGTTACTTCGTTCCTCATAACCATTGATTTGTTCCGTTAGGATGTCACCTTTTCACCGAGTTTTTAGGTAACGTAGGTATGCCGAATCAAATTCTCATACCACCCTGTACTAATGCCCATTTTGGGACTCCCAGCGCATGAAGCCTTATTTCGCTGGTTCGCCGTAACGGTGATTCAGACAGTGACTTCGCTTTCGCTATCCGTAGGAACTTGCTCACGGGATACCACTTTTTAGGCTAGTAGCTCTTTCCGCTTTTTATCTCCGCTTCACCGATTGATGGCTAGTCTCTACAGTGGGAGATATGCTTTCACCTCTACGTCTGAGGGGCAGGACTTACCGTTTTCTAGGATACTAACGTTCACCTGCAAGGTTATGAAGTTGTCATCTACAAGGGATTAAAGTGCGAACTCAATCCTCATGGATTACCCTGTAGAAGCCAGTCATCCCCCGATTTCGCGGTTTCGACTGAACGAATCGCACTT
>NZ_JAUBTQ010000147.1:0-2574 GCF_036702515.1 Microcoleus sp. BROC3
GAACCACGCCCAACTGATGCGCTCCATTGAACTGATTGGAATGCGAATGTCGCCACTCTTGAACAATTAAAATATGCGGGCATGGTTCAACTCAAGTTCCGCTAGGGTAACAAGACAGAGAGAACGGATATGAAATTGGTTCTGCAAGTCTGTGCTGAATTGGTAAAAACAGATTTTAGCGATAACACTCTGGGATAGCTTCGCTTAGCGCAGACATTGTCCTACAAGTAGGCTTCTCCAGCCAAAGCCATTTGACGCAGCACTTCAAGTGATTCACGGGAAAGACCCCCAAGCAGATTCGCTAGCCCCATAAGAATCTAAAAATTTGTCCTAACAATACTCCGGACAGTTTTTCAAGAGGGATGCGATGGCTTCGGCAAGCAACGCTTACGAAATAAATCACAGAAGCGAAAAAAGTGAGTGCAATCTGAACCCAAAATGAACAAAAAAAAAGGCGCTCTTTTAGGTTAAGCTATAAAAACACACAAGCTTAACAGATTGCCTTATGAAGATTATTGAATCCATCTTACAACAAATGCCAGGGATTAGTCAACCCCAAAAGAAGTTTTTAATCACTTTATTCTCAACTATTTTACTGAGCTATGGCAAAATCAACTTCACGAATCTCAGTCGTTATAGTTGTTTGAGTGAAAAAACTTACCGTCGTCACTTTCTCAAAACATTTAACTTTCCACAATTAAATCACTATTTCCTAGAAAAAGCCTTAAATCCTGAACACACAGTCATTGCTGTTATTGATTGTTCTTTTTTAAGAAAAAGTGGCAAAAAAACTGACGGCAAAGCTTATTTTTATAATGGTGTAGCGGGAAAATCGGAAGAGGGATTGGAAATTTCTGTGATTTCTATTGTCGAAATTGAGACTCGTTTATCTTATAGTTTAAGTGTACAACAAACTCCATCACGCCCTCAAATAAAGCCTGCGAAAAAGCTGCCCCAAAAACCGAAGAATTGCGGGTCAAGAAAAACTCGCAAAAAACCTGACTCTCAAAGTTCAAAACCTGACCTCACAAGAGTTGATGACTATGCACAACATCTAAAGAATACTCGCTGTTACTTCCCAACTACTGTACGTTATTTGGTGGCTGATGGCTATTACTATCGCTCTAAATTCTGGGAGGCTGTGCGGGACTTAAATTTAGACTTTATTGGCAAGTTAAGAAGTGATGCTAACCTACGCTATCTCTATAGCAATCCTAAATGATTATCAAGACTATGATACAATTATATGCAATACTCGCTCGTGAATAAAAAGATGAATAACTTAAAACTGCCCCTCAAAGATATGGAAAAGGAAATAACTCAATTAAGTAAGTCGGTGGAAATATTTACCAATATGTAACAAAAGATTAAGTAACTTGATTGGAGTTAAATTTAACACGTTCTGTAGTATAGTTTCCTCTTTCTGCTCTAACTTCTACCCCATGAATTACAGCATAAGCCAGCTCTAATTCATCCTCAAACATTTTTCCGGCTAATTCATTTTTTTTGATATGTTGCCACTCCAATTCAATTGGATTCATTTCTGAACAATATTTAGGCAAAAAGAAGATGTATAAACCCTGACTTTCCCACTTCGACCATAATTGTTGGACTTCAAGACATCGGTGTATCGGACCGTTGTCTTGTACTATGACCCTGATTCGTCCAAGAGCCGCCGACTCTTCGGCTTCTTTTTCCATCATCTGAATATAAGATTTTCGGCCGACTCCCCCAATCACCAAACCGTAAACAAAGCTGATTAATGGTTGAAAAAATCCGATAATGCTTAACCTACGACCTCGACGTAAGGTTTGTTCTATCTTTTTTTGTTCACCTCGTTGATAATAAGTATAACCAGGCTCACTCCAAGCACAAAATCCTGATTCATCTAAATACTTTAAGTCTATTTCTCCCGCCGCCGCCGCTAACTCCAACATATCTAGGTCTGTCTGCTTGATTTTTTGTACTACGGGGTCTTGTTTACCTTTATGACTTTTTCTCGCTCGTTTCCAAATGAGCCCTTTTTTTTTAGTACCCGTCTTAACCTGTCGGAACCTAGATGTATATTACGCTCTCTCTCTAATTTTTGAGCTAATTGGGAACTGTTATATGTACGTGGTTCCTCCTTTAGGCATTTTTCTAAAAATACGATGTCTTCTTCACTCCATCGAGGTTTTCTGCCTCGACCTGGCAATTCCCAAAGCCCTTCCATGCCTAGCTTTTTCCATTTATGTAAGACCTCTCTCACTGTTTGTGGAGTCCAATTAAAATGAACAGCTATTTTTTCCACGTACCACCCATGTGCATTTAGCCTGATTACAGAAGCTCTGTCTTTGACTTTCTGTGGTACATCCTCAGTTCTAAGTTTTAATAAGGTTTGATCTTGTGAAGGAGTCAAAAATATTCTTAAACGAGCGCCCATATCTGAGTTACCTCGGTAGATATATATCCATGTTTACATATTTTTACATAGTTTGGTTTTTTTGTACCTACCTACTTAGAATCTTTCATTAAAAGTGATATCGATGCTGTGAGAACTTAAACGAGCAATAGCTGTAAGGATGGCTGTCGAAG
>NZ_JAUBTQ010000148.1:0-2558 GCF_036702515.1 Microcoleus sp. BROC3
CCACTATTTTTACGAGTAGCTTCAGGAAACGAATCAGATAATTCCATATTCGCCTCAATTTGTCAAGACTTTAAAAAACAATTAAATCTCGACAGTTTAATGGTAGCTGACAGTGCATTAAGTAGGTCGGCGGGAAAATCCATAAGTATGTAACAAAATATTAAGTAGGGTGACGGGACTTGAACTTAATACGTTGTGTAGGGTAATTTCCTCTTTTTCCTCTAACTTCTACTCCATGAATTACGGCGTAGGCGAGTTCTAATTCATCCTCAAACAAATGTCGCAGCTAATTCATCTTCTTTAATGTGTTGCCACTCTAATTCAATTAGGTTCATTTCGGAACAATATTTAGGCAAGAAAAAAATATATAAACCCTGACCTTCCCACTTTGACCACAACTGTTTAACCTCCTGACATCGGTGTATTGGACCGTTGTCTTGTACAATAATTCTAATCCGTTTCATTTGGGACGCTTCTTCTGCTTCTTGATCCATCATCTGAATATAAGCTTTTCGATCAACACCTCCAATTACCAAACCATATACAAAGCTACTTAAAGGTTCAAAAAGACCCACAATACTTAATCTACGACCTCGAATTTTAGTTTGTTGTCTGCGTTTTTGCTCACCTTTTTTGTAATAAGTATAACTAGGTTTACTCCACGCACAAAATCCTGATTCATCTAAATATTTTAAGTCAATTTCTCCGGCTGCCGCTGCTAATTCCAGCATATCTAGGTCTGATTGCTTTATTTCTCGCTATGATGGGCTCTTGTTTTCCTTTATGACTTGGACTAGCTCTTTTCCAAATGATCCCCTTTTTTTTAGTACCCGTCTTAGTCGGTCGGGACTTAATTTGAGCGAGCGCTCTTTTTCTAATTTATCAGCTAATTGAAAACTGTTATATGTACGGGGTTCTTTTTTTAAGCATTCTTCCAAAAACTCTATATCCTCTTCTTTCCATTTGGCTTTTACCCCTCGACCTGGTTTTTCCCAAAGGCTTTCTATACCAAATTCTTCCCATTTATGTAAGACTGCTCTCACTGTTTGTGAAGCCCAGTTAAAGTGAGTAGCTATTTTTTCAACATACCAGCCATGTGCATTTAACCGGATTACTTCTGCTCGATCTTTGACTTTTTGTGGTAATGAGCGCCGTTCTCAGATTTAATAGGGTTTTGTCTTGCTTTTGAGTCAGAAATACTCTTAATCGAGCGCCCATATATTAATTACCTTACTAGAGCTATACCTTTCTTTATCTATCTTAACATAGTTTTGTTTTTTTTCGCCGACCTACTTATATAGTGCCCCCAACTTAGAAATGTTAACCAATTTAAAATGGTTAACTCGTGTACCACGCTCGCCTGAAACAAGCGCAGCAACTGGTATCTCAGCTAAATGAATCAGAATTTCATCAAAGCTCAGTGACCGGATATCATTGGTCAGAACACAAAAGTAATTATGGTGGAATTGCACAAAGATGGTTAGTAGTAGAGAGCAGTTTGCGTCGTGATGCTGACCAACGTAAGTTAGAAAAAAACCTCAAAAAAGCTGAAATTGAGGGTCAGAAAAAGTTGCGAGAGTTATCAAATATTGAATTTGCTTGTTCGGCAGATGCCTCCGCAGCAGCAAATCGTTTATCTCAACAACTAAAATATCATAATTTAACCCAAATTACCTGCGACCAAACTACAGTAAAACCCGCTACTAATTCGACCATTTCTCATGACAATTCTAGCTCTCGCTTGATATTTAAAGTTCAAGCAAAACTAGAACTAGATGCGAATGTGGTAGCCCGAATAACCAAAGCTAGTGGCAGATTTATCTTAGCTACTAATGTGCTGGATGCAGAGCAATTAAGTCCTGATGAAATGATTGTAAAATATAAGGAACAGCAGTCGGCAGAGAGAGGGTTTGGGTTCCTAAAAGACCCGCTATTTTTTACGGATAGTGTATTCCTCAAATCCCCAGAAATAATCGAGGCTTTAACTTTAAGAATGGGTTTATGTTTGTTGGTTTATACTTTAGGTCAAAGGTTACTCAGGCAAAACTTGCAACTCAGTAATAAAACCGTAAAAAATCAATTGGGCACAGGAACAAATCGACCTACTTTGCGCTGGATATTCCAAAGTTTTCAATCAATTCATGCGGTTTGTATTCAAGGAATTCAGCAAGTTTCTAATTTGACATCGGAACGGTTGGCTATATTAAATTTGTTTCCAGTCACCTGTCGGTCTTATTATTTATCGTTGTGAAATGAAGTTGAATATTGATCGATCAAACTAACTTACATTTAAATAATTGTTGAATCAGCAGTGATGTATTATTGTCATAATGCGGGCGATATGCTGGCAATTAATAGTTGTTAATGGTCTAATTTTTGACGTTTTATGGGTTAAGAAGATTTAATTCATGCCCTCACGTCAATTTTTAGGGATTCCTAACTGCATGATGCGATAGTTGCACAAATTTTTGGGTGTTTTTACTCATTATTATCTCGGATGATTCACTTTTACCTCCTCAATCCGCGTATGTGCCAGTTGGGGGTGCGGAATGTGGGTT
>NZ_JAUBTQ010000149.1:0-2498 GCF_036702515.1 Microcoleus sp. BROC3
TAAGTTGTTGGCAAAAGATATCCAGCAGCGCTATCAATCAGCAGATGAAGTTTTAATAGATTTTCAACGTCAGTCAACGCCAAATTTTATACAGACTTTAAAAAGGTTTGAATTTGACACGGTGACAGTTGATGTGCGGGGTAATATAACTAGCCATCAACACCGTCAAACACAATTTTTTAGGGAAAATTTAGGTGGCGGTGCAACCTTAGACATGGTAGCAATTCCTGGTGGCCGTTTCGTGATGGGTTCTCCCAATACGGAAGCAGGGCGAAGTAACAATGAAGGGCCGCAGCGTACTGTTAATATCTCTCCTTTTTTTATGGGTAAATATCCCATTACTCAAGAACAGTGGGAAGTAGTGATGGGGAATAACCCTTCTGATATCAAAGGTTTGAAACGTCCTGTAGAACAAGTAAGCTGGAATAATGCTCTGGAATTCTGCCAGAAAATTTCTCAAAAAACCGGCAAGATTTATCGCTTACCTTCGGAAGCCGAATGGGAATATGCTTGTCGCGCCGGAACTACAACGCCTTTCTATTTTGGTGACACGATTACCCCGGATTTAGTTAATTATGATGGCAATTATCCCTACGGTTCTGCGCCGAAGGGACTTTACCGCAAACAAACAACGGATGTGGCGAGTTTTCCGCCGAATCCGTTTGGTTTGTATGATATGCACGGGAATGTTTGGGAATGGTGCAGCGATAAATGGCATGGTAATTATAACGGCGCACCGACTGATGGAAGTTCTTGGGAAACTGGAACAGATAATAACCGAGTGCTGCGTGCTGGTGCCTGGAACTGCAATACGGTCTATTGCCGTAGTGCCTATCGTGGCAGGAATTGGGCGATCCATCGCAGCAGGCACCTCGGTTTTCGCGTGGCGGTAGCTTCGGTTTCTTCCTCGTCCTAGTTTCCGCGTAGTAGTCGTAGGGTGCGTCGCATTGAACAATCTACAAATCAAATCGACTATCTCGCAGCGACAGACCGCGAGAGTCAGTTAATCGATTTTAGATTTTAGATTTTAGATTTTAGATTTTAGATTAAAGAATTCCAAGATAGACCCCACGGATGAATCCGGGGGCTTGTGAAGAGGATTCGGAGATTAGGCCGGGGCTGGTTTATTATGTTGTTGGTTCCGACATAGATGGTTGGTAAAACCCGCCCCTACCGCAGAATTAAGACTACCGAGCTTGATAACTGATAGAGATATCGCCTTACAATATCAAATAGCTACACAATTCATAAATCCCCAAATTTATTTGACAATCGAAGAATTAGAAGTACAACTCTTGGGCTGAACGGCGATCGAAAAAGCTGAGGCGATCGGCTGAAAATCGGGCTCTTTTGACCGTCAATCGGCGGGATTTCTTTCAACTGCACAAGCTGAAACCAGACCATTGTGGTATTATTGCCTGCACGCGAGATGACGATATGCCTAGACTGAGTGCGAATATTAATGATGCGATATCTAATGCTGAGATACTGACGGGAAAAGTGATTCGTGTCTATCGTTCTGGGCCGCCGTCCATATCTTAATTGAATTTAATAATTCTATGACTGCTACAACCGATCGTCCTTTAAAAAATTTTTGCATAGAAGACTTGAAAAGTGCCGACCTCGCAGGCATTACTCTAATCCCCCAACCTTTAACCTTGCGCTTAGACTTTACATTCGGAACCGGGATTTATGACACTTCCATCGAATTCTATCAACTCGTTCATCAGGTAATCTCTCAACCAGTCAACTCCGACTCTGAAGAGTCTTGCTTCTGGGTGGGTAACGCAGAATTAAGACAATTGACAGAAGATAAGAGTCAAATTTTATCTACTTTGTCCTATCCTTTTCAAAATCAAGCAGGTTTGGTTGAGACAGGTTCGTCGCCCCTTTTCTACTTTCGGCTGGAAGGGGATACTTGTATCGAAGTAGTTTGCGGTAGTTACAAAATTTTTCAAGAATTGGAATCGGCGGTTGAAACCGCGTCTACACCAACGAAAACCTGATGGTGCGTAGGTTGAAGCTTTAGGGTGCGTCGCCATCTACAATATCCAAGTAAGATGCAAATCTCACATATCCGCACCCTACAAATTAGACTACTGGACGCACTCGGCCTTCATAAGCGGGTTTTTTACCGAATCTGCGAGATCGAACGAAGTATTTTCATAAAAAAAAAACCGGTTTCTGGGCCCCATGCGTAAGTCCTATACAATATAAACAATATCATTCATAAAACAAATGATTTGCTGTATCAATCCCGACTGTCAAAAACCCGAAAACCCCGACGGACAAACATATTGCATCAGTTGTGGTCTTCAACTCGTACCCCTCCTGCGAAATCGCTTTCGCATGATCAAACTCCTCGGTCAAGGTGGCTTCGGCAGAACCTATTTAGCAGAAGATATTGATCGACTCAATCAACCCTGTGTCGTTAAACAATTAGCACCAGATGTCCAGGGAACTTGGGCTATTAGCAAAGCCGTAGAATTATTTCAGCA
>NZ_JAUBTQ010000150.1:0-2486 GCF_036702515.1 Microcoleus sp. BROC3
CTCTGACACCATTACAAACCTATTAGGTTTGGAAACTTGACTACATACACAGAATCAGTGCAGTAAATTCTTGCTCATTGTGTGCTAAGCTGTGCTGCTTTTTGCTGTTTAGGTGTGTACCGGGTATCACATAACCCGGTTGGACGCGCGGCTGGGAGGCAGACCGTGAGCCAGCCCCCTCCCAGCCCACGTTATTGCTGCCCTTCGGCAGGTTTGCTTGAGACAGGTTTCGGGGCGGTTACGGCTTCGAGCAAGTAGTCATATTGCCCGTATTCCTCCCGTGGCTTATATTTTTGACCTTGCGCCCACTGCCAACCCCAGTTTGTAAGCGTAGTGAGGGTTGCATCTATTTCCAGCAACGTCCCTGTCAAGCGCATATTTACCAGTTGTGTTCGTTCAGCCATTGTTAGACTCTCCCTCAAATTGGTTGATTAAATCTTGTAATTTCACCTTACCTTCTGCAAATTTTCGCCCCTTCATCTTGAGAATATTCTCAATAATCCAGGTGTTAGCTTTGCCTGCTTCCCGTGCTACTACCACTTCCGCATACAACGATTTAGCTAGCTCTAGGGACGTATCGGTAGTGGTAGCAAGTGCAACTTCCACTTTCTCGGATTTGGCATCATACAAGGCTTCCAGTCGCTCCCGCACTTCTTCCACGTCTTCCTCTGGGGAAGCCAAAAGTGCCTCTGCTTCCTGCTGCCTCTGAGTGCGACTTACATATACTTCCGTAGCGATTTCATCCTCCACGTCAGCTTTAACCGCCCTGAGTTTCAGCGCTTCAATCTCAGCCGCGTCAGCCAACTTACGGGCAATATTTCCGCCACCGATCGCACAAGCAACAGCGCCGCACAGCGACAGCCCTTGCATAGATTTGTGCCAGCCGATGCGCTTATCAAGGGCAACTAGGGGAGCTAGCCACAGCGTGATAGCAGCGCCAGTGAGTACCCACATTTTCAACTGCATAGCAGCACCCCCGCGCCGATAACAGCCATTGCCAGCGCTGCCACCAATAAAGCCTGCAAGGTAGCCACGGGAATCTTGAGCCATGAACTGACAGAGAAATCAAGCAGCCAGCACAAGCCCCAAAGAATGAAGCTTGCTGCTGCCAAAAATGCGATCGCTCGGAATGACATCGGATGCAGCGACGCTATCCACCCCAGAAGGGAAGAAGCGGCGCACCCGGCAATAAAGTAGTTTGCCAAGCTTGCCGCTTTCATTAGTTGGAACCTCCCGTTAGTTGCGCCTTAATAGCGTCGATAGCAGTGCGCGCCTTGTTGTCTGCCTTGTCAATGCCGACCCCAGCCTTTGCGTAACCAGGACGTAAACCGTGCAAGTGCTTAGCCAGTCCAGCATTAGAGGTCACTTTTTGCAGTTCATTGGTAGCCAGTACCCGTTCATATTTGCGGTGGCGACGGTGGACTTTTGTATCAGCCACCTCAATCCGTTCTAGGGCGGTGTAAGCCTTTTTTGCGTACTTTACACCCTTCTCTTTCTCGGCTGCGAGGGTTTTCATTGCTGCCGCTTCTTCCTTGTCAAAGTAGCGGGGCGCTGGCACGATTGGCACTGACCGCTCGCCAGAGGCAAAATTACCGGGATTCATTGGACTAAGAGCGTCAGGTGAGGTCGCCTTCAGTACAGTCGATTTATCAATGCTGTGACCACCGTCGTTAAGGGCAAGCGAGCCACCATTTTTGCCCGCGTCAGTTTGACCGCCACCGAATAAGCGCATCTGTAAACTCATTATTTACCTACCTGAATTGTGATTTTTACTGGGAGTAAGTTGAGGGGATTGATGCGGGGAAATAAACCTAAAATCAACACAGCGAAGCCAACCGACGCAAGAGCCAGAGCGAAGGCTTGCCCAAAATCTACCCACTCCAAAAGGTTGCAGGATGAGTTTTGTTGGATATTGTTAGCGGGCGATACGGTGCCAGGGAGTATTTCAGGCTTTGGCTCAAACTCCAGTCCGTGCAGGTTTAGAAGCGCTTCCCATGTGGAAGTTTTTGTGAGCTTCCCGAACTTCCGAGCGTCGTCGTCGCAGAATCCGCAAGCGTATGCGACTGTTTTTAAGTGGTCAATTCGGCGGAAAGAGACGGGAGACTTAGACATGACGAACTAGCCTCATTCTTTCGCCCGTAGTGGGTTCCCCTTCAAAGCAGGGGTATTGAAAATCATCCGAGCTAGTGCCACTTAGCCAGTTGATGTAGTAAACCCAACCATCCTCCGGGCGATAGCAGATACCGACAATCTCGCCGAATTCAGTAAAGTCCTCGCAGAATTCGCCTGTCCAGTCAATCTCGATTAGGTCGCCCATTCTGAACTCTGGCATCGGTCGCCCGCTGAGAGTAGAAAGAATTGGTTGAGGAGATGGCACAAGGTATAACAAAGCGGCCGACATTGCTTTTTGAAAAAGCTCGCGCCGGGGAAATGTAAAGTGTTGCGATCGCCCATCAGGGAACCGCGCCGAAGTTGGCATAATTATT
>NZ_JAUBTQ010000151.1:0-2406 GCF_036702515.1 Microcoleus sp. BROC3
GTTTAAGTCTGACCTCACCAATTCCGGTGGTTTTAGATAGTTAAAATAGCCCCCTCCAAATGGCGGGGACAGACTGCCTTTCAAGGAAAAAATCTTGGGTGGATTATCAGGGAAAGAGCTTTAGAGTTGTGAGAAACAGTGTAGGTATTGTGAGTGACATACCGAGCAGGTACGCCCAAAGTATCTTCAATTGTTTGAGTTCCGTGTGGGAGTAGCACTTCTCGAACGTACCCCACTTGGTAATTACGCCATCGCTGTAAGCAATACCCGCATGATTGGTCGATCGCGGGCGTGATAGCACTAACCACGAGAGTTGGGCGGGTTAGGTGGTAAGCAGAGATGAGCGCTTCACACCGAACCATGAGAGTTTCAATAGTGCTGAGGACATAAATCAGGGTGACAATATCAGCCGCTTTTTTGATTCGGGGAAATTAGTAAGGGTCGTAACCCCGGGAGCGAAAACCCATTGCTTGGACGAAGCGGACATCATCCCCACGACCACATCCATAATCCAAGTGCGTATGGTGGTGTTGGAGTATCCCCCCATCAATATTAGCAGCCATAGGTAAGCTCAATTCATTGCGCTTGAGAGCGACTTTGTGTCTCGGTATTGTTCTCTGGTCTAGTTGAGTTGGTGTCATACTAAATCAACTTAATATCAAGAGTAATTTTAAATATACCAATAATTTAAATTAAAGGGCTACCGCTAGGGTGTAAAAAAATAGGGAGTAAGCTATGCTCTACGCTTTGATTAATTCAACAGGAATCCACCGGCTGGAAGTAGAAGAAAAGTTGGAACTGGCAGATTTGCAAAACCGAGTGGGCATTGCAGGTGAACCTGCGTTCATAGAATATGTCCGGAATCAATTTCCAGAACCCGCGATAGACCTAATCTGTGATGAGGAATTCTCATTCAAAGAATTGCCCTTAACCTGCATTACCAGCCGAAGGATTGCCCTCTACGGTCAAGTAATCGCTGCTGCATCTACGGATGATGGTGAAACAATAGGGTTGACCGAAGTTCAGTTTCAATTAGTCGCGACAAATCTGATTATTGCGAGCCGGATATAATCTATCATGCCTCAAGTTTGCGCTTGGGGCAACTTTTTTATTTAAAATAATATAATAATAACGTCTTAC
The DNA here is from genome assembly GCF_036702515.1 of Microcoleus sp. BROC3. NCBI lineage: Bacteria > Bacillati > Cyanobacteriota > Cyanophyceae > Oscillatoriales > Microcoleaceae > Microcoleus > Microcoleus sp. BROC3. Next base: position 1,141 of record NZ_JAUBTQ010000151.1, read on the forward strand.
TAATAGCTAATAATTATAAAATTAATACCTAAAATAACTTCAACAAAATGGCTATCGCAATGGTTGTAAATCACAATTAGAACAATTGCGACACCTGCCCAGAAAGAAGACACAATTACCCGCATCTCAAGAACCTGTCACATCGAGTGAATCTACGGCTAATACGCCCAATACGTCCTTATTGGATGTTATTTGCGCTCAATTACTAGCAACCTCAGAGCGGGGAATAGAAGCACTGACCGCCCTCAAAGCTCAACTAAAAGCACAATACGACACCCCCGAAACTCCTGAAACCGACTCAATTGTGCAGCAAGCATGGCAACACATGAACCCAGACCAACGTGCTCTGATTTCCAGTCGCTGTGAGGCTCACCGAGGACACACTAAGTCATTGCATCTACTCACTGTACAACTGGAGGACTTGGATGAACTAATCGACAACATCGAAGGTGAAGAAATCACACCAGATTTAGAAGTAGCGGTGCAACAGCTCTTAGAACAACGGGGTAGTACCTACGAGCAATGGCTTTCCAAAGTTGATAACTACTGCGCTGCCATTACCAACCGCCATGCCCTGAGTAAACAACGAAAATCTGAAGCATAACGCCTGAGTAAACTCGCAGCTACCGATAGCAAACGAGTGGATTGGATGAAAGCGCAGCTCAAAAAGTGTCTCCAATCTCAGAATGTCAACAAACTAAGTCTACACCGCTTTCAGTTAACTATTAGCAGCAATGGCGGAGTTTTGCCCCTCAAACTCACTTGTGAAGTAAATAAACTTCCTCCCCAGTTTCAACGCATTGAAGTATCGCCCGATAATTCAGCCATCCGACAAGCCTTGGAAGCGGGAGATATGGAAGCTCAGAAAGTTGCACAATTCGGAGAACGCGAAACTCATTTGAGCGTTCTATAGATTGCCATCTAGCAGGAAATAATCACTTTTTACCAAGGACTATTTCCTGCTAAATGTTAACATAAAAACAAAATTAATTTTAATAAAATAGCTGTCGCTAGTGTAGAAAAAATAGTAAGTTAGAGGTACACAATGCACTGCTCTTTAGGGTTAAATGGTACTCAAATTGTTGAGATGAAGGCGGAGAGTGCATCAACGAAGAAAGTTGCTACCGTTACACAGAAGCTGGGAATTTGTACGAAATAGTGCTACTCCAAGGATTCCCAGGTGCGGTGTCAGGGTAAGCGCATCTAATTTTGTATTTAAAAATACAGATTATTGGACCCACTTGTAGATTGATAGAGACAATTTGA
>NZ_JAUBTQ010000152.1:0-2405 GCF_036702515.1 Microcoleus sp. BROC3
TAGGAGTTACGCATTGACAGAATAACAAAATAGTGCATTGATAAATATAGGTCGTCTACTTTCTAGGTATCGGACAATCAGAGAAATCACGCTTACCATCCACAGCGCAATGCAATCTAGACCTATACACCTTATTTTTACTGTCAGAGCCAAAGTTTGGAGGTTGTAGCAGGTTATCAGAAATATTGGGAGACGTTTCACATTCAGGGTGTGAATCGCTTTTTATTGAGAGAGCGATATGAACCGAAAGATTTATTCAAGATAATAGAGAAAATTATTAACTTGGTAGGAGGAATACTAAGTGTAGACGATACTGTTATAGAAAAGATTTACAGCGACCCGAAAAATGCCGAGTTAATCAGTTATTTTTGGTCAGGAAAAGCCCCTAAAACAATTATTGGCTTAAATTTAATCACTCTATATTACAGCGATATTAATGGTAATTCAGTGCCAATAAATTACAGAATATATGACAAAAAGGAGGGGAAAACAAAAAACGATTATTTTAGAGAGATGGTAAGTGAAATAATAAGCTGGGGAGTCAAGCCAAGAATAGTGACAGGAGACAGTTGGTATTCAGGAGTAGAAAACTTAAAATTTCTAAAAAACCAGAAATTGGGTTTTCTATTCGGAATTGAAAAAAACCGAACTGTCTCAAACGAGCCACATAAGTATTGCCAAGTAAGGAATCTGGTAATTCCAGAGTCAGGATTGAGAACTCATCTGAAAGAATTTGGATTTGTCAAGTTGTAAAGGTGCGACTTTAAAAAAGAAGACTCTAGACATTATATTTTGTATCTTCCAGATGAGGAAAAAATTAAGGATATAACTAGAAATGAATTTATGACACTTCATGATACCCATTGGGGAATTGAAACCTTTCATCGAGCCATAAAACAAGTCTGTGGAATTTGTCGGTTCATGGTTAGAGATACTCAGGCAATCAAGACTCACATCTTTTGTTCACTTCAAGCTTTTGTTAGGCTGGAGTTTATGCGCGTTGAAAAAATAATTAGCAATTGGTATGAAGTACAACGGAATCTATTTACTTTAGTTGTACGTGAGCATATTTTTGCTAATCTTAATAGTAATGGCACGATCTAGGACGCATAGATAATGTTTTTTGTCAATGCGTAAGTCCTACGTTCTTCTTATGCCGTCACTTTTTCGGGCATGACCCTTGATGAATTAGCGGCTTTGCTCAGAAGTCACAACGTCAAAGTTGAGGTCTATTATGCGTCGGAGACAACACTTAACCAATTTCGCAGCCAAGCTAAAGCCAACCTTAACCGTTCCGGCGACTATATAATCGTGAACTACCAACGCTCTGTTTTGGGTCAGGATAAAAGCGGGCATATTTCTCCCCTCGCTGCCTATCATGAACAAAGCGATCGGTTTTTGATTGAAGACGTAGCCAGTTATAAATATCCGCCTGTATGGACTTCTACTGAAAATCTTTGGAAAGCGATGAATACTACTGATTCAATTTCCAAAAAGGCACGGGGCTATCTAGTTGTGCGCCAGTAAAATAGAGAACTAGGCATTGCATAGTTGGGCTTCAACCCTTACTCAAAAATGACAAAACTGCGGGTGCGCTCCAAAATAATTGAAGTATTATGCTATTTTTGATTAGAAAATTATCAGTTTTGGAAAAGCATTATGTCTAAACTTTTTGCCGTTGTTGTAGCAACCATTCCAGAGTATTACGACTACAAAAACGCTCACCCAGAACACGACCCAAATCAGCTAGCTTGGTTTCGCGAGCAACAGGAGAAAGGAATACTGCTGTGAATAAAGCCCGTTTTTTCCCCATGATGGAACGGGGCTTTGGGTGATTCAGGCAGAAAATGTGGAAGAAGCTCAAAAGATTGTTAACAGCAGTCCCCGCGCCCTGGATGGTATGTTAGCAGAATCTACTAGAGTAGTGAAGTGGCAGGTGCATATTGGGTGCGAGCGTTTTGGGGATAGTAAATAGGTAGGAGCTATATATGTTATTCCGATCACTATTGCATACCGCCCAACTAAATATTGACCCGAAAAAGCGCGGTGCAAAGACATATTTATTCCTATCAACCCCAGCGCTTGTATCCTTAACCAAACATATCAAACCCCTGGAGCGATCGCCCGAACCAAACCCTTGACCCCGCTCACCCGCCGCATTAAGAAATACCCCCAACCGGTGCAGCAATGCAGTATTTGCGGCAAACTTTCTGGTATCGGGTCGAGTATACACGCCTGCATGAAGATAGAACGGCACGGCCAAGCCAAAATACTCACTGTGCGATTCGTTTGACCAAAAATAAGGCTTAAAACCCTTATGGGAAGGTCAGTATAGCTGCTCAGGCAGCTAGTGCCAACTGATTGCATTTATAGGTGAGACTCCGTTGAGTCAAGTCCTATCCCTC
>NZ_JAUBTQ010000153.1:0-2269 GCF_036702515.1 Microcoleus sp. BROC3
CGTAATTTTGTGCGCCGTACTCTGGTTGAGTCGATGTGGGGTATTATCCCCAGCACCTCTCAGTTAGAACTGGACGTGCCCGTTTCCGTGCATCCAGCTCCCGATATTCTTAGGGAGTGACCCTTTTGCTCATGTGTGAGTAGTCATGACAGGATTCGTGGATTGCTAGAAGATTTTTAGGTTTCCAGTTATCATGATTCTCGTCGATGTGATGTAGATTTACTCGCTCGTCGCTCATAAATTTCATCCCACAATGACCGCATGAATGGTTTTGCTTTTTAAGGGCTTTAGAGGTCAAATCATCGTATAACTTACTATTGCGTTCGCTCCAATAAGTTAAATCTCCGTCATAGGGCGATTTATCCCCTTTGACGGAGATGTGTTTGTTTTCGGAGTAAGGAACCGTTGGAAATGCCTTCTTAACAAGCTTAACGCTTGATTCTCTGGTATTTTTGGATTCCTTGTTAAATACCGTGTATGTTCTGTGATTTAAGAACCAAAGTGAAAACCTTGCTCCTGACATATCACAGAACCTATGGTAATTTCTCCATCCTCTAACTATTGGTGCTAGCTTTTCGGCTTTTACCTTAGAACCATAATTCGAGCAATTAACGATGTTCTTTACCTTCAAACGGAACTTTTTAAAGTTATCCACAGAGGGGTAGCTTTTAAATCTTCCGTCGCTTAACACTTTAAAATGCCAGCCGAGAAAGTCGAAGCCATCTGTCGCGGCGGTAATCTTGGTCTTTTTAGCACTTACCATCATTCCTCTTGCTGCTAAAAAACTATCAATGTCGGCAAGTATTTTGACTGCATCGTCTTGAGGTCTAAGCATTATCACCATATCATCCGCATAACGGATTGATGTTTCGACAATGTTTGACGCTGGGGTTTTGTCCGTTATTCTAAATCCATCCTTATGGTATCTGTGAATACTTTCAATCCCGTTAAGAGCGATGTTGGCTAATAGGGGACTCACCACCCCACCTTGAGGAGTTCCTTGTTCCGGGAAATCGGGGTTGACCCCAGCTTTTAGGCATCGGAAGATTCCGAGCTTGATACCTTTGGGCGCAATTAAGTTGTCCATTATGGTGGTGTGACTAATCCTGTCGAAGCATTTTTCTATGTCGAGTTCGATCACTCGTTTTTCCATTCCATTACAGTAGCTTCTTAGATTGTTGAACAGGATTTTCTGTGCATCGTGCGCGGAGCGTCCGGCTCTGAACCCGTAGCTGTAAGCATGGAATGTTGCAACGCGCAAGCTGGTTCTAAAGCGTATTTAGCGAGGCATTGCCAAGCTCTATCCGCGATAGTTGGGATTTTTAGCATTCTGGTTGTCCCGTCCTTTTTTGGGATTGGGATTTCCCGTAGTCCTTGATGATGCCAATTACCTGCCGACTCTTTAAGTATTGTTTCTAGGTAGAAACGTCCTGTAAAGCCGAGAGATTTTACACCGTCAACACCTGCTGTTTTCTTGCCAGCGTTTAGCTGTGTTACTTGTCGAATTGCTAGGAATCTAGCAGCTTTGGATTTCAGAATAAGTCTTTGCAGAGACTGCGCTTTCCGCTTGTTTCCTGCTTGAACCGCTTTGAACACTCTCTTTTGTAGGCGAAATAAATCTTTGCGGAACTTCTTCCACGGTAGATTCTTCCAAGATTCACTGGTATTACTACTGTGTCTAATCATGCTCTGCTCTGTTGAGTGTTTTCTGAATACCTTGCGAAAATTACTTCGCATCCTACCCGTCTTGAGAGAGTTCCGTATCTCATCTTACCTACATGGAAATCGACGTATCCATGACTCTCAAGTCGTTTTTATTCGTTCCCTCAGATGATTGATTGTTCCATTAGGTGTAGCCATTTTAACTATCAGAAACCCAAGATTCTGGACGCTATTGTGGAAATGATGCGTCGGGCTTTAGCTCTGATGAGGTCAGGGTTTTTTAAGTTATGCCCTGCCTAGGTGTAAGTTACTTTTTTAGGCTCGGTTTCACCGTAGGAACTCCCTGTTAGCACCAGTGTCAGCCCATAACAGCCGTCTGATTGTGCCCTGTTCCCAGCTTCACTCTCCAAGAATTGAGCTTGGTCGGTGTGAGCAGATAAGGAGTCACGCATGAATCTTGCGGGAAGGACTTGCACCTTCATCAATCTGAGAGTTCAGTGCTCAACCTAGGGGTCAAGTTTCACTGGATTAGTTATTTACGGATTGATTACCGAGATTCACTAATCAACGAATCGCACTTCCACAGCACCTTCAACTGTTCTAATTC
>NZ_JAUBTQ010000154.1:0-2167 GCF_036702515.1 Microcoleus sp. BROC3
CCTCTTTTTCTTCAAGAAGGGAAGGAATCATTACAAAATACTGAAACATACAACTCGCTCCTAAATATATTAAAATAGTTTAGCTATGAACTTATTTTGTTTCATAGTATTTAATATTTATTTAATTATTCAATTTAGAAAAAATTATAGAGAATAAGAGTTTTATTTTTAATCAACTCTACCGGTAGCACTTTCAAGTCCTAGATAGGGAAACAAGCGTTTTCCCGCCTAGATTTTTAGTGGTACACCCGCTCTGTCACGGCAGACATTGTAGAATTAGATGCTGAGTATTGGCACCGGTTTTGACAATCTTAGGGGTTGCAGGCTTAACAAACCCTCAATCTAATCTGAAAATTCTCAGGGGTTGGGTCGAACGCAGCGATCGCCCCCATCGGGAAATTTCTCGTTCAAACTCTGATTGAAATAATACTGACACCAAAATTCTGCTACTTCCAACAACATGGGTACGGATTCAGCCACGATACCCGAACCCGACGGAAGCATCTCAATTATGCAATAAGTAGAAATACTTAGAAGAGTAATATGCAATAATTATGTAAAATGTAAAAACACACTTACGAGTGAGAAAAATATGACCCCAGAAGAAACTCAAGAACTCCAAAAATGTCTAGAAAAGGTATCCGCTATCTTACTCAAGAATACACCATCAGAACAGCTAAAAGACTTTGGCAGTATTGAATTAGCCGTGAGAGATCATGTCCTCCAAGAAGTAGCCCCAGAGATTGGAAAATTTTTTAAGCAGCAGCAGCCAAACAGAAGCAGGCAGAGCTAGAGAAATCCAGACCTGCATGGGTAAATGGCGAGTGAGAGAACAACAAAGTAAAAAACTCGGACTCAAGAAAGGGACAAGATTAAGCCCTCACTTAGAAAAATGCTGCCTAATATTGAGCGCCAACGTATCCTATGCTAATACCACCAAAGACTTACAACAACTGACAGGAATATACGTATCCCACAGTACGCAACAACGGCTAGTACATCGACAAGAATTTGTGGAGGCCTCTTCAGAGACAACTGTAACCGCTTTGAGTGTAGATGGAGGCAAGGCAAGATTAAGAACCGACTTAGGAGAAGCCAGTGAATGGCGAGACTACAAAGCTGTGGCATTGCATCATCAAAAGTGTGCGGCTTTCTTTCAAGAGAATGACCAGCTATTGGATTGGGTGAATCGACAGCCTCGATAGTGAGCCAATTACTTGTTTGGGTGATGGACATCCAGGGGTCTGGAATTTGATAGCTGGGATTGCTTCATTCGAGAAACGTTTAGAGATTTTAGATTGGTATCACCGATGCGGAAAACCTCTACAAACTGGGTGGCTCTAATCAACGCTTGCGAACAATGGAGGCTCATCTGTGGCATGGTCAGGTCGATGAGGCAATCACTGCTGTGGCTGACTGGGATGTACCTCACGTCAAGAACTTTCTGGATTATTTAGAACGACATCGATGTAGGATTCCTGACTATCAGGCGATGCAGTCTCAAAAGATCACAATTGGTTCCGGTGCTGTCGAGGCTACAATTAAACAAATTGGACGGAGAATTAAAATCTCCGGGGCCGGGTGGAATCGTGACAATCTGGCTCAAGTTCTGAAACATCGTTGTGCTTATTTAAATCTCGCTTTGGCCTGAATAGTATTTATACTCATTGCATATTTGAGATGCTCCCAACCCGACTGCAATCCATAGCCTTCTACATATTCTCTAGCTAGGCAAGTAAACCCAATAGGGAAAATCTGTCTCTACAAAACAGCGCAGCGCATACTCTAGCTTTAGTAAATCTCCGCTGCGGACAAAGCGCACGGTTGTCCACCTAAAATTGCGGTAGTCATCCCCTTGCAAGCCATCAATGTCTCTCAATAAGTTTCTGAGAGATTGCCGACTTTCGTAACTAGGGTTTTCTCGGTAACTGTCCATCAGTGCGATCGCTTCACCCACTAACTGTTTTTGCTGTTCCCATTCTTCATCCGTGAAATGTTCTGGACAATTCGCCTGATTTATCTGTTGCTGCACCAGTCGAGCAATGTAGAGCGCAAACTTTTCGGCAGCGACTTCATTAACGCACAGACTCTTGATACTCGTCAGCCTGGTTATCGGTATGGCAAATCGAGCTTTTTCAACTTCTTGGGTGGCTTGAATCCATTTTTG
>NZ_JAUBTQ010000155.1:0-2163 GCF_036702515.1 Microcoleus sp. BROC3
CTTGTCAGTCGCGCATCAATCTTCCTTACCTTTACAGTGCAGGTTTACAACCACCGTGTCAAGAGGTGGTTGTAAAGATTTATCACGTCAACTTTCCAAAATCTCTAGAATGGCTTCCATGTCTGCCAAGTCGGTTTTTGATTTTTTCCGCTTGGCTTTCAACTGGTTAAGCAGGTCGGCCGCGTCGGGAAAATCTTTCCCGGCAGTGGCTGATTTTTGTTTCAGGTCGGAGAGTTCTGCTTCGATTTCTTCCCGATCGGCGCGCTCTGTCGCAAGTTGTGATCGCAATTCCTGCACTTCCCCTCTCAGCTTATTGGTGACTACGGAACTGGATTCTAGAAGCGCGGCATATTCCCGCTTTACTAATTCATGCCTGTCCTCAAGCTCATCATGATTCGATTGGAGCATTGCGATTTGAAAATGAGCATCTGCCAAAGCTTCCTCTGGCGTGAAACCGAAGATAGCGACATGAGCCAGAGCTTCCTCTTTAGTAGTCAGAGCATGATTGACCGTTTCCATAAGCGGAAAAGTGCCGTCTTGCGGTTGTTCTGTTGTTTTAGCGCTATCCGGTTTTACCGTTTCTATAAGCGGTAAAGGTTCAGAGCTTACCGTTTCTATAAGCGGTATGTTGCCCTCTGCCATTGCCTCGATATAATCGTTACGTGACACCCCAGCTTGTGCCGCCACATCTGCCAACCACTGCCAAGCATCATCCGTCAAATTCACCGATCGTATTTTGCGGGGCGTGTCAGACTTGGCAGCGAACTTACCTGATGTGTTCCGTGCTTTGTTACTCATTACCGTTTCCATAAATGGTTGATATCACTATCTAACCATTTCCATAAATGGTTGTCAAGGGTTTTGCTAAACCATTTATATAAACGGTAATTACTGTGCCACTTACTAGAAAGTGCACACTCAACTGGCCCCAAAAAACTGCCGCTACTGGCACAACCCACTAGCGGCAGTTTTCAGAATAAAAGATGCTAGAGCTCAACCTTTTCTGTGATGTACGAGCTCACCAATCCGACTGCGAACTACTTCCTCTTCCCCTTCCAGCCATTTAGCAAGCGTGGCTACGTCGTACTTACTGCCCGGTGCTTGCCAGCCAAACATCTGTGTTTGGAGAGCTTGCATTTGTTCTGGGTAGTATTCGGGCCAGAAGTCCACGGCTATGTCTCGCATTTTCTGGGCATCTTCAGGAGTAACTTTGGGGGCTAATAGCTGAGGTTGTGCCAGTAAATCTGCCAACTTCCGCCGCTCGTCATCGGTAAGTTGAGAGAGTAAGTTGCAAACTTCCGCGAAAGGTGAAGAAATTGCGGAGCCATTGGAGCCAGCGCTCTGTGTAAGGGTTTTAGGGGAGCCAACTGCGGAGCCAGTGTTTTTTGGCTCCGCAGTTGGCTCCGATGTATCCCTTGCTGTGTCTACTGGCTCCGATGGCTCCGCAGTTTTCACGAATCCAATTCCAAGTAGATATCTTTGGTTTCTCCGTTCCATATCATCCCGTTCGCAATAGCGGCAGACCTGGAGCTTAGGGAAAATTTCACTAAACCTTGACCCCAACTGGTTTATAGCTTTTACAGGAGCGTCGTATTTACTTGAAAGTTCATTCCAAATCAACTTCTCTTTGGTGCCGCTAGTGTCTCTTTCTAAAATCCCTGCGTCCTCATACCAAGCTTGCAGTTGCTCCCACAAATCTTTAACCCAAACTCGCCCACCGGTCTGAACTTCCAAACCAACTTCACGGGCAAACTGCCAGAGGTGGCGGCTTTCTTCTTGAGCTTCCCGCATTGCCTCGCGAGTTGCTTTATAGTCAATCCCTTCAGTCAATAGCAGTGGCAACCGCTCCAGCATCTTGTTAAGCATTGCCGGCGCAATCCGCTCAAGGATAAAGTTCTCGTCATCCTTAAAGCGTGGGTCAGCCTCTAATTCACCCTGAGACGGGTCAGCGTTGCGCTTGTAGGTCTTATTGAATCTCAATATGCCGTAGCGGTCATCAATCGCAGCCGTTCCCCCGGTGATGGCGGGTAGCTTGTTACAGTTCGCAAAAAAGATAGCAGCAGGCTTGTACTCATAGCCGTCTTTCCCCTTGCGCTCAATATCAAGAATGTCCCCAGTAATGAACTGTTTAAGGCTCTGAAGCTCATCTAAATTAACCTTGCT
>NZ_JAUBTQ010000156.1:0-2115 GCF_036702515.1 Microcoleus sp. BROC3
GCGGTAGTAGGTTTAACAAAAGCTGCTGCACTCCAATATGCCAAAGCGGGTATTCGCATTAATGGCGTTGCACCAGGGTCAATCCAAACAGATATGTTTGAAGCTGCTGCGCTCCAATATGCCAAAGCGGGTATTCGCATCAATGTCGTTGCACCAGGGGCAATCCAAACAGATATGTTTGAAGCAGTTACAGATGAAGCCAAAGCTTACTTGACAGGACTTCACCCGATCGGACGAATTGGAACACCGCTTGAAGTTGCAAATGCAGTCCTGTTTTTATCATCTGAGATGGCATCGTTCGTAACAGGTGAAACGTTGATGGTAGATGGTGGGTTTGTAGCGCAGTAGTCGAAAGGCAGTGCGAAACGTTGCGACCAAATAGCGATCGACACCGATATGTTCTCACACCAACACTGAAGGCGAATTAGGTGTTATGCAGCGAGAAGGGCCGTGTTTGAGTTCTTAAAAAGGAGGTTTGCTATGAAGATTCTCATTGTTCTCACGTCTCATGACCAACTTGGCGATACCGGAAAGAAAACTGGTTTCTGGCTGGAAGAGTTTGCTGCTCCCTATTACGTGCTGAAGGATGCGGGAGCAGCGATCACGGTGGCCTCACCGAAGGGCGGTCTGCCGCCGCTCGATCCGAAAAGCGAGGTACCCGAGTTCCAGACCGAATTAACGAAGCGCTTCCGCACAGACACCGCAGCGCAGGCTGAACTTGCCAACACGAAAAAGCTAGCCGACGTGTCCGCAGACGATTTCGACGCAGTTTTCTACCGCGGCGGACATGGCCCGATGTGGGACATGCCCGACAACGCGACATCCATCGCACTGATCGAAGCCTTCGTGAAGGCCGACAAGCCAGTCGGTGCAGTGTGTCACGCGCCGGTTGCGTTGATCAATGTGCGCGGAAAGGACGGCGAGTATCTAATCAAAGGCAAGCACGTGACCGGGTTCACGAATGCAGAAGAAGAAGCGGTGGGCTTGACCGCTGTCGTACCTTTTTTGTTGGAAGACCGGCTAAAGGAACGGGGTAGCATCTACAGTAAAACCGCCAACTGGGTTCCCTATGTCCAAGTGGACGGGAGGCTCGTGACCGGACAGAATCCGGCATCTTCGGAACCCGCAGCGGAAGAGTTGCTGAAGTTGCTTCGCTCTGTTTGAGCTGTGCGGTAGTAGGTTTAACAAAAGCTGCTGCACTCCAATATGCCAAAGCGGGTATTCGCATTAATGGCGTTGCACCAGGATCAATCAAAACAGATCTGTTTGAAGCTGCTACAGATGAAGCCAAAGCTTACTTGGCAGGACTTCACCCGATCGGACGAGCTGGCACACCGCTTGAAGTTGCAAATGCAGTTCTGTTTTTATCATCTGACATGGCATCATTCATAACAGGTGAAACGTTGATGATAGATGGTGGGTATGCAGCGCAGTAGTCGATCGGCAATGCAAAATATTGCAGTGATTGAATGCGCGATGACTAGCTTTTGCCTGTTTTGTTGAGCAAATTGCCAATCTTTGAACCATGCTAACAATTACAACGCCAACCCTTAAAGCCAAGCACAAAGGCTTAACGCATACCCGATTACAGCCAGTCCTCGGGTATATTCGTACTCACCTTGATCGAGATTTGTCACTGACTGAGCTTGCAGAAGTAATCAATATTAGCCCGACTTACTTTGCGAGTTTGTTTAAGCAAACAATGGGAATTTCTCCTCGTCAGTACGTGATTCAACAGCGCGTGGAACAGGCGAAATTGATGCTATCGAAAACAGATTTGGCGATCGCGGACATTGCCCTGCAAGTCGGCTTCTCCAGCCAAAGCCATTTGACGCAGCACTTCAAGCGATTCACAGGAAAGACCCCCAAGCAGATTCGTTAGCGCCATAAGAATCTGAAAGAAATCGAGCCTTGGAACTCATTACATTGACATTAAGTTAGGCAAGAATCTGAAGCAGCAACAGAACTAAGATTGTATCTTCGTCCACAACGTCAACTAAGAATGGATCGGACAAAAATGAGCATTCAGCAATTGATCACGCCTGAAAAGCACGACCTAGGTGGGTTTAGCGTACAGCGCATCTTACCGAGTGAAACCCTAAAAATGGTTGGCCC
>NZ_JAUBTQ010000157.1:0-2095 GCF_036702515.1 Microcoleus sp. BROC3
GAATAGAATCAGAGATTTGCTTGGAGCCGGAGGGAACGTTTACTTCGCTGCCGAGACGGAAGATGAGGACTATGCTGTTTCGCATTTAAATTGTGATAACAGCATTTCCTTTGTTTTTGAGTTTTCGTCCCCATTTGATAACCAATCCTCCTTCATTTAAAAGCTTGTGCAACAAAACTTCTAATTCTTCAATTGATTGAAAAAGTCGATTAGCAATATATTCTTTGGCTGAATGCCATACCAATTCAATTAAGTTATAGTCCGGGCTATATTCAGGTAAGTATTCTAGATGAATATTAGGCATTTCTGTTGTTATTTTCTGGATCTAGTCTTGTTTTTTGTGAAAGCTGGCGTTGTCTAATACGAGCACTATTTTAAACCCTTTTTCTGTAAAATCCTCTCGATTGTTTCCCGCTTCTACCCATTCAGTTATTAAATCTTCATAGAAGAGTTTCAAGACTTTATAGAAACTGTTAGAGTTACTTTTACTGAGAAATTCAACAAATCTTTTTTTGTCTGAATACCTGATGGCTCCCATGACATTCACTCTTCCTTTTCTTCTATCTCCTCTCACTTTTTTGCGATGTCCTTTTTTGCCCCACGTCTTTCTCTTTATCACCCTTAAACTAAATCCACTTTCGTCCCAAAACCATACCTGAAGGCGATTAGGACTTTCTTTTTCTATTCTTAAATATTCCTGTAGTTGCTTTTTAAAAATTTTTCTTTTCTCCGGATCTTGTTTGTGCTCTAGGCTATATTTTGACCAAAGGTAAACGTACTTTTTTTTTGAGAGAATTCTCCTCTCCTTGTGAGCCACTTAACTTGATTCCAGTCACTTCTTCTAAATAAGTAGCCAATCTTTTAGTTGACCATCTACCAAATTCATATCCTAGCTCTTGAGGAGCTTTATCAATTGTTTCTAGTAATATTTCTATGTATTTTTCTGTAGCTTTGTGATGGTTCCCTTTCATTTTATCATCTTTAAGACTCTCTAAATTATCTGGCTCTCCATGCACGCACCAGAAACAGATTTTGTTGGGCGAACAGCCGATAAATTTAGCAATTTCTTTTTGTGTTTTTCCGTCATTGAGCAATAATAAAATTAAAACTCTCTCTCTAATGTTTCCATTTTCTTCTTGTTTTAAAGCTTGTTGAAGTTTTTTGACTTGCTCGGAATTTAGATGATTTTTCGCTGGCATACTTCTGATTTTTATGTTAATTTTAATTTATTATTATACCAGTTTAAAGGCGAAACAGCTTATGCTGAAGCGTATAACTTTAACTGGTTTCTTTGGGAAGTTGGTTTACAGTTTAAAGAGGGCTATAACGGGATTTCAGGAAATCAACCCATTAATAGCTCTCATCCGATTTTTGCTGGAGTTAAATCTCTCTATCAACGCAATGGCAGTTCGATTATCGATTTCCAACCATCCGAGCAGGCCAATCAAATTCTCGTTTCTAGTCCTGATGGATAAGGGCTCTATGCAATACTCGATCTCTCACAGGCAACACCCCACGTCAGGATTTCGAGGATTTTTTCGGACGGAAGCGTTAAATCCACTTCTGCGGACGAATATATCGCTATTGTCAACGATGGGCTGGTTGATATAGATATATCAGGCTGGAAAATTCACACAGACAATCGCAATCAAGAATTCTCTTTTCCTACGGGGACAGTCTTGAAAAAAGGAGCTGAGTGTCGAGTTTATACTAGCGAGGTGCATCCAGATTCAGGCTGCTTCTCTTTCGGTAGCAAACGCTCTGTTTGGAATAACTCTTCAGACGAGGGAAGGCTTTTGGATGCGATGGGCAATTTGATGTCTAGCTATGCTTATACTGAACACACTCAGAAGTTATCTAATCTAACTTCATCCCTTGGCTTAGACAATCTAATTCTAGAGGCAGATCCAGAAGCGATTGAGGCACAGGAAGCTTTAGGCGGTCAGGTAACTTTTGAGGAAGCATTAACTTTAGCATACGATAGTTTTGAAGGTGACAACTCACAAGAAGGCTCGGCTCTAGAGCGTCGGTACAGTATTAGAAGTTGACAAAAAAAGAGATATATGAATTTACCCGGTCAAGGAATCCAACTCTA
>NZ_JAUBTQ010000158.1:0-2053 GCF_036702515.1 Microcoleus sp. BROC3
AACTCAATCCTCATGGATTACCCTGTAGAAGCCAGTCATCCCCCGATTTCGCGGTTTCGACTGAACGAATCGCACTTAATCGCGGCGTTAACATCGCGATCGACCATTAAAGAATGTTGCTCATCCCAATAGCTTCGCATACCGCAATCGGTGAAAACAATTTCATTCCGATAGCACAGAACCATTGAGGTATAAGCAGGTTTTTGCGGAACGACGACTGATCCAGCTTTTTCGGCTATGTATTCCAGCGTCTTAAAAAACTGACCGAACGCAGCATCCAGCCAAGACTTATTTAGTCCTGATTTAGCTGATTGACCGTTTGGGAGGTAAGTACCCTCATTATCTTGCTTAACTTTATTCCGTTTCGTTAAGCCTTTTAAGTTTAAGTCCTCATGAAAAAAGAATTTAGCTCCAGACCTGACAAGTCTGTGAGCTGTTTTGTAGTGGAAATCTTGGCGACAACGCGCTATTTTTTGGTGCTGTCTCGCTTCTTTTTTGGCTAATTTCCGTCGGGCTTTAGAACCGCGCTTCCGTTTGTTCCGCTTCCTTGATATCTGGTCTAACTTAGCTTGGTTTTTGCGAAGCGGTTTCAACGAAGGTAGCTTTTCCCCTGACGATGTTGCTAAATAGACATCTTCATGTAGCACCGCATCCAACCCAATTGAGTTATCCCAGTTTGGGGTAACTTTATCAGGAATAAACTGGGGTACTGAAGCGTCTTCAAGCATTATCTGGATGAACCAACCGTCAGCCTTTCTAGTTACACTAATTTGCTTAATAGTGAATCCATCGGGGATTGGGCGGTGCATCCGAACTTTTATGACACCCAACTTCGGCAATCGGATATAAAACCAATTCTTGCGAACCAGCTTAATCCAGTCGTTATTAGCCGTAGAAAAAGTCATCGTCCGGTAATCCGCTTCAGTCTTGAATCGGGGCTTACCCGATCGCCCGCCTTTACTGTCCCCTACGATAAACCGCTCAAAGGCTTTATCTACTCGCTTAGAAACATCTTGCAGAATAGTTGAATCTACCTGCTGGAAGTCCAATAGCTCGCCACTGTGGAAGACTTTTACTAGGTCTTTTTTGATGACTGGTAATTGTTGTTTTTGGGAATAGTAGTTAGGCTTTTCACGAGGCGTAGAGATGCTAGCAACTAATGGGCAAGCATTTATAGCAGTCCGGTTACTCTCCCACCAATCAAATCGATCGCCTAGCTGCCTATTGTACCAATAGCGACAAATTCTCAACCAATGATTTAGGCTTAACTTTTGAATGGTGTTGGGATAGAACTGATACTGATATGTTACTTTCATTGCGCTACGACCTTTACGCATTTGCTGAGAATAAAAATACCAGAAAAAACTATATTGTGTCAAGCAGTAATTTAATAATTATGTCAAGTAACGATGTTGGCAAATAAAGATTTGTTCATCTCGTCATCCACACCTTCATTGCTCGCCCGCTATGCTGGCGAGGACATGAAAATGTGGAATCCTCGATTCACGCGCCTCTCATCCCACACTAATCGAAGCGATATAGTGTGGGGATTCCCGTCTGACTAGCTAAATACTGCAATTCGGTGGGAGTAAGAGCCGTTGTTCTTTCTAACAAGTTGAGGATTTCTATCTCAAAAGGATCTAGATTTCCTAATTTGTGAAGTCGGTCAGTGCGACCGCAAATTTCTTGAAGTCCGGGTTGATTGTCTAGCGGTACAGCAGTGAGAGCCGAGTGCTTGAAGGTGTATGACTGCATGGTAATGGTAGGGATGTGTCGCATCCACACAGTGGCGGTTTTCTCCCCGACTGACTGAATGCGGCCTAACCTGCCGTTAACATCTTCGCGATCTGGCGCGTACACTTCTACTAAGGAACCAATTTTGAGCGTCAGGTGATGAGCGATGGTAGGTTCACCTTCAGGCTTTACTTTTTGGTCGCGCCCCTGTAAAGTTTTGGCAACCTTAGCCGGACGGCTGGGAGCATCAATCGCCAAAGCGATGACCTGCTTCTTGGTCATCCCCGCAGAGCGATTCAGTATTTTCCACTTCATATCC
>NZ_JAUBTQ010000159.1:0-2009 GCF_036702515.1 Microcoleus sp. BROC3
AGTTAGTTAGCACGCTCGGGGAATCAACAAGCCAATTAGTCTTTTATTTCAAAACAACTTATGGTAACGAGTTGATAAAAAGTTTTTTTTAGTGGCACCCTCCTTTTCCTGACCAGGCTATTAGTTACTTTTTTCACCATTGCCAAGGGGAATCAGACCCCTGCCAATCTGTTCGATCAACTCGTTGAGACTCAATCCCCGTTCAATTGCGATCGCACCAATTTCCTCCATCCTACCGACGTTACCTGGATATAAGCTACATAGCAGCATATCTGCCGACAGCGAAGATTTTTTGTGCGGTTAATTGCAAGTCGGGAAAGATTGATGAAATAAGCCGATCGTCATTTTGAAACAACTGTTTTTGATACTCGTCTTCTCGCAGCGTACAAATTGTAACTGTCGGCTGTTTGGGTTTGCCAATATATTCTCTGCCACCAATGCCCAAATAGTCAACAATCCAATACTCAGGCACTCCAAGCAGGGCGTAATCTTCAACTTTGCGGGCATAATCGTTCTGCCAGTTAGTGCTAACAACTTCAGCAATCAGTTTAATTGAAGAACCTGATGTAATTACAGGTTCTTGTTGCCACAAATGTTCATTAATTAGTCGAGTTTGGTCTAATACAAGCACATCGGGGCGAAAGGCTGTTGCTGTTCCTAATAGTTTGATGAGACAGCGAGAGGGGATAAGGTAGGGTAGATCCAGGCGGTCAATTTCTACATTCAGTTTTCGTCCCAGAAAACCGGATACTTGTTCGTGCGGCCCTGTTGGTTCCATTTCGGTTAATTCACCATCAATCAGTTCGTAGCAATCGCTGTCGCCGTAGTTTGTAATAAATTCATCAACAGTTATAAGTTTTGGAGGTGATTGAACCATTGTGTTTATTCCTCATCCGACGGCAATGTACGTCTTTATTCAAAGCCTCGCCATACCTGAAAGATTGGCTGTGGGTTGTTTGCGACTTTGTTCCTCGGCGTCAGTCAAAGTAATCTTGCGCCTACCAATCTGTTCGATCAACTCGCTCAAACTCAATCCGCGCTCTCTAGCAATAGCGCGAAAACCTTCCCACCCCGCAGATGTTACCTGAATGTTCCTTTGCTTTTTTGGCTCCTCATATCGAGGTTCGCCTCCGCCTAACTTTAAATTAGCTAGAGAGTTGGGGTGGAGCTGCGTTCCTTTGCTTGGGGGCATTTTGCAACATTATCCTTTCGACTTTTTTCTTTATTATCCCACATTACGAGCAAATTTCCGTGGTACTATAGGTAATATGGAATCAACCTATACGAGTCAACTTCTTCAATCTGGTGTCTGGCTTTGGGGCTGGCAAGTCAGGGGTTGACTTATCTCAGCAGGCACTAGGAAATGCACCCAACTCAGGAGACACCGGGCAGCGAGCAGCGTCAACCTTTAGTAGTTTTGCGAGGCTCAACCCGAAAGCACCACCACACTGTTGCAGACTCCCTGCGGATTGACCCAAATTTCCAAACGCTTATCCCTCCTTTGAGTGCGAGCGAGTTTGCTACCTTAGAAGCCAGCATTCAAGAGAAAGGGTGTCGGGACCCTTTGGTGGTTTGGGCTGAGGAAAAAATTCTCATCGACGGTCACAACCGCTATGCTATTTGTACGGCGCACGGCATCCCCTACCAAACTGTAGAGATGTCTTTCGACAGCCCTAACACCGTCAAAGTTTGGATGCTCCTCAATCAACTGGGCCGCCGCAATCTCACGTCTGAGTCAGTCAGCTATTTGCGCGGCACTTGGTACGAACTCACCAAACAGTCCCGCGGCGGAGACAGAAAATCAAGTGGTCATTTTGACCACTTGAAAACAGAGACAAAGTTGGGGGCACAGTTCAAGGCATCCCCAAAAACAATTCGCAGAGACGCTCAGTTTGCTAAAGCAGTAGACACCCTGAGTTCTATTGGAGGAGAGGATATGAAGTGGAAAATACTGAATCGCTCTGCGGGGATGACCAAGAAGCAGGTCATCGCTTTGGCGATTGATGCTC
>NZ_JAUBTQ010000160.1:0-1916 GCF_036702515.1 Microcoleus sp. BROC3
CTCGACAGTTTAATGGTAGCTGACAGTGCATTATATACCGCTCCCAATTTAGAAATGTTAACCAATTTAAGATGGTTAACTCGTGTACCACTCAGTCTGAAACAAGCACAGCAACTGGTATCTCAATTAAATGAATCAGAATTTCACTCTAGTTCTGTGACGGGATATAGTTGGTCGGAACACAAAAGTAATTATGGTGGAATTACACAAAGATGGTTAGTAGTAGAGAGCAGTTTGCGTCGTGATGCCGACCAACGTAAATTAGCAAAAAACCTCAAAAAAGCTGAAGTTGAGGGTCAGAAAAAGTTGCGAGAGTTATCAAATATTGAATTTGCTTGTTCGGCGGATGCCTCAGCAGCAGCAAGTCGTTTATCCAAACAACTAAAGTATCATAATTTAACCCAAATTACCAGTAGGCAAACTACAGTAAAAGCCACTACTGATTCGACCATTTATCATGACAACTATAGCTCTAGCTTAATATTTAAAGTTGAAGCACAACTAGAACTAGATGCTAATGTGGTAGCCCGCATAACCAAAGCTAGTGGCAGATTTATCTTAGCCACTAATGTGCTGGATGTATCGCAATTAAATCCTGATGAAATGATTGTGAAATATAAGGAACAGCAGGCAGCAGAGAGAGGGTTTTGGTTTTTGAAAGACCCACTATTTTTTACGGATAGCGTGTTTCTGAAGTCGCCGGAAAGAATCGAGGCTTTAACTTTGGTAATGGGTTTGTGTTTGTTGGTTTATACTTTAGGTCAAAGATTACTCCGGCAAAACTTGCAACTCACTAATAAAACCGTAAAAAATCAGTTGGGTAAAGGAACCAATCGACCTACTTTACGCTGGATATTCCAAAGTTTTCAATCGATTCATGCTGTTTGTATTCAAGGCATTCAACAAGTTTCTAATTTGACATCCGAACGATTAGCCATCTTAAATTTGTTTCCAGTCACCTGTCGGTCTTATTATTTTTTGTTGTGAAATGAAGTCAATTATTGATTAGTAAAGTCGATTATTGATTGGTAAAACTGACTTACACTTAAATAATTGTAGATGCAGTAGTGATGTATTATTATCATAATACTCCCGATATATGCTGGGAATGGATAGTTATTAATGGTCTGATTTTTGACATTTTATGGGTTAAGAAGATTTAATTCATGCCCTCACGTCAATTTTTAGGGATTCCTAACTGGGTGATACGATTGTTGCACAGATTTTTGGGTGTTTTTACTCACTATTATCTCGGATGATTCACTTTTACCACCTCAATCCGCCTATGTGCCAGTTGAGGGTGCGGAATGTGGGTTTTAGAGTTGCTCTAATTGCACAAATCATTATACCTTAAAAAACCTCAAATGATTGCATAGCAATCATTTGAGGCTTTGACAATTCTGAATCTCTTTGAAATTAAATCCGATCGAATATCTGCAGAATGTGGGTTTTATTATCAGAAAACTCGTTCCCCAACTCTGGAAAGGTGCTTGTGTATTAATGGACAACTATGGCATCCACAAAGGGGAAGAAATAGAAAAAGCCATTAAAAAAGCCGGGGCAAGGTTAATATTTCTACCTCCCTACTCTCCCGACTTCTCCCCAATTGAAAATTTCTGGTTCAAGGTTAAAAGGATTCTTCGTACTTTGGGTGCGAGAACTTATAAAGCATTGTCCGAAGCAATAACGAGAGCCTTTGAGCAAGTTGAGGAGAAAGACTTCTGGAATTGGTTTAGTCAATGCTGTTATTGTACCTCATCTACCTGAGAAAGGCTATAGCAACTGACTGAGAATAAAAACCAGAAAGCCCCGGTCTGGCGAGCAGAAAGAGGCTTTGTCTTGGAGAATAGAATCCCAGGCATCGAGCTATTTTCTCAGGCAGTGACCCACCAAATATCTTCGCCACCGCAGCGTTT
>NZ_JAUBTQ010000161.1:0-1747 GCF_036702515.1 Microcoleus sp. BROC3
TAGCTTGATTGACCAATAAAGTATTGTAGATAGGGGTTTTCACGGATCTGTTCTACTCTTGGACGATCGCTAATTCCTAATTTTTCCTTAATGATTAATGCCCCCAACGCCATCCGAAAAGATTTTGCAGGGGCTCCCATAACTGTTGTGAAGTTTTCAGCATATTCTGCTTCAAACTCTGACCACGGAATGAGTTCTGCCATTTTTACCCAACGGTTATTTGGTGACAACCTTCCACATGAGGGGAGTTCAAAGTCGGAGGATGATAGGAGAGCAAGCTCAGCTTTTCTGTACACGATCGCAAATGGTGATGCACGGGTTTTGACCTATTTTACCTGTTTTTCACGGCGATGACGGACGAGCGCGCGAGCGCATAACCCAGCCCTCGTAAATCTTTTGGCTTTTATTCAGCAAGCCCTATGTAAACCACTTGTACACTGCCGTAGAACCCAAGGCTACAGTTATCCCCAAAGAAGTCGGAAAACACACCGTCCAAATGGATGAACTATGGTATGAAAGTAGACAACAAAGGGAATAAACAATGGGTTTGGTTAGCGATGGATGCCAAGACTCGGGAAGTTCACGGATGTCATATTGGAGACCGTTCCTTAAAGTCGGCTCTTGCATTATGGGATTCCCTACCGAGTGTCTATCGCCTGCAGTGCCAAGATTTATAGCGATCATTGGGAGGCATATGCTGCGGTTTTACCGACATTCACGACATCAGCCTGTGGGGAAAGAAAGCGGATTAACGAGTTACATTGAACGATTAAATAATACTCTTAGGCAGCGAATTTCGCGATTAGTCAGGAAGACATTATCGTTTTCTAAGAAGTTGGAGAATCATAAGGGTGCTATTTGGAATTTTATACATGACTACAATCACCAAATCCGATTAGCAATGCTGAAGACTCAACCGCCTCAATTTTCTCCCTCCTTTACATAAAAGCACTACCCCCACTTTTTTGTTGACCTCTTCTACCAATTCCATTTCATCTATGATCCCTGCTACTATTCCTAAATGGTCTAAATTTACGATTTTTATAGCTTCAGATGGCTTTTTCATGGTTTTTAGAGTTGCTCTAATTGCACAAATCATTATACCTTAAAAAACCTCAAATGTTTGCATAGCAATCATTTGAGGTTTTGACAATTATGAATCTCTTTAAAATTAAATCCGATCGAATATCTGCGGAATGTGGGTAATATATTCCTTCGGCAATATCTGAACTAATTTTTCCTAAATTAGACATCACAATTCCGGCCACATGATTGTGATGTTACCAATTATTTGAATTTATTCAACAAAATTCTCCGGTTTGTTTGCCGAGTTAGCCCTCTTCAACTATTAAATAATATTGACCGCAAACCTTTCCTAAATAATTTAATATCGGTAGACGTTCTTTTGTTAAGTTGCTTATTTGTTCGGCTTTATTTATGTTGACTAAATGTACTGCTGGAAACATCTGAAATACCCACCGCATTGTCGGTTTATTTGTCAATTTTTTCACCTGGTTTCTGATGCTGGCATTGGCGGATTATAATTCTTGCCTCAGCTTTCTCTGGGCGAGATTATATACTAATAAACATACTCCCATTATCATCAGGGCTATTTCATTCTGATCGAAAGGCTGATATGATATTGGATTGATTCTCACCCGAAAGGCCCGTCTACGATGTCTCAACTTGCTCAAAAGTCGAAGCTTTTACAGCCCTGCCTGATACGCGGCGTACCGCAGGACAACGC
>NZ_JAUBTQ010000162.1:0-1747 GCF_036702515.1 Microcoleus sp. BROC3
ATGTTGCCACAATTAGCCAATACTTACAGCCCCACAAAAAACTATGGCGTAACAGAATGGTTTAGCAGCCCTAAACTAGATGGAGTCCGCTGCTTATATGAAAATATGACCAGTGGATTGAGAAGTCGCTCGGGCTTGACTCGATATTCAGGAATGAGTGAGATTGAGGAAATATGCGAAAGTATCCGCTCGACTAATAATTTATCTTTTATAGACGGTGAGTTGTACATCCCTGGAACTCTTTTTGATGTTATCTCAGGAATTGTTCGCAGTAGAAAAACTGTAGAATTTGTAGTAGCAAATAAACAAAAAGTTCAGTTCCGCATTTTTGCTATCGGGTTCAATCAATTCCCGACAATGGAGACAGTTCATGAAGTAGATCAGGTCAAGCAAATTTTCCCGACAATGGGGAAAGTTAGCTACGTCCCTCAGAAATTGATTGAAAATAATCCTTTGGTAATCCAAACTGAAGCTGAATTGGTCAAAAGTTCTGGACTCTCTGATGAAGGGATAATGCTGCGGAATCCGAACTCTGTTTACTCCGGGGTTCGATCGAACAATCTCCTAAAAGTGAAAAACTTTGTAAAGAACAACTTTACGGTGGTTGGGTTTACCAAAGGTAGTGGCAAATATGCAAAGTCTCTGGGTAACTTACTGATTCGGGGAATGATTAACAATCAAATCATCAATAGTCGAGTCGGCACAGGATTTACTGACTTGGAGCGATCGACAATATTTGCCAACCAAGCTGATTATTTAGGCAGAACGCTGGAAGTGGTTTATCTTGGTGTGACTGCTACAGGCTCTCTACGGCATCCAGTATTTTCGGGATTTGCCAGAAATTACTAAATAAAATAGAGCAAGAAAAAAGCTTGAGTAGTGTACATCTACTCAAGCTTTTTTCTGTCTGGTTCAAAACTATTTGACGATTCCTACCAGTTCCGGCACTTTCCCCGCTAATTTCCAGCCTGTGCTAGGCGAGTAAACCGGGGTGCTAGCGTTAACTCCCCAGCCTGCTAGTTCACTTGTTGGTACTTCAACGAAGGAACTGTCAGGAGCTTTGATTTGCCAGGTTTGCTCAGGATGACTCAAGGTTTTTTGCGCTAGCAAGTCGGCTGGAATAGGAGGAGGTTGAATGCCTGCAACAGGAGGAACAGGAGCAACAGGAGCGACAGATTGAGCAGTAGATTCAGCAGCAGGTGCAGGCTGTGGTTGGCTTGGATCTGGCTGAACTAAAGTCAAAAAGGATTTGCTGAAAGTCAACTTAGGTCTGCGAGAAGCCTTAAAAGTAGTAGGTTCTCCAGTTCGTGGGTTGCGCCCTTCACGTGCAGCGCGATCGGTAGCTTTCAAAATCCCTAACCCTTCCAATGGTAGTTTTTCACCATTGCGGAGAGTGAGTGACATGAAGGCTACTGCTGAATCCCATACCGCGTTAACGGTACTTTCAGAAAATCCAGTTGAAGCTTTTACGTGGTCAGTTAAGGCAGACATAACTAATGTGCTCGACAAGACTAATGAATATTTTAATTATGCACCATCAAATGATTAATTTGGTGGTAGACCAAAATCTTCAGGGGTATAAAGTCCTGCTGGCATCTTATTTTCTAAGTAATCGATCTGTTCTTGAGAGAGCGATCGATTATAGAGCCGAACTGTTTTCGTGATAATTCGTCCACTTTCCTCCATATATTTGCCGTTGGTGTAACAGCGCATCTCGCGAGTTTCTCCGATCGCAACTTTACTTTGG
>NZ_JAUBTQ010000163.1:0-1731 GCF_036702515.1 Microcoleus sp. BROC3
ATGTTGCCACAATTAGCCAATACTTACAGCCCCACAAAAAACTATGGCGTAACAGAATGGTTTAGCAGCCCTAAACTCGATGGAGTCCGGTGCTTATATGAAAATATGACCAGTGGATTGAGAAGCCGATCGGGATTGACTCGATATTCAGGACTGACTGAGATTGAGGAAATGTGTGAGAGTATCCGATCGACTAATAATCTGTCTTTTATAGATGGTGAGTTATATATCCCTGAAACTCCTTTTGATGTAATCTCAGGAATTGTCCGCAGCAGAAAAACTGTAGAAGCTGTAGTAGCAAATAAACAGAGAGTTCAGTTTCGGATATTTGCGATCGGGTTCAATCAATTCCCAACGATGCAGACAGTTCATGAAGTAGATCAACTCAAGCAAATCTTCCCGGCAATGGGAAAAATTAGCTACGTCCCTCAAAAACTGATTCAAAATAATGCTTTGGTAATCCAAGCTGAAGCTGAGTTGATAAAAAGCTCTGGACTCTCAGACGAAGGGATAATGCTGCGGAATCCGAACTCTGTCTACGCCGGGGTTCGATCGAACAATCTCCTAAAAGTCAAAAACTTTGTAAAGAACAATTTTACGGTGATTGGCTTTACCAAAGGTAGTGGCAAATATCTAAAGTCTCTGGGTAACGTACTGATTCGGGGAATGATTGACGGTCGAACCATCAATAGTAAAGTGGGAACAGGATTTACTGACTTGGAGCGATCGACAATCTGGGCTAACCAAGCTGATTATTTAGGCAGAACAGTTGAAGTCGTTTATCTCGGCGTTACTGCTACAGGTTCTTTACGGCATCCAATATTTTCGGCATTTGTCTGAGCCAAAATAGAGCCACAAAAAAGCTTGAGTAGTGTACATCTACTCAAGCTTTTTTGTGTCTGACTCAAAACTATTTGACGACTCCAACCAGCTCTGGAGCTTTCCCCGCTAATATCCAGCCAGTAGTTGGCGAGTAAACCGGGGTGTTAGCGGTAACTCCCCAACCTAGTAACTCATTTGTTGGTACTTCAACGAACGAGCCATCAGGGGCTTTGATTTGCCAGATTTGCTGAGAAAAACTTTGGGTCTTTTGCTCTAGCAGTTCGGCAGGAATAGGAGGAGGTTGAATTGTTCCAGCTTGAGCAACAGGAGCAACAGCAGCGACAGATTGAGCAGTAGATTCAGCAGCAGCGGAGGGCTGTGGTTGGCTTGGATCTGGCTGAACTAAAGTCAAAAAGGATTTGCTGAAAGTGATCTTAGGTCTGCGAGAAGCCTTAAAAGTAGTAGGTTCTCCAGTTCGTGGGTTGCGCCCTTCACGTGCAGCTCGATCGGTAGCTTTTAAAATCCCTAAGCCCTCCAATGGTACTTTTTCTCCATTGCGGAGATTGAGCGACATGAAGGCGACTGCGGATTCCCATACTGCACTAACGGTGCTTTCAGCAAATCCAGTTGAAGTTTTTACGTGGTCGATTAAAGCAGACATGACTAATGCTAACTAATGAATATTTTAATTATGCACTATCAAATGATTAATTTGGTGGTAGACCAAAATCTTCAGGGGTATAAAGTCCTGCTGGGAACTTGCCTTCTAAGTAATCGATCTGTTCTTGACTCAGCGTTCGATTATAGAGCCGAACTGTTTTCGTGATTATCTGTCCACTTTCCTCCATATATTTGCCGTTGGTGTAACAGCGCATCTCGCGAGTTTCTCCGATCGCAACTTTACTTTGG
>NZ_JAUBTQ010000164.1:0-1717 GCF_036702515.1 Microcoleus sp. BROC3
TTTTCCTCTTCCATATTTTCTTTTAGTAACTCAGCCATAGCTGAGTCAATTTATGCTGCTTAGTCTAAACACCAGTACCCACAGCTAACTAATAAATTCTCCCAAGCAGTAATTCAAAACAGCCAAGACACTTTCATTGTCTAACGACCCAATGTCACCTGCTTGAAAATGCCTAGTAAGGTGTTATGCAGAAACAGAAAGTAATAGATACCGAAAGCAGCCAAGCCCCCTAAAAGCATTGCTGGAGATTGCCGAAACTGGGCTATACCAATGAAAACACCAAGGAAAATTGACACAACCATAGCGGTCTGAAGGTCGAACATGAGGAAAAAGACTCCTTTCTCTGAAACTATTGCAATCCAGCATAGGTGGACTGCCCAAGCGTCAGAGGCAATGCGATCCAGATTTGAAGTTTTGTTAAGCTTTGCGGTAAATGCCGCCTGCCTTATCCGCGCAAAGCAATTCCCCATTGTGCCACGCCCAGCCGTGCAAATTGCGGCTAGCTGAAACTCCTAAACTCATTACTTCCCACAGCGATTTGTTGTAGGCAACCAATTGCTTGCTGAGCAATGGGTCATTTTTTGCCTCCCTTTGGCACGTCCACATAACCATCCCAATCCAAGAAAAACCAACTTTGTGCCAAACTAAGTTTGTTTTTAATCTCTGCTCCTCTGTCTTCTTAAGTTGTGGGTAAATGCCATCCAACTCGGATCGAGCCAGAAGTTGAGTGTACTGCTTACCTACTTGCCTCCACTTTTTCATCGGCACTTCGTAGTAGGGTTCCAGACAGACAGAGAAAGAACCATCCACATCTTCTTTTAAAGTCTCGGCAAATAAATCATAGGCTGATTGAAATGGATATTGTCTCAGGCTAGCTTGGTGAAAAAATTTGTACCAAAAATGGGCTAATCGCTTGGAAAAATGCTCCACATAACCCGTCCAGATTTGGAGAAGTGCGTGGCGTCTTTTGACATATTTTTCGGCTACTTCGCAAAGCTTCCACCGAGATTTGTACTCATTAACGCAGCAGTTCATTAACTCAGCTTTTCGTTGAGAAATCTCTTGCCGTTTTACAGCTTCCTCAAGTGGGTAATAGTCCTGAACAAGCCACTTAGATTTCCAGCACTCAGCCAAAAGAATCTGGGTTTGTCTTGCTTTGTGCCATTCCTCTATCTGAGCTGGTGTCTTAGCTTGCTGTAGGAGGCGATCGCTGGGCAAGCTAGCTATAAGTTGGGCAATTTGCTCATCTATTTCAGAGATTTTTTGATTCATTAGATAATTCGGGATAAAGTGGAGGATTTCGGACGGCACAAACTAGGGGGGGATTGCGGGCGAGCGAGGAGGTAGCGATGGCTCCGCCCCGAATGGAGCCTACGCAATCGGGAAGTTTGGGCATGGCGGGTGGGTTGGGGGTTTGGTTTTAGTTTCTCCCAAAATCCGGGTGTTGGGAGCGATCGCACTCGCGTCAATCCAGCGCTGCCTTACCTTTGTCAAGGATATCTCGCAAAAATTGGGCTAGCTCGGCAAAGTGTTCTGGGTTATTTTCAAGCAACCATTCTGTAAGCATGATTGAGTGTTTGGTTTTCCTAAACTTGACCCGCGCGAACGATAACTCGGCAAACAGCAGATCGAGCAGTTTTGCTGCGTTAATATTTTTGTCAACGTATTGGGGATTTGATAGCTCCTCTGGAGTAGCATCTTTAGAGAAACAATCCTT
>NZ_JAUBTQ010000165.1:0-1714 GCF_036702515.1 Microcoleus sp. BROC3
ATATATGAATTTACCCGGTCAAGGAATCCAACTCTATGCCCGGTTGAATTGGCGCAACCTTAGAGATTCGAGCAATGACGTGAAGGTTATGGACAACAGCGACTCGACGTAGATCGAAGAGATTTTTCCGTTGTCCAAGATACCGAGCACGATCACCCTGCCAATGACCAATATGGGCTAACGAGTGTTCAACAGTAGTACGCCTTCTCAACTCGAGACGACCAGAGGCAGTAGATTGACGCGCTCGCAACTCTTGCATTAAGGCTTCATCAGGATGAATGGATACAGTCCGTCCTTTTTTACTGTTTGTGCAGTCGGCTCTTAAAGGACAAATTGTACATTCACTCTGAGGAAAACGCACAATTTTTCCCGGTTCAAATGGGACAGTGACCTGATTGGGACAGCTAATTAAATGGGTATCCCAATCCAAAAAAAAGGAATTTTTATCAAACCGGCCAGAATTTCTGACTGGCGTTGCCTTGCAAAATATCTTTAATGTTTCATCCCGTTGTGTAACCCAATGACTAGATAAATAACCCCGGTCAATATGTAACTCAGCTAAATAAATATTTTGAAATTTTAAGTCTCGTTCGAGGTCAAGGGTAGCAGCCGATTCGGGGGTATTGGCACGAGTCAAGGCCACGGCACAAACCACACCACTCTCTAAATCTTTGAGGATGTGGCGTTTATAACCATCTATCTTCTTAGATCGGCTTTTCCTTCCATGCCGCATATCTGGGTCCTCAATAGAAATGCGACGATATGCGGCCACTCCTTTGCTTAAACTCGGAACTCCTTGAGAGTCGAAAGCTACATTTTGAGATTCAATCACTCGGGCCACATCCAGAGTTTCTTTGGCGACTCCAAACTTATCACAATCAGACTGGCTTTGCATCCATTTTTCTACAGAAAATAAGCTGTTTAAAAGGATTAATAGTGCGTTTTGACGCTCTCCTGGCTCATCCCAGTTTAAGTCTAAGGCTGTTTTTAAGCTGGAACTATTGAGAATTGGCGCACCAGCTAACTCGGCAATTTCTGCTAGCTCCCGCCCCTGTCCAGCACGGGCGATCGCACTCACTGCTTTACGCAAAGCATGACCCAAGAGATTATATGTATCTTCGACTTTACCAGCTCCCCATAACGGGGAAGAATCTAAAGCCGCTTTGAGTTGAGATGAGCCAAACCCACCTTTTTGCTTGGCAATTTCTACGGTGCGGTCAATTAAACGTCGATCTAATTCTTTTTTAATTAAGCGATTTCTGAATCTAATTAAAGTCGGTTTGCTGAAAGGGGGAGTTTCACAATTAAGGCAATCGAGAACTAACTGCCAACGTTTATCCATCAGCATTTCTTCAATCACTTCATCATCAGAAATCCCTAGATAGGCTTGCAGAATAATTGCTAAGGCAATTTGTGCCGGAGGAACTGGGCTATTACCCACGGTGCTGTCTTTAAAGATGGTAGCGAGTTCTTCTTGGAACTGATCATTAAAGATGAATAAACGGTTAAGTCGCAGAAAGGTGAATAGTTTAGCCCGTTTAATGCGTTTGATAATCAACGCTTCATGGTCTGATAGTTCAATTGGAGGATGCCATAAGGGAGGACGCATAGGGTTTTTTTCTTCTTCCTGATTGTTAGGATTTAACAAGCTCCTCAATTTACCTATCATGCTCGCCCACTTTTGTCAAACCCCTCTACTGTACCGACGCCCTAG
>NZ_JAUBTQ010000166.1:0-1670 GCF_036702515.1 Microcoleus sp. BROC3
TTTCGAGCAAATGGCAGAGAGTTTTTTGAGACTGTTTTCGGTATGTAGACAAAATCACAAACCCGTAGGGTTTGTAATGCTGTCAGAGTATGGTCAAAGTATGGTCGGGTTGCGAGGGGGTTTAGCGCATGGTTTCTGTGTATGTAGTCAAAGTCGGAAACCTATTAGGTTTCCGGTGCAGTCAGAGTATGGTCAGAGTAAGCTCAAAGCCAAGATGTATGTCTCCAGCTTTTAATCCGTAACTTAAAATATTGTGCATGGACACACGCCCTCTCACCCCTAGAGAAAGAATCGAAGCCCGTCGCGAAGAAAGAGAATTTCGGCGGTCAGCTATCAAGCATTACCCCTACAGAAACATTTGGAGACAGTGGGCGGTCGATGCCAATTACTTGACATGGGTAAAGGTTTTTTGCGTGACAGAGCATTTAAAGAGTCTGGCTCAACTACTGAAGGTTTTAGCTCTCGCTCCTAAGTTCTGTAATGGCTTAATCGGTGTCAGCCTCACCGACAACCTAACCGCACTCACTAGCAACTAACAGGGCGGCACCAATTACGCTTTAATTTTTCCAAAATTTAGACACCAAAAAACCGCTGCCTTCAATTGGTACCTGAACCGCAACGGCTTTTTGGAAATTCACCCACATTCAACTCGCTTAGGGCGAGCTAAATTTAATGTACACCGATGATAACTCTAACAACGGGCAAACTTCAAGCGCCCGCAGGAATCTTGTAAAAGTTTCTACATCGAACCCCTGTTTACATTGTGGTAAACCTGATTGGTGTTACTCCATCGGTGAGCTATCAGTCTGCAACCGTGACAATCAACCCACAGAAGGTTGGGAGGCTACCAGCAAATCAGATGCAGACGGTCACATCTTTTACGCTCCCATCCAAAAGAAAGCCATTCGCCCCGCGGCCACTCGTTACTTCCCCTATCCCGCTCGCGACGGTTCCCCACTTGTCAGGGTACAGCGGATTGATTATGGGGACGGGCGCAAAAAGGATATTAAGCAACAGCACTGGGACAAAAACAAGAATGACTGGGCAATGAAGCTGGGAGACGTTCAGCGGGCCAGCATCCCAATTTACCGCCGTGCCGAAGTTCAAAAAGCGATCGTAAATGATGAATTTATTTTCATTGTTGACGGCGAACCCTGCGCTGACATTCTTTGGGATTTAGGCTTGGCCGCCACCACTAGCATCGGTGGTATGGGGAAGTGGCGAATCACTGACACAAGCGATTTACAGGGCGCGAAGGTTGTCATTTGCCCTGACCGCGACATACCAGGGATTGAGGACGCGGCAAAAGTTGCAGAACATTTCCTGAACGCTCAGTGGCTGTACTGCGACCCTTATTCCTGGGTCTGGGATAACCTACCAAAGAGTCAGGGATTTGATGTCAAAGACTGGATTGACAACAAGGGTATTAGCGCTCAAGACATATTAAATTCTCTTTTTCCACACCCGCGCACGTGTAAAAATGTAGTATCTTTGTCGTCATCTAGTAGCACAAATGACTACATCCCAGATACCGCGCCGATTCCAGAGCAAAACTATGTGCAAAAAGCTGTTGAGGCGCTGTATTCGGGTAGCCATTGGGTTTCTATAGCTGGTCAGCTTTACGGGTTCACGGGGACTCACTACGAGCTGCGACCCGAGACTATTGAGAA
>NZ_JAUBTQ010000167.1:0-1568 GCF_036702515.1 Microcoleus sp. BROC3
TCTCAATTTTCTGCCTTTAGGGAGCCTGTGGCAATCACAGGCTCCCTTTTCTTTCCCTTGTTAGTCTAAACTCCAGTTAGGTAGATGTGCCAATCTATGTTATGCTGAGTCAAAATTGAGGAATGATTATGTCAAAAGAGAGAAAAAGTAACAAAGAAGTCAAAAAGCCAAAGAAACAACCTGATGGTGTTGCTAAGCCGAAGGATGACAAAAAAAATTATGGTGGGACGGACGGCCACAAGTAGAGATAGCTGCGACCCTGGGGATTGTGATTAATTTTGTTGAATTGTCATTACTATCCATTTTTAACAAATTTAAATATCCTATTTTGGGATTATCCGAAAACAGGTTTATTATATCTAGGGAATATGCAGTGCTAAACCCAAAGAATAATGAAGTCTGTTTTTAGCGATGAATATGAAACCTTCCGTTGCTGTATGATTGCGGCTCGTAAAGAAGCGCAACTAACTCAGGAGTCTGTTGCTAAATCTCTTAAAAAGCCCCAGTCTTTCGTAGCCAAATATGAAAACGGTGAACGGCGGTTAGATGTAATTGAGTTTCTGTTAGTTGCTGATGTAATTGGTGTAGATCCTTGCGATATTATTAGAAAAATTTCACAAAAAATATCTGAAGCATCTTGTGAGAGCGAGATATGAATACGCAAGATGTAATCAGACTTGCCTCCCAATATCTAGATCGCTTATCCGGTAACACTTTCGACGTTTTAGATGTATCTAAACCTGTTACCGTAGATGCAGCGGTGAACCTGTCTAAAGTTATCTCAAAGCTTTCGCCCTTAGTCGGAAATTTAATCGAATTTAACACCGTTGAATTCTTGAATCAACAAAATGAGTTCGCTGAATTTGGAAAGTGGCATAGGCAAGATCCTGGCTTTCCAGATACTATTTTCCTCGGCATAGTTCAACCAACGCCAGGATTAGAAATTAAAGCGTGGTTCCCACTAGCAACAGAGATAACAGCACGTTTCAAAGATAGTCAAAATCACTTTAGGTTCGATCAGACCTACGTTGCTATCCTGGCATGGCTACCCGATAAAATCATCTATGGCAAGCCTCGCATTCTTGATGTGTGCGTTGTCTCTGGTTTATCGGTAGCTGTAGCGAGAGATACCCACTATCACAATCCGCCGGATTATCTTGTTTTAGAGCCGGAAGATACAACTCAAAGAACAGCAAATTTGCAACAAACAAACACCAGTGGATATAAATTCCAAGGCTCTGCTGAGGAGTTTTTAGAAGCTGAGAAAATAGTTGATTCATGGGGTACTCAAGGAAAAGTCTACAAACCAACTAGAGAGTATCAGCGCCTTCTGCGGGAGCTACGGATACGCTATGAATATAGACTAGATACAAATTTTGCAAAGATGGACAGAATTGTACATCCAGGCATTGAGGAATTTAAGCGACGTGTCTACAATACTGAAGTTTCCGGTATGACCGTTGGTCGGTGGAATAAGCTTTTATCAAGTCGCCTAGAGCGTCGGTACAGTATTAGAAGTTGACAAAAAAAGAGATATATGAATTTACCCGGTCAAGGAATCCAACTCT
>NZ_JAUBTQ010000168.1:0-1511 GCF_036702515.1 Microcoleus sp. BROC3
CATATTGCTGCAATTTGGAGTTTTGTACATTATTATAATGCTAGTTTACAACTCTAGATACCTACTTTTTTTTTTAATTCGGTTTTGTTTTATCATCTTGATCCTTTCCTTCAGGGCACTACCAGTAACAGCACCCTCCTTAATTCATGTTTTCGACCGAGAAGGAGATATTACTGAAGTGTTCGACTCTTCACGTCAACTGAAACATACAGGAGTATTAGTACGTGCAGCTCATGACCGTACCCTAGACCAGAATCAATACGGTTCAGTTAAGGCTCAAATAGTGGTAAATTAGGTATGGTGTCCAAAAAAGGAGAGCAAGTAAGGTGCATCTCAAAGAATTCTCATTAGTATCTCCCAAAATCCCAAGTAAGGAGATATTCAAAGCCATAGAGATAGCAATCCCAGCCAGTGCAATTGAACAGGCGATTACTAAAACGAAGGTTGAAGAGAAACGTCATCGAACCCTGCCAGCACAACTGGTAGTGTGTCTGGTAATCGCCATGAGTCTGTGGTCGAAAGATTCAATGCGAGATGTACTAAAAAACCTGATTGATGGTCTTAATGAAGCATGGATAAAAATTGGTAAATATTGGCAATTTCCGTGTAAATCGGCAATTACTCAAGCCAGACAAAGATTAGGAGCAGGCGTGATGAGACAGTTGTTTCATTCATTAGTGCGACCAATGGCTACAGTTGAAACAGTAGGAGCTTTTATCCATGAACTAAGAGTCGTAGTGATAGATGGAACCTGCCTAGATATCCCCTCTGGGTGATGAAAATGCTAGGGTTTTCGGTCGTCCGGGTAGCCGTCCGGGTACGAGAGCGGCGTTCCCCTTTCGCTAGATTAGTGATTTTAGTAGAGGCAGGAACACATTTAATCTTTGATGCCTTAATGTGTCCATATAAAATAGGAGAAAGAGTAAGAGCATTAAAGTTATTACGCTCAGTAACGCCGGGAATGTTATTGATGTGGGATAGAGGTTTACATTCTTACGCGATGGTAGAAGCCACATTCAGTAAAGGTTGTGAGTATTTGGGGCGAATTCCATCCAACGTTAAATTCTTAAACGAAACACAACTAGATGATGGTTCATATTTAAGTTGGATTTATCCATCTGGCAAGTTAAGAAAAAAAGGATTTAAGCCAATACAGGTAAGAGTAATCGAGTACATAATTGAGGCTCCCGAACACCCAGCCACACAAATTAGATATCGTTTAATTACGAGCTTGTTGGACGCTGAAAAATTTCCAGCCCAGTCACTTGCTTGTGAATATCATCAACGTTGGGAAGTCGAGAATACGATTGATGAACTCAAAGTACATTTATTGGGACGAAAAACTCATATTCGGTCTCAAAGACCGAAAGAAGTGGTACAAGAAATTTATGGTTTACTACTAGGACCGAAGAGCTGTACGGTCATTAATTTTTCGGTAGTAGTGCATAGTAATGGTTAAGACCGTAGGGAGGCATTGTAATGATGGACAAAGTACCAAACCGCACCGATGT
>NZ_JAUBTQ010000169.1:0-1504 GCF_036702515.1 Microcoleus sp. BROC3
GGCTCTTCAGGACTTGTGGTGATAACTTTATCTAATCAATCATAATAATCTTCAATATTTTTGAGTGGCTAAATCGGTAATTTATAAGGAGTCTTATGAAAAAGCTGATAAAAGACGTAACCGAAAGTTTTCAAATTTTCTAAACCCATAACCTTGCCGTTTTATGAGCTTTATCTTGTTGTTAATTCCTTCCATAGCTCCACTGCTAGAATGACTAATAAAGTAATTACAGATGGTTGGCAAATGGGTGGAAATAGTTTGAATAACTTGGCCGTAAATTGTTCGGGCTTTTTGTAACCATTCTTCAAAGCGCTTTTGGCCTTCCCAAACGGTTTGACTGGTTTCATAAATCTGGCGGAATTCCTCTTTGTATTCGTAGGCGGACTTCAATCGCTTAGATTTAGATGAGGATAAGATATTTTCCAATTCCGTGCTTTCCGAATTGTTTAAGTCACTTCCGTTTCTTAAAATTAGAGAGAGTTGATCGGCTCTTTTCACCCCAGAAGATTTGGCGATTTTTTTTAACTCTTCAATGAGAGGTTTCATTACATGAAATCGGTCGGTCACAATTTGAGCATTGGGAAAAATTTCTTCAATAACTTTTGGAAAGCCATGCCACATATCAACACTAACTTCTTTTACCGCTTTTGTGACCTGAAGCGGAAGTTCTGAAAGCTTTGATATCAAACAATCTTGGCTTCGTCCATCAATGACTTCTATAAGCTTCTTTTTATCCAAGTCGCAGATCACCGCTTTATAATTTTTATGCCCTTTACGCATAGCAATTTCATCAAGACTTATCCGGCTAGTTCCAAGCCACTGCTGCTCGGCTATGTTGGAAGCCCAGTGATTAAATATCCCTTGAATTTCATCATAAGATCGCCCCTCAATTGATGCAACTTGAGCTAGGTTTGATGACTTGACCCGCTCAAAAATATTTTTTTCATACCGCAGAGTATGCCGCCGCTTCGATTCTATCCAAGGCAGGTTTTCTGTGAAATACTTTTGACAATGACGACAATAAAATTGCCGACGTGGGACCTGCAAATAAGTGGCTTTATCAAAACAAGGAAGGTCTCGTACTAAGATGGGACGATTTTGATGGATTTCGGTGCTATAGCTTTGACATAAAGGACAGTGTGTTCCTAAGTTGGTCAATTTGATTTTTAAGCAAATCCCATCTTCTAACATCGTAAATTCTCGCTTCGGTCACATCAGGTAAGCCCAGTATTAAATTGAGATGATTTTCCATAAACCCAAGCTCAAAATTTTTTAGGGGGAAAGGGTGACTTCCACAAACCAGCTAGATTTTATCAGTTTAGGGCTTAACTTTGAGCCAGCTAACTAAACTTAATGATTTTTTCAAGATTTTGCAGAGTTATAAGACTCGGTTTTTCAACCGGAGGAGCTAAAAACCTTCATTTATATGGGCTTCAGCTTCTAATCTGGTACGCCGGACTCCTCATTGATTAGATAAAGTTATCACCACAAGTTCTCAAGAGCC
>NZ_JAUBTQ010000170.1:0-1492 GCF_036702515.1 Microcoleus sp. BROC3
TAGATACTGTCTTGACCTGTCAAGGGGTAGCAGTCAAATAATTGGGGTCGAAAGGCTTTTGGGATTTTAAAATCCCAAAAGCCAAATGCACCAGTTTCCTCATCAGCGCACCAATCACCTGCATTTTGACCTTTCCACGACCCAATAATCTCTCGCTCATAGCTTTCAGCAAGGGGTTGTAACGCATTGCCACTACAGCCGGCAAATACAACGCTTTTCGCAGTCGGACATTGCCGGTGCATGACAAACGAGTTTTGCCTTTAACAGAAGTCCCAGAACTACGTTCACAGGGAGTCAAGCCTGCATAAGCGGCTAGTTGACGGGCATTGTTGTAATCGGAAACATCACGAATTTCCGCTAACAATACCGAGGCCGTCTGTTCACCAATTCCTGGAATTGAGGTCAAGAGGTCACGCTGTTGTTTTAAATGTGGATGTTGGTCAAAATGGTCGCTA
This sequence comes from Microcoleus sp. BROC3, assembly GCF_036702515.1. NCBI lineage: Bacteria > Bacillati > Cyanobacteriota > Cyanophyceae > Oscillatoriales > Microcoleaceae > Microcoleus > Microcoleus sp. BROC3. The sequence goes on from NZ_JAUBTQ010000170.1 coordinate 456, forward strand.
ATCAGTTTTTTGATTAGTTTTTGTTGCTCTTTTAGGTACTCCAAATGTGCAAGGGTAAGCCCAGCAACAGTTGGCGTAGCTGTTTCCAAACGGTTTTGTTCTTGAGTTGCCATTTCAATCACAGATTCCAGCCGTCGCAACAAAGCTTGTAATTCTTTAACTTCCGGTGCGGTTGGTGTCCACAGCTCCGGTTTCATCGCCGCACAAAAACGAGCAATCAGTGCGGCATCTACGGAATCAGTTTTAGTTCGTAGAAGTTCACTTTTGGCAAACCCTTTGATCCGAGCCGGATTGACGATACTGACCTGAAAACCAGCTCCATAGAGGAATTCGGCTAAGGCTTCTCCGTAGATGCTAGTAGCTTCCATGCAAGCATGGATCTCTACTACACTTTGTTGTTGAAGCCAGTTATGCAAACTCTGAAACCCTTGAGTATTGTTCGTAAATTTTCTGGGTTTAGTTGCACGACCTTCTCTCAGTAATGAGACATGAAAATCTCTTTTACTGATGTCTATACCTAAGACTGTTGATGTCATTTTTAGCTCTTTTAGGTACTCAGATTTATCAAAGAACATGACAGGCAATTGAATACTAACCTTGTTAATGCAGGCTTTCCCGACGATGCCGAGAGCCTCAGATACTGTCCAGTTTTATGTGAGCCTGTCATCAGTAATGGGAGCTTATCTACACAACAGACTTGCGAAAGTCTAAGGGGCGGGCCAACTTCACCGATTTCTGATGTCCTTGAAGAACACTTTCTACTGTTACAGAACTATTTGCACGAAACTTTCCTTGTTTCTTTAGATTTACTTTGCTAGCAGGAGCCTGAGTGTCGGTACGATCACCTGAGTGTCGGTACGATCACCTGAGTGTCGGTACGATCACCTGAGTGTCGGTACGATCGCCTGATGATCGGTTCGATCGCCTGATGATCGGTTCGATCGCCTGATGATCGGTTCGATCGCCTGCTTGGTGTCGCGATCGACTGACTGACGTAGCGATCTATCGCCTGACTCTTTTAAGATACAAGGGGCGGG
>NZ_JAUBTQ010000171.1:0-1443 GCF_036702515.1 Microcoleus sp. BROC3
TGTAATTGCTCAACTAGGGGAAAAAAGGGAGCCATCAATCGAGAGAGCTTGTTGAATAGATTGATAAGCAGTTAAACCCTGACGTTTGCCAGTATTCACAACTGAACGAACGGCAGCAAACAAATCCCGACCCCATTCCGAACGGAAGCCATTAGTCACACGGCGAAATATTACACTCATCCGAATCGCCTGTTCGCTACTATTATTCGTGGGTGGAATTGTCGCATCTTCCAGAAATAGAAATAAATTGTCAATCAGCCCACCATATCGTTTTCGTAACCGGATACCATCCGGATTGTGTGGCACTAAATTCAAAATCCTGGTGAATCTTTCCTGTAAATTTTCTCGATATCGTTTCAGTCTAGTATCGTCTATTTTCGATCGTCGTCGCTGGACGATCAAAGCTCTTAATAATAACCTCTTCATCCCTGGGGCAAAAATTCTGTCCCCAGCATCAATCGCATATTGGCAATCCCGCAATTGATGAGCCAAACACACTTGCCATTGTGGTGCTGGATGATTTTTTTGAGCGCTAAATAAGTCTGATACCCAAATATCGGGACGATGTTCTCCGAGAACTTCGTTAATTACTCCAGTTCCTCGGCTGGGGCGAATGACGTGTAAGCAAACGTCCTGGTTCTGAAACACCCACTCCCACTGATTCTGTCCGTTAACTCTCGCACTCGTTTCATCTGAACAAATTAATTTAGACCGTCGCAACCGATGGAGTATTTGAGTTACTTGGTCATCTAAACTGGTTTTGACTTGCACCAGCAAGTTGGCGATTGCTCCAACTGAAATCTTGAGTCCAAAGACTTCTCCAAATATGGACGACAGCCGTTCGTAGCTGATGGCATGAGTGTAACGCAGATATGTGACGCGAGCTTTGAATTGAACTGCCAAACGGTGAACCTGGTTCCATTCCCAATGGTACAGGGGCAACATACTTCGTTTGACAGCAGGCACACTGACCGCCATAACGTTCGATGCGGGTGATGATGGGACGAATTGGTGGTAGTTCGATTTTTTCGTAGATGGATTGTAATTTTTGTGCAGTAGCGGTCACTTTCTCTCCACACTGGGGACAATTTTTGAGTTGGGCGATGATTGTTTGGTCGGGTTCAGGATGTAGTTCTCTTCCCCCTCCTACTCTTCCTAGGCTTCTTTGTCTTTTTATCCCCTCAATTTTCGATGGCCCAATGTTGGGCTTGAATCCTTTGGAGGGTGGAGTGCTGGAATTTTTGCTAGTTTTTTTGGGAGACGGACTTAGTTTTGCTTGGTCTGTGGCTGCTAACGCTGCGGTGAGTTTTTGGATTTTCTCCCATAGCTCTACTATCAAGGCTTCCTTTGCCTCGTTCGATAGTTGCTTTAAGTCGGGGAGTTTTTCCATTTCTCTATCTAATGTCTATCTCGTCTTCTTGTCAAGGGGGTTGAGCAATTACC
>NZ_JAUBTQ010000172.1:0-1424 GCF_036702515.1 Microcoleus sp. BROC3
CACCAAATCTTTCCTCTGGCCCGGATGGGGTTCGCGAACTATTTGAAATAATCGGCCCCATCGCTCAGACATGGACGATTGAAGACATCATTGCCGAGGGTGACAAAGTTGTCGTGCGCCTGACCAATACCTGCGTTCAGGAAAGTTTCTTTGGGATTCCCGGTCGTGGTCGGCGACAGATATTCACCGCTATGTTCATTCATTGGATTGTTGACGGTAAGATCGTTGAAACCTGGCGAAATGCTGACGATCTCGGTCGAGTTTTTCAGCTTGGGGGACGAGTTGAGCCCGTTCAGTAGTATATATGATATCAATTCCGGTTGCACGAACGAGATGATTGTTGACCCTTCGGCGAAGCTGAGCGGGCATCGCTGTTGACTGTTGACTGTTGACTAAAATTATGCTTTCGGGACAACTGACTGTTTGGACATTTGAACAATACCGATGCAACCGGAAACGATATGATTACTGAAAATCAAGCGATCTCATTTGCAGAACACTGGGTTCAAGCGTGGAATTCTCATGACCTGGATGCGATCGTGTCTCACTATGAAGATGATGTCGTTCTAGTGTTGCCGATCTCCGCAAACTGCGTTACTGCAAATCGTCACCAAAAACTTAAAGCCCTATCAGGGATTGAAACTTGACAGACTTTGATGCCGTTTGATTCGGTTTGATTCCTGCTTTTTGCGTGGGTTAATGCAAACCCCTATATCAAGAATCCAAAATCTAAAATCTAAAATTATTTGACCGAAAAGAACGACCGATATTCTGTTGGCTGTCGCCGGCGTGCGAGCGCACGAAAGCAACAATCCACAAGAACCGCCCAACCCCGAACGCCCGCGGGCGTTACCAGATACAGACCTCTGGAATCATTGGGTTTGGCGTGTAAATATTTAGAAGTCGTGGCAACTGACGCATGACCCAAAGTTTGACTCAGCAAGTGGATGGGCGCTCCCCTGTTGAGCGCGTGGCTCGCGTGGCAGTGACGCAGCCAGTGAGCGCTAGTCTTCTCAGAAATTCCAGCGCGTTTAGGGGGTAAAGACGAGATACGTGCATTCCGAGGACACGAGATTAAGAAACGTAACAAAAGCTCTTGATGTGCGCTATTACAGGAAGTGGATGCGGGATGAGGCTCCCGAAGCGGATTGGGCATTTGTACCCGAAGGTGAAACTGCCACGGGAAAAAGGTAGGGATGAAGCAACAGTGATTGCTTGGTTGTGAGCGAGGACGGTAAAGTGTCCTAACCCGGCTTGTGGGTGTGAGATGCCGTTGGTAAGATCGTTTGCTCTGTCTACCAAGAAAGAAAAGGAGACTTGGGTAGAGTTATGTTGTGGAGAGGGTGAAGGGGTTTGAGTAGCAATCGTGCAGAAATTTACGCCAAGCGCTGAAATTTTTGCCAGCACCCCCGATCGGGCGCGAA
>NZ_JAUBTQ010000173.1:0-1417 GCF_036702515.1 Microcoleus sp. BROC3
GTTCTGAAACTTTACCCAAATGGGATATCAAGATTATCCCCATTTAATCGGTACTTTATTTTTCCGCAAGTCCCTAAGTTGTAAGATTCTAAGTGGATTGCGAGAGTTATGTGTTCTATCAGTGGCGCATACACGGCGTAGTAGCTAAATGTAGCCATTGCTCTGCCATTACTCCATGTGGCTTTGCTTCCTTGGTAATAAAGAGCAAAGTATTGAGTGTTGTTGACTCCCACCATCCCCGGTAACATGGGTGGCATCGCTACGGGTAATTCGATGAAGTGTGTTCCTAACATGATTCCTCCTTGTTCAAGTAAAAGGGTATGGAAACGCTGGTTTTTGGCCCTTTCGTGTATTCAATATCTACCGTTGTTTCAGTCAATGGTCAACAACGAATTGCTCTTTATTTTGTTGTTATTTCATTTGAGTTATCTCCCAGATATCGGGGTGTTTTAAATAAATGTTTGAATCCATTGGGCATCAACACGAACCCTCATTTTTGATGAATAATTTTTGATGGCATTCAGCCAAGGATTTTTCGCATCTCTCAGAATAAACTCTACTTTAATAGACTGCACGAACACTTCAGGCGGAACCCGACTAGCTTCAATCCATACCCCATCATCAAACGGGTTGATTGGATAAATCAGTTTTTTGAAGTTATACACATTGTCGTGATAGCAGTAGGGATACTCATAGCGCGATACCATGCGATTGGAATGAGACATGGGATTGTACTTTCTCTTCGGAGAAAATCTGCATATTTTATGACTCCATTAATCCAAAAGTGTAGTAGTTATCTAACAATCGAGCGAAAGAAAACAGCCGTTAGATTGATAAGCCAAAGTTATCTTTAGTTCAAGCCCTTCTCCTTCTGTTCTCAAAACTTTTTCTGCCTCATCCAACAGCTCAAAAGAGTTGAACCAAACTTGAATGATGCCCTCAAGTTTATGATGCTTTAAGGTGTATCCTCGTTCGTGATGGGAAGGGTGACGGCAGCTCACGAAGCAAGCCGTTCTGAGGAATGTGTGAATGTTTCTGGTCATTTTTATGTGTTCTGTTATTCAAATAGAATGAGAGCGCTGCTTTCTTGGCGTTTCCCGTAGTCTGGGTCTACCTGCTTTCTCAACGCTTCAAACTCATCAAATAACTCACTCCGAACGTACTTGGTGTTGTTTCTAGAGCTTAGTTTGTAATAGGCGTGTTGCCATTCTGCAAAGGCATTCAATGATGCGCTGCTGTGCAGCAACCAATCGCAGTTGTTGAGGTGCTTGAACCCCACTTTTCATCAGTCCATTCGGTGTTCGCATTATCCTTGCTATGCCAGCAAAGATACACCGCACCCAGGGTAAGCGCATCTCAAAGGCTATTGACAAGCGGGTTGAGAGGCATCATCATGGGGAAATAAACAAGCAGCGAG
>NZ_JAUBTQ010000174.1:0-1358 GCF_036702515.1 Microcoleus sp. BROC3
ATCGGTTTATTTACCGAAAATAAAGAATACGACACCATATTTTTAAGCAACTACGCTGACCTATATTTAGCAGATGCCTTAAAAAGAGTAAAAGGGGTTGGCGACGTGCGAATTTTTGGGGAAAGACGCTATGCAATGCGTTTATGGATAGACCCCAATAAATTAGCAGCGCGCCGTCTCACAATGCAAGATGTAACGAGAGCTCTCAACGAACAAAACTTGCAAGTTGGTGCTGGGAGAGTTGGTCAAGAACCTGCTCCGCAGGGACAAATGTATCAAATTGACTTGCGTGCTGAAAGTCGCCTCAAAGAACCAGCAGAATTTGAAGAACTCGTCCTCAAAACAGAGACAAATGGAACGTTAGTTAAATTAAAAGATGTGGGGAGAGCAGAACTAGGGGCAGAGAATTACAGCTCATTTCTGCGATTTCGAGGCAATGATGCCGTAGGTTTAGGGATTTACCAACTGCCTGGAAGTAATGCTTTGAATGTGGCCCAGGCCGTCAAAGCAGAAATGGAAAAACTAGCGGTTGGTTTCCCTCCGGGGTTGATCCATAGAGTAGCGCTGGACACGACTTTGTTTGTACAAGAGTCGATGGCAGAAGTAGTCAAGACATTATTTGAATCAGTCTTGCTAGTGGTGATAGTGATTTTTGTTTTCTTGCAAGACTGGCGCACAACTATTATTCCTACCGTCACAATTCCAATTTCTTTGATTGGGACGTTTGCCTTTATCAAAGTTTTCGGATTTACTATTAACAGTTTATCTCTGTTTGGTCTGACCTTAGCGACGGGATTAGTGGTTGATGACGCTATCATTGTAGTAGAAAATATTGACCGCCTGATCCGCCAAGGTATGAAGCCCCGCCAAGCGGCTTTTGAGTCAATGCGGGAGCTTTTTAGCGCTGTAATTGCGACTTCTTTAGTGTTGATGGCAGTGTTCGTGCCAGTGGCATTTTTTCCCGGAACTACAGGAGCGCTTTACAAACAATTTGCGCTGACAATTGCTTTTTCCGTATTGCTTTCTACCTTTATGGCTATTACTCTCACGCCCTCACTTGCAGCTATATTACTGCGTCCAGGCCAGAAGTTTGGGGGCCCGCTAGGTTGGGTTTTTGACCGTTTTAATAGAGCTCTCGATTGGGTACAGCGGCAATATCGGAAATCCTTAATATTTCTCACAGGAATTAAGACTATTGTCACTCTCGTGTTCATCGGTTCTCTGGGAGTAACAGCTTGGCTTTATTTATCAGTCCCCACAGCGTTTATCCCGGAAGAAGACCAGGGCTATTTTCTGACAATTATTCAAGGGCCCCAAGGTGTTTCGCTGCAATACACTCAGAAAGTAATGGACCAAGT
>NZ_JAUBTQ010000175.1:0-1330 GCF_036702515.1 Microcoleus sp. BROC3
TTAGGGACTTGCGGAAAAATAAAGTACCGATTAAATGGGGATAATCTTGATATCCCATTTGGGTAAAGTTTCAGAACGTTGCCATGAGGGTAGATATTTTTTTAACTCATGAGGTAAGACTTTTATTCCTTTCTCGTAAATGGTCTCAACTAAATGTACAATGGGTTTAATTCCTTGCCACGTCATTTGAGCTGCCCAGTTTATGGCAGTTTCAACTGAATCTAAAATAGCACCATTCCAATAGTGTTCAAGTGCTGCCCAACAGCGTTCAATTGGGTTATACTTACTATGATATGGTGGATAGTAAATTAGTCGGATTCTTAAGCCAATTGCCTGAGATAACTCGATGATGCGTTTAATGAATTGTGTGCGATTGCTTCTGATTGCCGGGCCACCATCAAGGTCAATCACTAATTCTTCGAGTTCGGTGTAATCAAATTGGTTATTGTGCCACCAATCTGTTAGACAATCCACAATAAAATCTGTAGTTTCAGCGGACTGTCCCATATAAATCGATAGTTGATCGCTTTGAGTGTTAAGAATGCCAAATGGGACTAATATACCTTGCCACTCGGTATCATGATCGTCAGCCGATTTCGGTTCGATGGTTCTGGCTTTACCGCCCCGTGACAGGTTGCCAATTTTTACTTTCGCTTTGGTATCAATTGATATTCGCAGAGACTTGACATCTCGATCGGAGGCTTGATTCTCCTTTAATACATTCTCAAAAATCGCATCTGTTTCGGGAATTTTTTTCAAGGGCTTGGTTTTTTGTGTTTTTTTAGGCGATACCCCATTCGATTTAAAATCGCGCCAATTGTCTGACGAGAAGCTAATTGCTCACTGTCGTAGTTTTTCTGACTTACTAATGCCGAGCGTACCGCTCGGGCCGTGATCCGGGCATACAAAAATGTCGATTGAAACTTGGGGTCTGCCTGGGACTCTGGAGCGACTAGAGAGCGAATATCGGCTTCTAAGTTGGGCAGCAAAATTTCACTTTTGTGTCGTCCCCGAACCCGATAATTATCAACACAAATCAGTCCGGTTCGTCGTTCATGTAAGCCCAGTTGAACACTGTCTCGGTTCCACCCCATAAATGTTTCTACTTTGCGGGCTGAACCATTAAAGTAGTCTTCAGCCACTTTTGCCATAAAGTCTCGACGGCGATAGCCTGTCAGTTTTTGGGCAGCATCCTTAAACGTCGATTTAACGGTCTCACTCAAGATCATTTCTGGCATCCCAATCACAGAGGTCACAACCGCTCATGTCAGATTTTTTGTTTCCTACCCTTCTAGCATAACTGGGGTTATATTTAATTGCAAGCCCCTTA
>NZ_JAUBTQ010000176.1:0-1325 GCF_036702515.1 Microcoleus sp. BROC3
TGGTAGATATTACCTGAGAGCGCCATCCTTACAGCTATTGCTCGTTTTAGTTCTCTGGCATCGATATCGCTTTTAATTAAAAATTCTAATTGGGCTATTTCTTTTTCCATATCTTTTCGTGAAAGTTGTAAGTTATTCATTTTTTTTTGTCATAATTAAGTATTGCATATAATTGTACCATAATCATGATAATGATTTAGGATTGCTATATGCAAATCTTTAACTAGGATTCCTACTTCTTCAACGATACCAACAAGTTCGTGACCTAGAATCTGCGGCTGCTCTACCAGTGGAATAACCTTTCCTCGCCGATCGAGGTTGTAGTTGGATTGCCCAGAAAAGATGTGAAAGTCCGTACCACACAATCCTACTGCTGACACACGTACCAAAACCTCGTGTTGCTGCACCACAGGGCGCGGTACTTCACACAACTCTAGCTTAGCGATGTCGCCTAGTACCATCGCTTTCATGCTTGAGGTTTTCGATGTCAAATGGTTCATGTTAAATCCTAATCTGAATGCTTTGCCCTTGCATGTAATCACTAGACCTCTTGCGGAATTACGATGAGGTAGCTAGTCTCAGTTCATAATTATAAAGTCCAGATATCAGGTTAACTCGTAAGTTAAACCGCTTTCTTATGTTGCGGTAGCGACTTGATAAAATCCGAAAAATCTTGAGATGTCGAATCACATTTTCGACTCGAACTCTCAAGCGGGCTTGTTGTTTATTTTGTCGCTTTTGGTCTTTGCTTAATGAAGCATTTTTAGGTTTTTTATGGGGAATCCAACTATTAGCATAGGTTTCGCAATGCCCTGATATCCTTTATCCGCTAGAACCTGAACTCTCTCTACTACTTTAACTCTACTGTTTTTAAATACCCGGAAATCATGCTGCATTCCTTTGCCAATTGGGGGTCGAGTTCGGCGGCACGTTGAAAAGCACGGACAGCCTCTTGGTGATTCAAAGCATAAACTAAAGTTAGCCCGCGATCAAAGTTTAGTTGCGCCTCGGCGTTACGGGTTGAAACCGGGTGATGATGCAAAGCTTCTAGCCCAGACGCGGGTTGAGGTGAAGTAAAAGCGATCGAACGAGGGATTAGCAACGCCAACAACACCGATATTGTCAAAGCGATCGCGCAGAGGATTTTCCATAGCAAACTAGGCTTCATCAGATATCTTCTTATTTTTGGTGATTGGTAAAGAAATTGAAGAGCCATCATCGTTAACATCTGCTTTCTGGCGAGACTACATTAGACCTCTTGCAAAAAAGATATATGTTATAATCAGAAGTTTTAAATTTAGCCCCCTAGAGCTAACTCATAATTG
>NZ_JAUBTQ010000177.1:0-1284 GCF_036702515.1 Microcoleus sp. BROC3
AGTTATTTACGGATTGATTACCGAGATTCACTAATCAACGAATCGCACTTCCACAGCACCTTCAACTGTTCTAATTCCTCACCATACAGCTCTATGTTGAAATTATCATAGAGGGGCAGCGAGGGAAACGCTTTTGTCTTAATCCGCTGCGAGACTGGTTTACAACTTTCCTCAGTATGGGCAAAGTGATGTTCTTTCACTGACCCCTTTTTCGCTGTCAATCCGCCACCGCAGTAGAGACAAGCGAGATTCCTTTTTCCGCGCACAACCTCATCAATGCTCGTCAGTTCGCCACTGAGAGCAACACCGTATTTTAGCCACATTGTCTGTCAATTCTCCTTTGAGCTGGTTTTGTAGATGCACCTGCTCCACACGATCGAGAATTGTAACAAATCTAGGGGTGAGAACTTCAGGCGAGGGTGAATAAAGCGATCGTCATTTGATGCTCTTGATGCGCGACTGTCAATCCAAAATCTAAAATCTAAAATCTAAAATTGCTCGTTACCAATCGGGAATTTCTTGGGCCGAGGAGTCTGCTTGGTCTTGTGACAGTTGGTGAGGGGGCAACGGATTTTCTGGGGTTGGGGGTGCTAAATCAGGATATGGAAGTTTCCTGACATAAGAAAGGGTAGAGAGTGCAGAGACAGCGCCGCGTACTTGGTCGGGTCGCACTTCTAAGTATTTCTGCAATTGTTCTAAGTTGCGGTGGCCGCTGATTTCTTGAATAATCCGCAGCGGAATCCCGGCATTGCTCATCTGAGTCAGCGCCGACCTTCTGAGGCTGTGGGTAGAAGCGCCGGTGATGCCGACTTTCTCGCAGGCTTCTTGGAATAGGTGAGAGGCGGCTTCCGGGTTCGCGTGTTTCCAGCGGTGGTTGAGGTGGCGGCTGGGGAATAGGTAGGGGTGTTCGGGATGCTCGTAGGTTTCTAATAGCAGCCTCAACTCTTGAATGATCGGGATAGTGCGGGTGCCGAGCTTGCCTTTGGTGTTGACGAAAGCGGATGATCATTTCGGAGCGGATGACATTCGCGGGGGTAAAGACATCGATGACTTTCAAGCTGCACGCTTCGGCAATCCGACAGGCGGTGTAGAGGCAAACTCCAAAGAGGGCGCGATCGCGATCGCTCTGCAAACCTTCGTTGAACAGCAGTTCGATTTCCTGTTGGTTAGAGTCGATTAGGGAGTTACCCCCCTAACCTCTCCTTCAGAACCGGACGTGAGACTTTCGCCTCATCCGGCTCCTTGATAATTCCATCCTTTTCATGGATACGATTCAAAACGGTT
>NZ_JAUBTQ010000178.1:0-1284 GCF_036702515.1 Microcoleus sp. BROC3
CATCTCAACTTCTACTTAGATTTACATCTCTCATTATACACGCTCGATGATTTACAAATCATTTGCGCTCGCTATATCTCTTTTTTTGTCAACTTCTAATACTGTACCGACGCTCTAGGGAGCGTGTCACTTGTGCGATGAGTATAAATACTCGTGAACCCACCATGACTTTTTTACCCATCATCAGTATAATGGCGATAATTATCATCTCTTCCCACTGCATATATAATCATGACACCTGAACAACAACAGACAATTAAAACACACCTAGATGCTATTTCTGCCATACTTTATGATGATTATAATCCTGATTCCTTGCAGACATTAGAAGATATTGAACTCGCAGTGAGAGACCAAGTTTTGACTCATGTGACACCACATATCGGCTTTTTTTTATCTGCTCAGCTAGCGGTACAAAAGCCGGAAGAATCAAGACCTTAAAAAGTACCCTAGGTAATTTAAGTATCACCGAGAAGCAAGCAGCTAAACTAGGCTGCGGTAGTGCTAGTAGGTTGAGTCCACATTTAGAAAACTGTTGCTTAAGACTGAGTGCCAATGTTGCTTATAAGCATGCCGCCCAAGATATTAAGTATCTAACGGGAGTGACTGTTCCGGCTAAAACACAACAAAGATTAGTACATTATCAAGACTTCAGCGAACCGATATCAACAGAAGATATTTCGGAGCTAAGTGCAGATGGTGGAAAAGTACGACTGAGGGCACATCAAGGAGAAAAGTCTGAATGGAAAGACTATAAAGCAATTGTGTCGGAAGCGGGTATGATGGCTAGTTTCAATCAAAATGATATCATCGTTAATTGGGCAAATAAACAACCGTTAGCAAAACCTGTAACTTGCGTAGGTGATGGACATGATGGAGTGTGGAATATATTTAAGGAAATCAGTTGTGAACAGGACAGAAGAGAAATTATCGATTGGTATCATCTGAATCAAAATCTTCAGAAAGTAGGTGGTTCAATGAAGCGAATTAAGCAAGCAGAAGCATATTTGTGGAAAGGGAATGTAGAGAATGCGGTAGCTCTATTTACAAAGCTCAAGAAAAAATCAGCAGTGAATTTTTGCAAATATTTAGAAAAGCATAAACAAAGGATTATCAACTATGAAGTTTGCTCAAGGGATGGCATCTGTTCAATTGGTTCAGGAGCGGTAGAATCAGGGATTAAGCAAATAGCCAGACGAATTAAAATCAGGGCTATTTCATTCTGAACAAGATTTTGAGTGTGTTAAGATTAAAGCCAGCACTTCGTTGCCAGGGCTATTTCAT
>NZ_JAUBTQ010000179.1:0-1273 GCF_036702515.1 Microcoleus sp. BROC3
CAATGCGTCAGATCACCATGGCCAGGGTGGAGCAGTTTGGGTGGCCATAAGTGGAGCACTTTGAGTGGCCGCCGGGGGCTCGGGTGGCGCCAAGTGACGTACCTATGGTTGAACTGCTTCGTCGTGAGCTTGGTCTGGCGCGCTACTCCAGCATAAGTGCCACATGGGCAGATCAGTGGATCTACCGCATGAAGATCGAAGACAACCTTGCGCCTGGGACTATTCGAAAGTACGTCGGAAGTCTGGCAAGAGCGCTCGATTGGCACATTCGCCGCCACTCTGACCGGACATATCAGGTGCCCGTCAATGCCCTTCGGCTTCTACCCCGTTCGTACAGCCAGTACACGGCAAATGAGGCAGACCAACTCTTGCTCAGAGGAAAAAAGCCGAAAGTGGACCAGCTTAGAGATCGGCGTCTCTCGGCAGAAGAGGAGGACAGTATTCGCAAGGCCCTCGATGGGATTAAGAGGGATGATCGTGAGCGGGCGTTACCTATCGACCCCGCATTTCACTTGCTCTTTGATCTAATTCTAAACACTGGGATGAGGCTCAGCGAGGCTTACCGCCTCAGGGTCGACCACATAGATATGGAAGCTTACATCATTCATTTGGATTCGAGCAAGGTAGAGGACTACATCACAAAGCGCAGGTCGGTACCAATACCGCCTTGTCTTCGGGCTCGATTGCGCGAATGGTGCAAAGGACGAAATGGCTTGATATTTCCGTTTTGGGACGGTAAGAGACCCTCAATGATTAGGACTTCAAATAATCTTTCCAGCCGTTTCAAAACATTATTTCATTACGCCGGACTTGAAGATTTCAAAGAGCACGACCTACGGCACGAGGCGACGTGCAGATGGGTATCGATGAGGGACAAGAACAATGGCTGGCTTTGGAGTGAGACGGAAATTTGCAAGATTATGGGGTGGTCAAGCTCCAATATGTTTCTGCGCTATGCCTCGCTGCGTGCTTCAGACCTTTCGAAGCGGATGGACTGGTAGTTCTGTTGAGCAAGTGCCAACCTTGAAATGACAGAGCGTTGAGTCTAGCCAAAGGATTTGGTGCGACGGCCACGTTTACGCACGACACTGCCGCTAAGTTGAGGTGTTCCCATATCTATCCCCCGCTCGGCGATAGCTTTCAAACTCTCTCCTTTTACCATCTGCACTTGCACCCCTTCTGGAGCAGTCCGTCCGCTAGGGCCTGTTAACACAACCGCAGACCATCAGCGACGAGCACGAAGCTGATGAAGCCCAGGAACATGAGGTCGAGT
>NZ_JAUBTQ010000180.1:0-1253 GCF_036702515.1 Microcoleus sp. BROC3
GCTCATATTTTGAAGCAAGGCAAATTATGCCAAAAGCAAATTATCTTGACTAATTAATGAAAATTATTCACAAATATCTACACCTCGCTATCGTTCGTTATTCACTTGAACATATTAAATAGTATTCACAGCAATACTATCCTCAATGCTGCAAGATATCTTGACGCTCTTGGGTTAAATTGCTAACCTGCTTCGCTCCATTTATCGTTACTAAATGCACCGCCTGAAACATCTGAAATATCCAGCCCCTTGTCGGCTTATTGGTTAATTTCTTTGCCGGATTTTTCACTCGATCATTGGTAGCTGATAATTGTTGTCTCAATTTCCTTTGCGCCAGGTTATACACTAACAAACACAGTCCCATTATCATTCCAATTGCTTCAACTCGCTCCGGCTTTTTCACGAATACGCTGGAAGTAAAAAATAACGGATCTTTAATAAATCTAAATCCTCTCTCATTACTTTGCTGCGCTTTGTATTCCGATAATACCTGTAAATTTGTTACTGCTTCAGTATCTAAGATATTTGTGGCTAATATGAATCTACCGGCTTTGACTTGTTCTGCTTCAATCGCTGAATTTCGGGGTGCTATTTCACCCGTAACTTGATAAACTTTTGTCTGTGTCCGATCTAGTCTTTGGAGATTACTTTTTGTTGATTTAACTGTTTTTTCTGGGGATCTAATTTCTGTTATTTGGTGATATTTCCCTGATTCTGATAACTTTTTTATTGCAGTTTCCGCATCGGCAATACAAGCAAACTTTTGCCTAGATAGCTTACGCAGTTTGGCTTGGGCTGATTCTAATTGTTTCTCTACTTGCTTGACTATTTTTTTAATATCTGCTTGTTTTCTGATTTCACTTTCTATTACTAGCTATCTTTGCTTGATGCCAGCATACTCACTCGTTTGGCTTGCTATTTTATATCCTTTTATTTCAGGGTCTTCCCAGGCACTATCTTCAATGTTGCAGATTTTATTTTGAGCTGATTTGATGCTTAATGGTACTCTAGTTATCCATTTCATTCCTACCGCTGACAAATTTTCTGCTGTGTATAACGCACTGTCTGCTACACAGATTCCGTCAAATGTCCACTGGTTTTTAAATTCTTTCAATCTCTCTACAAAGACACTTTTATCATCGGCATTTCCGTCATCTATTTTGATATACAATGGTACGTCTCCATCTCCACTTACAATCGTATCAATGATAAATTGTTTGAGGTCTGGTCTTCGCTCTCTTGAATAGCCATGA
>NZ_JAUBTQ010000181.1:0-1234 GCF_036702515.1 Microcoleus sp. BROC3
GGGAGCATGTCACTTTTGCAGTGAGTAATTATACTTATGAAGTTTTTCCCTGATTTCCAATTAACCCGTTCAAGTAAGCACAACTCGGAGCTAATACTTGCCCCACATGTTCTGATTTCCAACTAGCTCCTGATATTTTAATTCGTCTGGCTATTTGCTTAATCCCTGATTCTACCGCTCCTGAACCAATTGAACAGATGCCATCAATAGAGAACAATTCATAGTTGATAATCCTTTGTTTGTGCTTTTCTAGATATTTGCAAAAATTCACTGCTGATGTTTTCTTGAGCTTTCTAAATAGAGCTGCCGCGCTCTCTACGTTCCCTTTCCACAAATATGCTTCTGCTTGCTTAATTCTCTTCATGGAACCACCTACTTTCTGAAGATTTTGATTCAGATGATACCAATCGAGAATTTCTCTTCTGTTCTGTTCACAACTGATTTCCTTAAATATATTCCACACTCCATCATGTCCATCGCCCAAGCAAGTTATAGGTTTTGCTAGCGGTTGTTTATTTGCCCAATTAATGATGATATCATTTTTATTGAAACTAGCCACCATACCAGCTTCTGACACAATTGCTTTATAGTCTTTCCATTCAGACTTTTCTCCTTGAGGTCTCCTGAGTCGTACTTTTCCACCATCTGCACTTAGCTCCAAAATATCTGCTCTGGCGATGGGCTGGTGGAAGTCTTGATAATGTACTAATCTCTGTTGTGTTTTAGACGGAACAGTCACTCCCGTTAGATACTTAATATCTAGGGCTGCATGCTGATAAGAGACATTGGCACTCAGTCTTAAGCAACAGTTTTCTAAATGTGGACTCAACCGACTACGGCTACCTAGGCAAGCGTCTATCTGCTTGCTTCTGGGTGATACTTAAATTACCGAGAGTGCTTTTTAATGTCTTGATTCTTCCGGCTTTTGTACCGGTAGCTGAGCAGATAAAAAAAAGCCGATATGCGGTGTCACATGAGTCAAAACTTGGTCTCTGACTGCAAGTTCAATATCTTCTAGTGTCTGGAAGGCATCAGGATTAGAATCAGCATAAAGGATGGCAGAAATAGCATCTAGATGTGTTTTAATCGCCTGTTGTTGTTCGGGTGTCATGATTCTATCTCAAGTGGGAAGTGGGAAGAGAGCATAATTATCGCCTATTTTACTGATGATAGGTAAAAAAGTGATGGTAGTCTTTATCAGTATTTATACTCATAACATAAGTGACACGCTCCC
>NZ_JAUBTQ010000182.1:0-1222 GCF_036702515.1 Microcoleus sp. BROC3
GGCGCTTATGCTTTAACTGCTACAGCTACCGATGCTGCGGGTAATATTTCTCCAGCTTCGGGTGCAGTTAATCTCACCATCGATGCCACAGCATCCACAGCCCCCACGATCACAACTTCTGGGAGTACCAAAGGCGCGATCGCGGGTAAGGCAGAACCGAACAGTACAGTTAACATCTTACAAGGCACAACTGCACTGGGTACTGCCACAGCGGATGCGGATGGTAACTGGACATTTACCCCCACGACAGCTTTAGCCGATGGCACTTATGCCTTCACTGCTACAGCTAAGGATGCTGCGGGTAATGTTTCTGGGGCTTCAACTCCAGTTAATCTCATCGTAGATGCTACAGCATCCACAGCCCCTACAATCACTACTGCCGCTGGCACAACAGCCACTGGCACTCCGACTGTGACGGGAACTGCCGAACCTAATAGTACCGTTAACATTTTACAAGGCACAACTTCTCTGGGTACTGCTACGGCGGATGCCTCTGGGAATTGGACATTTACCCCCCAGACAGCTTTAACTGATGGTACTTACGCCTTAACTGCGACAGCTCAGGATGCTGCGGGTAATACTTCTACCGCTTCGAGTGTAGTTAGTCTCATCGTAGACACTGTTGCACCCACAGTACCCACCATTACAACAGCCGCTGGCACAACAGCCACTGGCACTCCGACTGTGACGGGAACTGCCGAACCTAATAGTACCGTTAACATTTTACAAGGTACAACTTCTTTGGGTACTGCTACGGCGGATGCTTCGGGAAATTGGACTTTTACACCGACAACGGCTTTAACTGATGGTACTTACGCCTTAACTGCGACAGCTAAGGATGCTGCGGGTAATACTTCTACTGCTTCGAGTGTAGTTAATTTGACTGTAAATACTGCACTAACTCCCACACCAACACCAACACCAACACCAACACCCGCGCCATCGGTAACACCATCGGTAACGCCAACACCCGCGCCATCGGTAACACCCGCGCCATCGGTAACACCATCGGTAACGCCAACACCCGCGCCATCGGTAACACCCGCGCCATCGGTAACACCATCGGTAACGCCAACACCCGCGCCATCGGTAACACCCGCGCCATCGGTAACACCATCGGTAACGCCAACACCCGCGCCATCGGTAACACCCGCGCCATCGGTAACACCATCGGTAACGCCAACACCCGCGCCATCGGTAACACCCGCGCCATCGGTAACAC
>NZ_JAUBTQ010000183.1:0-1210 GCF_036702515.1 Microcoleus sp. BROC3
TTTGTGTGTTTTTATGTCGAGCGGGCAAAACAACACCTATTTTGGGATTGAAGATAATTCAAAATTATATGTACCGGGGATTAACACAGGAAAAGCTTATGTTAAGTCGAGCTTGAAGATATTGATCGCTCCCGATCGTCAGAAAGCGATCGATTATTCAGCAAGCCCTAAGTAGAGAAAACAGTGACTTTGGAGAACTCAACCCTGGTCTGTAATTGCTCCCGTTTTTTAAGTGAGGCACAGCCCGGTACAGGACTCCTTGGAGGTAAAGAGGCAAAGCTGGGAATCGGGAGACATTGATAACACAGTCGTTTAATCTCACGTAAACCCAATTGTAAAAAGCTCAAACCTCTGTGGAAATGCCAGTCAAGCAACAAGCGTGCGACCTTCACCCGCGACAACGACGGCAATGGAAATGGCAATCAGCGTAGCAGCAGCTAGTAGCATCAATAAACAACTGAGTGCCATTTCATCCCGCAAGTGAGAACGGGTCAAGTCAAAGGCTGCCGACTTGTAATCCTTAAAATGCGGTTCGATTCCACCAAATCGCTGACCGTACACTTCAAATGTTTGCAACGAGGGGGTCGTATCTGTCAGGACTGCCCAAGGCTCACCTGCCATTGGTAAATTAGCAGTGGCAAGATGGCACTCAATGTCTTGTAAAATGGTGACTTCTCGAAAGAGATAGGCTTCTCCTGTGGGTGGCAGTAATTGTGCCAGAGCATTTGTGCGACCATTGGAAAGCGTCACGTTCAAATCTGATTTGGCGCGAATTGCCCACGACCAACGATGGTCGCGTAACCAACGAATGAACGCACCGTGTTCAAACCCTCGATCTGCTAATAGCCTCACTTGGCATCCTGGTGGCAACATTCGCAGTGTGGTTTCCAAGACTGGACGATAATCCTCATAGCCGACTGTGGCGCTGCCATGTTCCAAGACGCTCTGCCCTAAAGGAATTGACCTTCCTCCCCAAATTAAACACACCTCTATCAGGCAATATTTATCCCACAACACGCTGGTATCAAGAACTAGCGTCATTTCCATTCCCTGCCATGCCTTGAGAAACTGCTCTACCAGAGGGTAATAGAAAGTTTCGGCATTAATTTTCGGGTTATGGACAAAGTAGTTTAACCCACATTCCGCACCCCCAACTGGCACATAGGGGGATTGAGGGGGTCAAAGTGAATCATCCGAGATCATAGTAGGT
>NZ_JAUBTQ010000184.1:0-1208 GCF_036702515.1 Microcoleus sp. BROC3
CATAGGGAATATTCAGCGGTAGCAAGATGCTGGCTATTTTTTGCGCTAATTCGATCGGATCTGCAATCACGAGTTCACCCCAATCTTTGCTATTTGATAAAACTTCTCTCCACTCAGCACCCAAGCACCTTTTAATAAATTCTTGCCGAACTTTTGCCTCAGTAGCATTGGGATACTGGTTCTTTATTCCAGATATTGCCAACCTTCGCACCGCTTGATTGAAAGCGCAAGTCCGCTGTAGTTTTTGTTGGGGGCTTAACTGTCGCAATAGCTGAAACATCAGCACGTCAGCTTCAATGCTGGTATCGATAGATTGTGGCTTGTATCCTGACTTGACTGTGACTGTTGGTATTGGCGGCATGATGCAAGGAGAGTGAAACTGCATAGATTTCAAAATTATATTACAGAATCCAAGTTTTCAGACCGCTTTATAAAAATGCTATTTTTTCTTAATCATAATGAAGTTTTAACAATGAAAAGACTTGCTATAATGATGTCCTAAGCAAAGGCGATAGTTACCAGAGCTACTAACCAGATGGCAACATTTAGACGTTGTAATGTTTAATTATCCAACGAAAAATTCTGACTAAGACTTTTTTACATAAGTGTTCTTGGGAGATATGAAGATATGGACTTAATAAATCAGAAATCTGGGAATTACCGATGGCGAGGGCGACTAATAAAAGCTGGAGGGGGTATTCTACTAATCTTCGGCACAGGTTTAAGCGTTTTTACCTGGAAACTCTTCTCGCCACCTTCTGTTGACCGACAACCACTTCCCAAAACTTTAGTTTCTCTAGAATCACCCGAAGGACAACAGCTATTAAGCCAGAGCAAGAGCCAACAGGATTTTCAACCGCTTAGCACCCACATTGAAACTCAAAAGCGTCCAGCCTATTGTGGCGTGGCTAGCAGTGTGAGGGTTCTGAATGCACTCGGCAGCAAAAAACAGGGATATCGCACCCTAACCCAAGACACCTTTTTTGACGGTCAAACCCAGAATATCCGTTCTTCTTATGCCGTCACTTTTTCGGGGATGACTCTGGATGAATTAGCGGCTTTGCTCAGAAGTCACAACGTCAAGGTTGAGGTCTACTATGCGTCAGAGACAACACTTAACCAATTTCGTACCCAAGCTAAAGCCAACCTTACCCGTTCCGGCGACTATATAATCGTGAACTACCAACGCTCTGTTTTGGGTCAGGGTA
>NZ_JAUBTQ010000185.1:0-1195 GCF_036702515.1 Microcoleus sp. BROC3
GTAAGCTGATACGCAGCTAGATTGTATAATATAAATATAAAATAAGCGCTCATTAGTTAGAATGTATGCCAGCCAAAAACCATCTATCTCAAAATCAAAAACAGAGACTCGTTAAACTACTAAAAGAGTATGAGGATAATTACGTGAGGGAAAAAATTCTAATTTTGTTGCTAGTAAATGACGGAAAAACCTATCGAGAAATTAGTGAATTTATGGAGATTGCTTACACAACAGTAGCTTATTGGTCAGTGCATGGCGACCCAGATAATTTGGATAGTTTTTTAGATAAAAGAAGCTCAGGAAATTTTCGCAAAGTCACTCCAGAGTATGAAAAAATATTGATAGATACAATCGATAAAGAACCGGCAGAATATGGATATGAATTTGGGAGATGGACGGCAGCCAGACTAGCAACCTATTTAGAAAAAGTCACAGGAATTAAATTGAGTGGTTCCCAAATATCCAGAATACTACATAAAAAAAAAATACGTTTATATTTGGGCTAAATATAGTTTAGAGGACAAACAAGATCCAATTGAAAGAGAAGTATTTAAACAGAAGCTATCTGAGTATTTAAGAATAACGAAAGAAACCCCAGAGCTTTTACAGGTATGGTTTTGGGACGAGAGTGGATTCAGTTTACGAGTGATAAGAAGAAAAAATTGGGGTAAAAAAGGCAGCCGAAAAAAAATCACAGGTCAAAGGAAAAGAGGTAGAGTGAATATCATGGGTGGGTTGAGATATCATGACAAAAAAAGGTTAAATTTTGTGATAAAAAGAGGAGACTCGAATACCTTTTACGAGCAAATTAATGCCTTAAATGATTCGATAGTTCAAGAATGGAGAGAACTGGGAAATCAAGCTGAAGAATTTGCCGAATCGGGAATGAAGATTGTAATTATTTTAGACAATGCTAGTTTTCACAAAAAGAAAGATATTCTGAGCCAAATATCAGCCGAAATGCCTCATATTATTTGAGAATTTTTGCCACCTTACAGCCCCGATTATAATTTGATTGAATTGGTCTGGCATTCAGCGAAAGAATATATAGCACATCGACTGTTTAAGTCAGTAGAAGAATTGTCAGAATTACTACATAGATTATTAAATGAAGGAGAAATGGTTATTAAATGGGATCGAAAAATCAAAAATAAAGGCAATGCTATTTTATCCGGTTTAGCTGCGTAGCAGCTTA
>NZ_JAUBTQ010000186.1:0-1181 GCF_036702515.1 Microcoleus sp. BROC3
CAACTGTCAACGGTGGTGCAAGGGTTCTGTGCTATTTTACCTGTTTTCTTTGCACTTACCACCAGCGCTCGGGCGATCGAAGCGCAAGGCGTGGTGAACTTTTCAGCACTTATTCAGCAAGCCCTAGCTAGTGTGTACGATAAAACCCGACTTTGAGATATTTATTGTTGATAATTATGCCAAAATATTGAGTGAAGTGTGTTAATTTTAATCGGACGCTTTCACCGCTTTTTATAATTGTAATATTCCGGCTCCCATTCGCAACCTTACTATTCCACAAATCGTTAAAATTACTTGCTCATATTTTGGGGGATTTAATCTAAATCTTTCTTGGGCAACTCGAAATATCTTGACCGTTCTAATTCGATGTTCCACAAAAATTCGGCGAGCCGAAAACGCTTTGTTTTGTTCTTTTTGTTCAGTTGTTAATTCTCGGTTTCTGGGTTTTTTAATGGGAGTTGTTATTAAATCTTCTCCAACGTAAGCTTTATCTCCCTTAAATCTTTGTTGAGGGTCAAACTCGCTCGCGATATTCCCGGAATAAGGTTATATCGCTTTTAGATCCAGGTTCCCCTGCCAGGGTAAGAGCATCTCAATCAGTCTTGACAAAAGGATTTGAGAAGAAGCATCATGTATTCATCATTCATTGCAGCCCGTTTCCTTTTCTGTCGCAAGCTACGCTTGAGAGTGGTTTCTTGATTGACAGCATTCAGGGACATCCGTCTGATCACAGCCAAGTTCCGAGGGCTATTCAACGACCGAATGCGACATCGATCTTCATTGAAAGTGACATCTAAAACCCAATGTTCTTGATTTTCAATACTCCAATGTTGGCGAATAGCTAGACCATTCCGCTTTAGCATCTACGGGTAAAGAACTTAGGTAAAACTGGAGTTCATGAGTGGTTTTGTTCCACAGATAACGGTAACGTTCTACTATAACAATAGTCTGAATATCTGTCCATTGCTCTTGTTTGTGAAGCCCTCCTAATGCGGCAACTGGAACCGCCCAAACTCTTCTCTTCTCTATCCGATGGTGTGCTGTTTCCGTTCGACAATCCTCACTAACTTCAATTCCACCAAATTGGTGGGCTCTGGCTGTTTCAACCCACATTCCGCACCCCCAACTGGCACATACGCGGATTGAGGAGGTAAAAGTGAATCATCCGAGATAATAATGAG
>NZ_JAUBTQ010000187.1:0-1170 GCF_036702515.1 Microcoleus sp. BROC3
ATCGAGCATGAGTTTCATGAGAATGTTAGCTCAAAATCACCAAACTTGTGTAGCTTGGGAAAGTCAAATCTTTGCTGCTGTATGGTAAAATTGAAGAACCATTTAACCAAGGAAAAAGAACCGATCCGATTCCCAAATTTTCTCACCCAAGTTTTGGCATGGAGCCAAATATCCTCTACGGGATTTTGCTCGGGAGCATTGGGAGCAAATAGGACACAAGTTAAAGGCCATTCATCCTTCTGTTTGCCTCGATTAACTTCTTCTAGGTAAGCCTTCATCTCTTTATATTTGTGGTAACTAGCTCCATCCCAAATAATCAAGTGTCTCGCTTCAGGATTTAAGCATTGTAAATACTTTCAGAAATCGACCGTATTCTCGGAATTCGCAGTCGCATATTCTCGCAGAACAAACTGTTTGGTTAAATAATCGAGCGCACCATAATAAGTTTGTTTTTCTCTCTCATTTACCACTGGTATTTCTATTTTCTCATTGCGCCTTCCCCAAACATAGCCACAGGCATCTCCCCAAAGAAGGTGACACTCATCAATCAAATACACCACAAGCTTTCTCGACTCTATAGCTTCTCGATGTTCTTCGAGAGTTTCACAAATTTCTTGGTGCTTTTTTTTGACAAGCTCTTCATCACCTTTTGGGTTCTTTTTTTGAGACTTTTTCCAGCTAATTCCCGCTGACTTAAAGAGTTGATAGTAGCTGGTTTGAGATTTAAATTCAATCTGATATCGCTCTGCTATATAATTGGCAACAGCAGATATATCCCACTGATTTTTATCGGTTAACCATTGGATAATTTCCTCTCGTTCTTCTGGCTTAAGCTGTCCCTGCGAGCCTCGATGATTTAAGAGCAATCCTTCAATTCCATACAACGCATAATTGATTTTCCACTTGCTGATAAATGGAGATGATACTCCCAAAATAGTTTGGATAGTTTTGCGACATATCCCTTCAATTAGCATCCGAACAGCTAAAGCTCTTTTTAGTTCTCTTGGGTCGGGATTGCCGGCAATAAAATTTTCGAGTTCTAATAAAGCCTGGGCTTCATCTTCTTTGAATTTGTCTAACGATTTCTCTCGGGACATCTCAACTTCTACTTAGATTTACATCTCTCATTATACACGCTCGATGATTTACAAATCATTTGCGCTCGCTATA
>NZ_JAUBTQ010000188.1:0-1161 GCF_036702515.1 Microcoleus sp. BROC3
AGCCGGCGTAAATGTCCACTTACCCGAAGCATCTGCCGTAGCAGTACCTAAAGGCGTTGTGCCTTGTAAAATGTTGACGGTACTATTGGCTTCTGCCGTCCCCGTCAGAGTGGGAGTGTTGTCGTTAGTTGTGCCGGGGGTAGTCGTGAAGGTGGGTACGCTTGATGCTGTCGCATCTATTGTCAAATTAACTGGAGTGGAAGCAGTAGAAGTATTACCCGCTGCATCTGTGGCTGTAGCAGTGAAGGCATAAGTGCCGTCGGCTAAAGCAGTAGCCGGCGTAAATGTCCACTTACCCGAAGCATCTGCCGTAGCAGTACCTAAAGGCGTTGTGCCTTGTAAAATGTTGACGGTACTATTGGCTTCTGCCGTCCCCGTCAGAGTGGGAGTGTTGTCGTTAGTTGTGCCGGGGGTAGTCGTGAAGGTGGGTACGCTTGATGCTGTCGCATCTATTGTCAAATTAACTGGAGTGGAAGCAGTAGAAGTATTACCCGCTGCATCTGTGGCTGTAGCAGTGAAGGCATAAGTGCCGTCGGCTAAAGCAGCAGCCGGCGTAAATGTCCACTTACCCGAAGCATCTGCAGTAGCAGTGCCCAGAGAAGTTGTGCCTTGTAAAATGTTGACGGTACTATTAGCTTCGGCAGTTCCGGTAATTGTGGGAGTGTTGTCGTTAGTTGCGCCAGCGGCAGTGGTGATTGTAGGTACTGTCGGTGCTGTAGCATCTACGATGAGACTAACTGCACTTGAAGCAGTAGAAGTATTCCCCGCCGCATCAGTAGCCGTAGCCGTTACAGCATAATTGCCATCGGTTAAGGGAGTCGTGGGGGTAAATGTCCAATTCCCGGAAGCATCCGCTGTGGCTGTTCCCAGTGCCGTTGTCCCTTGTAAGATATTAACGGTACTGTTGGCTTCTGCCGTCCCCGTTAACGTGGGTGTGGTGTCGTTAGTGGTGCCACTAGGGGTGGTGATGATGGGTGCGGTGGGGGGAGTCGTGTCTGCATTCGCTATGATAGTAGTCGTGACGGGGGTGACAACGGGAATTGTAGCCGAATAACCCGCCGCCGCTGTGGGATTCGATAGGGTAACGTCGATCGCCTCGTTGCCTTCAGCTACCGTATCGCCTACAACATCAAGGGTAATGGTTGCGGTTGTTGCACCGGC
>NZ_JAUBTQ010000189.1:0-1004 GCF_036702515.1 Microcoleus sp. BROC3
TAGGGTATGAAGGGCTAAATATGCAAGTCAGAGAAACCAGTATCCACAAAACTTCGGGATTTTCAAGTTATTTTTTTTCTACCCTGATTAAGCAACGCCCAAAACTTGTCGTTGGCAATTTCTCCTTAAAAATTTCGGTTTCGATCGAGATGCTCAGGAAATGCGGTGTGGGCATTGTGATAATTGTCGAAAGTAGAGGGAGGTAAAGGAGGTAGAGGAGGTAAAGGGAGGTGCAAGCAAAAGGCTTAGGAAGGTGACAGGTAAGGGACTTAAGCCCCTTGTTCATAAGTTGGTGAGTGTCCTGAGAAGTCGCTCTTGATTTTAGAGTTGTGGGACTAGGTACCTTACAGCAAATTTAATTCTCGTAAGCCAAGTTAATTCTTCAAGTCCCCCTTTTGTTGGCGTAGCCTGTCCAAAGGACATAGGGGGATTTAGGGGGAGCGCACCATCACTTATCTGAACGCAAACTGCTGTTAACTTCTGACCCAGAGAGACTTGGGCATCAAGCAATGTAGATGTTTTGCTCCCGGCTCTATTTTGCCAATCCGTGCATCCATTGCTAAACTGGCAAGGGAATAGGCATCAAGGGGTACAAGTCCTTTTAGGGTCTGCATTCTCTCAATTAGACTCATGGCCGCCATGTTCATAGCCTGCATTGCATCACCATCGATGGCATGGGTGACAAAACTATCGGAGGTATCAGTGGTAGGGTTAGGGGCAAGGACTGGAGTTGGTTGTTTCGGTAACATGCAATAGACCCCTTTTAGTTGATTGACCACCTCTGCTACTCGACAATCACCGTAGTTTGCCATGTATTGACGAGCTTCATTACTGTTTAAGCCTTTAGATTCAGCAAGAAATTTTAGGGTTTCTTCTTCCAGAATATTGATCGCAATATTGAGGTCTCGATCATAACCCATCGTTATCCAATAGATCTCTTGCAAAATAATTTTATGATATAATGAAAAGTTTTGCTGAGATTTAATTGAATCCCAACTCCTAAC
>NZ_JAUBTQ010000190.1:0-1003 GCF_036702515.1 Microcoleus sp. BROC3
GTTTTCTGCCACGTCATAGGAACGTCCTTCAAAACGAATGTGAACCATTACCGATACCTCCTAGAGCAATTTTGGATGTTGGATTGGTAGCTTATCTGCTCTCGACTTTGGCTTTTTGTGAGACTTAGCAAATTGCCAGTATCGGTAAAGATTCACGAAATCTGACAATCTTTACTGAAAGAAGCGCCGTTCTAAATGATAAGCTTGTTTGACCTTGCGGATTTCCTCAGCCTTTTTGGTAGATTCAAATTTGGCAGAGCTTGTCTGTTTTGAATCCGCATGAAATTCATTGAAATTAGACTGATTTCCTACAGCATCTGACTCTGGTCGAGTCAGTTTGTAACCGAACAGTCTCGTATAAAGTAACAACATGACAATCGAGTCTGTATTGCAAGACTTTCAAATTGATGTTCCTTGAAATTTTGATCGTTTATTCAGTTGTCAAGGTTCAGAATTTGCACGGAAAATACAGGTTTTTGCTTGTCCTGTGCTTTCCCTACTTTTATACTACAGACGTAATACAGGATTGTCAAGGGGGTCGGAAAAGTTTTTTAGATAAAACTTACACGAGTGGCGAGAAACCCGGTTTTTTCACGAAAATATTTCGTTGCAACCCGCAGATTCGGTAAAAAACCCGGTTTCTTGGGTGGGAGCCCGATCGCGAACTGTAACATGGATTAAATATCCTTAACATAGGAAATACTGTCGCGAATATTGTGGAAGCCGACAGATTCGTAAAGTCGCAAGGCACCTGATGAATTTTCAGCATCGACGCCGAGAATAGCAGTAGCGACACCTGCAGCTTTCAGTCGATGCAAACCAGCGAGCAACATCGCTCGTCCCAATCCCATTTTGCGGAAGCCGCGCCTAGTGCCGAGACAAGCAATCCAGCCTTCATTGCGCCCGGTACGATCGCACTCTTGCATACTAATCTCGCAGTAACAAAAACTGACAAATGTGCCGTCATCAGCAACAGCAATCAAGTCTAAATCATTTCTGTAAT